>CAMZDY010000053.1 GCA_947305585.1 uncultured Verrucomicrobiota bacterium | reverse complement strand
GGGTTCGCTGGTGACGATTTTGGGCGGCAGGGAAGTGGAGGATGGAGGCGAGACCACGAGCTGGATGGTCACGCCGTTTTTCGGGGTGACGAGCGGCAAGAAGAGCGGAGGCTGGATTTTTCCGCTATGGTTCCATTACAAGCAGCGGGATTTCGAGGAGAGCGCGGCGATCTTGGAAGGCGACAGGTTGCCGGAGGAGATCAAGCTCTGGCAGGAGACGGTGACGAACATGACGTGGAACGCGGAGCACACGGAGCGGAACGTGCCGGAGGAGTCGACGAGGAAGCGGGGCGACATGATATGGAGCAAGAATTGGACCGCTTGGCTGCTGTTGTGCGCCTGGGAGGATACGGTGCGCGGCCATGCGTCGGACGATTACGTGCTCAGCCGGTGTATCGAGCGGGGGAATGGTTTGGTGTTCGAATACGAACTGAACCGTAGGGCCCATTTCGATTTCGAAAGCCGGGAGAAGACAATGGACCGGGAGACGTGCGAGGTGTCGATGCTGGTGTGGCTATACAGGCACAAGCGGGAGGCGGATCTGATGACGGGGAAAGCGGAACGTCGTCACAACGTACTGTGGAAATTGTGGGATTGGGCGGAGCAGGACGGCAAGGTTTCGCTGGACGTTTTCCCCGGGTTTACCTACGATTCAAAGCCGGATGGCTACCGGAAGACATCCTTCCTCTGGCGGTTCTTCCGCTATGAGTCGGATCCGAAAACCGACGCTACCTCCGTCGATTTCCTGTTCATCCCGGTTTGGCGGTAAAACCTGCTACTGACCATGATCCGCTGAGCCTAGCCTAGGCTCCCGGGTAGGGTTTTTGGTGTTTCGGCAAGAAAACGCTTGATTTTCCGCCGGGAATATGATATAATACTAAACAATATGGTTAAGAATATGCTTATGACGTTGGCTTTGGCGCCAGTGCTGGCCGGATGCCTGGGCTCGGCACCCAAACCTGCGGTGAACTGGACGATGGAGTTCGAAGCACCGGCGATCGCCTCGCCCATCGGGGACGAATTGGCGTCGGTGCCGGTGCGTCTGGCGCAGGTGAACGTGCGCGCGCCCTACAACGGAGCGCGGCTGGCGGTGTTGCGGCCCAACGGTTCCATCGCGTTCGACAGCTACAACCAGTTCGCCGCGCCGCCGCCCCAGTTGGTGCGCAACGTGGTGGAAGACGCCATGAAGACGAGCGGCAGGTTTGCGGGTGTGGTCGGCGCGAGTTCGTCGGTCTCCACGCCTTGGGCCGTAGAGGTGGAGGTTACTCGTCTGGCGCTCGATTGCCGTCGCGAAGGGCGGCTGGAGGCCGTGACGGCAGTGGAGCTCGTTTTGATCCGCGACCACCAGACGGTTTCGGTGGGCCGGGGCGAACAGTCGGTAGTGGTGGTGGACGGCAATTTCACCGAGGCGTTTTCGCGGGCGCTGGGGTCTGCGGTCAACGACGCCATCCGCAAGTTCACCAAATAATGGCGCTGTTCGACAGCATGGGCCGGCGCTGGCTGGCGCTGTTCAAGGGTTTTCACGGGAACCTTTCGTTCCTGGGCGAGACGACCAAGGAATGGCTGGGGATGCTCGTGCATCCGGGCCGGTTTCGTTTCGGCGACGCCGCGCTGGCGTTCGAGCGGGCTGCGTTTGACGGGTTGCCGATCTGCGGGGGGATCGGGTTTCTCCTGGGCGTGATCCTCTCGTTCCAGTCGGCCGCGGCGCTGCAGCAGTTCGGGGTGGAGATATACGTTTCCGACCTCATCACCATCGGACTTTTCCGCGAACTGGGTCCGCTCGTCACGGCCATCATCCTGGCGGGACGGTCCGGGTCGGCGTTCGCGGCGGAGATCGGCACCATGAAGGTGGACGAAGAGCTTGACGCCTTGACGACGATGGGACTGCCGCCCGTCCGGTTTCTGGTGATGCCCCGGGTGGCGGCGGCGATTCTGGCGATGCCGATCCTCACCATCTTCGCGGAACTGGCCGGACTCGTGGGCGGGGCGATCGTGCTGGAAATGATGAACGTGCCCAACGCCGTATTCTGGCGCCACGTGGCCGCCACCGCCGACACGTTCATGATTCTGTTCGGACTGGGCAAGGCGTGTCTCTTCGGGCTCCTGGTGGGGCTCGTGGGGTGCTCGGCGGGCATGCGTACCCAGAATACGGCCGACGGAGTGGGGCGCGCGGCCACTGCGGCAGTGGTGGGCGGAATCGTGTCCATCGCGCTCGCGGACGGAATATTGGCGGTGATCTGTTACGCATGGAACCTGTGATCGAGCTGGATAAAGTGGATGCGGGATATCCCGGCGCCACGATACTGAAGAACGTCTCGTTCGACGTCCGGAAGGGCGAGGTGTTCGCGCTTTTGGGCACATCCGGTTGCGGCAAGTCCACCATCATGAAGCACATGATCGGGCTCAACCCGGTGCTGGGCGGCAGGCTCAAAGTGTGCGGGATGGAGTGGAGCGACCGGACCCGCGCGAGGCTCTGCCGCAAGATCGGCGTGATGTACCAGTCGGGGGCGCTCTTCGGCAACATGAACTGTCTCGAGAACGTCATGCTGCCGCTGGAGGAGTTTTCGCGGCTCGGACGAAAGGCCCGGCGCGAGCGGGCGATGGCGCTCTTGGCCGACGTTGAACTGGCGGATGCGGCGCAGAAGATGCCGGCCGAAATCTCCGGCGGGATGCGCAAGCGGGTGGCGATCGCCCGCGCGATGGCGCTCGATCCGGAGGTGGTGTTCCTGGACGAGCCTTCGGCGGGACTCGATCCCGTCACTTCCGCCTCGCTCGACAACCTAATTCTAAAACTGAAGTCGGAGAAGGCGATGACGTTCGTGGTGGTCACGCACGAGCTGCCGAGCATTTTCAAGATCGCTGACCGCTGCGCCATGTTCGACAAGTCGCGTCAGGCCATGATCGCGCTCGGGGTTCCGGCGGAACTCAAGGAAAGTTCCGAAGATCCTTTTGTCCGCAATTTCTTTTCACGGGGAGAATGCCATGTCTAGCGACAATCACGCCAGTTTCGCCAAAATCGGTTTCGCGGTGTTCGCCGGCATCCTGGCGATAGCCGCTTCGCTCGTCTATCTGGCGGGTGTGGGCGATGCCGACCAGGAAGTGCTGGTGGAGACGTGCTTCGACACGTCGGTGAGCGGACTTTCCGTCGGCAGCAGCGTGGACTTCCGCGGCGTCAAGGTGGGCGAAGTGCGCGATATCGACTTCGCCGCCGCGCTCTACACCAATTACGAGATCGACGTGTCCACGCTCCAGAGCATCGTGGTGACGATGGCGCTCGACCGGCGCAAGTTCAAGGCGAGCGACGGATATAATGCCGAGATGATCATCAAGGAGTACGTTTCGCACGGACTCCATGCCACCATCTCCACGAGCGGCATCACGGGGTTGAGCCATATCGAGCTGCAGATTCCGGACATTCCGGTGGAGGACAAGCCGGTGGTGTGGCGTCCGCGCCACATCATGATCCCGCCCGCGCCGTCGATGATGGACAGTCTTTCCAGCGCGGCCGCGCGGCTCATGAACCAGATCGGCAGCATGGATTTCACGAGCGCCTGGAGCAACATTTCGGAAGTGGCCTCCAACGCCGCGCGCATTTCGCGCCAGGTGGACATTCTCCTCGAAAGCCAGTCCGCCGGGGTGGGCACGGTGGTCGGCAACCTGGAGGAGCTCTCGTCGAGCCTCAAGGAGCTCAGCCGCCGGCTGGAGGAGAATCCGTCGCTTTTGATCCGTCCCAACGACCCCGCTCCGCTACCGGAGACTTCGAGGTGGTGAGGGACGAAAACCGCGCCAGAATGGTGGAATGGCAGACACCGGGGACTTAAAATCCCCTGCCCGGTATAGGGCGTGCGGGTTCGAGTCCCGCTTCTGGCACCAATAGGGTTGCGTTCCGTTCCGGCAGAAAAATTTTGCAGGTTCTGCTGGACATTCGGACGGAAATATGGTATAATACTACAAAAACAACCCATTTAAGGTTTCACACTAACCCGAGGAGGATGAGTATGCGTAAAATGAAGTTTGGCCTGGCGGTGCTGTGCGCGGCGTCGTTGGCGATGTCGGCGTTTGCCGTGACCGGCAAGCTGGGTGAAGTCGTGATGATCGGCCAATCGCCGTTCGCGGACGGGCTCGGCGGCAACGAAAACGGCGTCTACCGGATTCCGGCGGTGGCCGTTTCGACGGGCGACGTGGCCATTGCGGTGTACGACTGCCGCTACTGGAGTTCGTACGATCTGCCGGGGGCGATCGACCTCGCGGAGAACTACAGCGCCGATCGCGGCCGCACGTGGGAGAAGCCGCGTCTGGCGGTGGACGTGCCCAACACGGACACCAAGCCGGTGGCGGTGGACGTGAATATCGGCGACCCCTGCATCGTCTACATGCCCAAGAGCGACCGTTTCCTCGTGATGGGGATTACGGGCGGAGGCCTGGCGGGGTCGCACAAGGACGGCAAGTCGGTTACCGACGTCATGGTGGCGACGCGCGGCACGGGCCGCGACGACAAGTGGGAGGGCATGCGGCTTGTGCGCGACGAGATACTCAAGGCGCTGCACGAGGCCGATCCCAAGCTCGAGACCGACCCCGACAAGATCCGCGGCATTCTGGAGGGCCCAGGGCACGGCATCGTGCAGCGCAAGACGGTGTACGACCGCGACGGCAACGTGCTGATGAAGGCCGGCACGGTGGTCATCCCCATGCAGTACTTCCCCAACAACGATTTTGCCAACAGTCCGCGCGGTTTCGCGGTGTACTCCGAAGACGACGGCCAGACCTGGAAGGCCACGCGCATCACCACGCCCATCCATCCCGCGCAGGAAAACTGCATCGTGGAGCTGGACGACGGCACGTGGCTCATGATGTGCAAGGGCTACAACCGCGAGTTCTTCCGCACGCGCGATTTCGTGCACTGGACGTGGGAAAACTACATCAAGCCGTCGTGCTGGGTGCAGGGCTCCTGCCTCAAGGTGGGCACCGGCGCGGACGGACGCGGGCTTTACGCTTCGTGCTTCTCGCCGGCCAACCGGGCCGATATCACGGTGTATTTCGGGCGTGACGTCTGCGAGCGTCCGCGCGGCATCGAGTGGGACCAGGGCCAGGTGAACATCTATCCGCAGTCGACCGGCGGCTACAGCTACAACTCGCTCATCATGGTGGACGACAAGACGCTCGGAATCCTCTTCGAGTCGTTCGGCCACATCTACTGGCGCACGCTGGAGATCGAGCAGTGAGGAAGTTTTTCAAGTTGGTGCCGGCGTTGATGCTGGCGCTGGCCGGGTGCGTCACGGCCGACAGCTACGCCCCCGCCCCGTATCAGGGCGGCGTGGGCGCGCGCAACGGCGTGAAGCTCGGGTTCTCGGGGGGACTTTTTCGCGTGCAGGAGTACACCGTGTCAGACGGTTACGTGTACGACATGGGTCCGCGCCACCACCATCATGGCGGCTACATGTACACCCAGGCGTATTCGCAGACGGTGAGCGTGCAGGATCCCAACGCCAAGCTGGTGGTGAACTACCTGGAGGACAAGGGCTTCATCGTGCGCGGCAACCAGCCCGACTACATCATCGACATCGAAACCTCGCGCGACAACATCCAGAACCCGCTCGATTTCTGGCTGACGTATCTCGGCACGGCCACTTTCTGCGACCGGGCGGAATTCCGCTATTCGATCATGGTCAAGGTGTACGAGGCGGCGACGGGCGACGTGAAGTTCTCCAAGCGCTTCGAGCACGAGGGCCGGAGGATCGTATTCAGTTTCATTCCGGTCTTCACGGCGTCGAGTCTTTCCAACGATCTCGTGAACGTACCTGACGCTTCCGTCTACGCCAGCTGGTACTATGCGGCGATGGACGAGGTGGCGGAGTTTCTGGGCAAATGAAGCCGCTCTTGCCGATCGTGTTGCTGGCGGGGATCTGCGGATGCGGTCCCGACGACCGGGAACTTGAAAAGATCGAGCGGGAAGTGGAGGCGCGGCAGCAGGCGGCGATGGAGGCGCAGCGGCTGGAGCTGGAGCGGGTGGCGGCCGAGAACCGCGCCAAGGCCGAAGCGCAGCTGAAGCTGGAGGCCGAGCGGCAAGCGGCCGAGCAGGCGGCGAAAAGGGCGGAGGAGGAGCGGCAGGCCCGGTTGGAGGCCGAGCGCCAGGCGGAAGCCGAGCGGGTCCGGGCGGAACTGGATGCCGCCAAGGCGGCGGCGCGCAAAGCCGAAGCGGAGAAGAAGCGGCGTGAACTCAAGGAAAAGCGCGACCGGGCGGAAGCCGAGTACAAGGCCAAACTGGAGCGGAAGCGGCGAGAGAAGGAGGAGTTCGACCGCGTCCAGGCCGAGACCGACCGGATAATCGCCGAACGCGAAGCGGAGAAACTGCGCAAGGCGGAGGAGGAACGGCTCGAACGGGAGCGCCTGGAGGCGGAGCGGCTGAAGGCCGAGGAGGAAGCGGCGAGGCTCAAGGCGGAGGAGGAAGAGCGCGAGCGCACTTTGTGGCGCAAGCATCCGGTGGAATGGCTCCAGAAGAAATTTTCATTTTGATCCGAAGAAAGGCTAATGGCTAAACAATGAAGAATCTGACTGCGGACGAACTGCGCGAAACGTATCTCAAGTTTTTCGAGTCCAAGGGGCACACGATAATTCCGGGCGCGAGCGTGATCCCGGAGAACGATCCTACCGTCCTTTTCACTACGGCCGGCATGCATCCGCTGGTGCCGTATCTGATGGGCGCGATGGAGCATCCGGCCGGAACGCGGCTCACGGACGTGCAGAAGTGTGTGCGGACGGGCGATATCGACGAAGTGGGCGACGCGGCGCATCTTACCTTCTTCGAGATGCTGGGCAACTGGAGCCTCAACGACTACTTCAAGCGCGAAGCCATCACCTGGAGCTACGAGTTTCTGACCGAACATCTCGGGTTCGATCCCGCCAGGCTGAACGTCACGGTGTTCGCGGGCGAAGAGGGAATTCCGGCCGACGAAGAGGCGGTGGAGATCTGGAAGAGCGTGGGCATTCCCGAGGAGCGGATTTTCCGGTTGCCGCGCGAAGACAACTGGTGGGGTCCGGCGGGGACCACGGGTCCGTGCGGCCCCGACACCGAAATGTTCATCGACACCGGCAAGGCGAAGTGTTCCGACGAGTGCCGTCCGGGATGCCACTGCGGCAAGTACATCGAGATCTGGAACGACGTGTTCATGCAGTACAACAAGAACGCGGAAGGCAAGTTCGAGCCGCTCGGCCGCCACAACGTGGATACGGGCATGGGCGTGGAGCGGACCGTGTGCATGCTGAGCG
>CAMZDY010000052.1 GCA_947305585.1 uncultured Verrucomicrobiota bacterium | reverse complement strand
CCGAGAAGGAGATCCATTGCTACATCAATTCGCCGGGCGGCAGCGTGACGGCGGGGTTGGCCATCTACGACACCATGCAGTACGTGAAGTGCCCGATCGCCACCTATTGTATCGGTCAAGCCGCATCGATGGGGGCGGTGCTCCTCACGGCCGGTGCGAAAGGCAAGCGTTTTGCGCTTCCCAACGCCCGCATCATGATTCACCAGCCCTGGGGCGGGGCGGAAGGCAAGGCGAGCGATATCGAAATCACCGCGCGCGAGATCATCCGGCTCAAGGAAAAATTGAACGAGATCCTGGCCAAACACTCCGGGCGCAAGTTCGAAGAGGTGGTGAAGGATACCGACCGCGACCACTTTATGAGTGCGCAGGAGGCCGTGGATTGGGGACTTATCGACAAGGTGCTGGGATGAAAATACCTACGCCGCGCGAAATCAAGGAACTGCTGGACGAGCATGTCATCGGGCATGACGAAGTGAAGAAAGTGCTGGCGGTGGCGGTGCACAACCACTATCGCCGGCTCGAGGCCCGCTTCGAGAAGAAGTCCAAGGACGACGAGTTCGCGGACGTCGAGATCGAAAAATCCAACATTCTCCTCATCGGTCCCACCGGCACCGGCAAGACGCTACTTGCGAAGACGCTGGCCAAAATGCTGGGCGTTCCGTATGCGATCGGCGATGCGACCGTCCTGACCCAGGCGGGATACGTGGGCGAGGATGTGGAGAACCTGGTGCGCTATCTCTACCAGAACGCTGGAGAAGATGTAAACCTCACCCAGTGCGGCATCATTTACGTGGACGAGATCGACAAAATCGCCTCCAAGACGGACAACGTGAGCATCACCCGCGACGTAAGCGGCGAGGGCGTTCAGCAGGCGCTTTTGAAGATCGTGGAAGGTACGGTTTGCCGCATACCTCCGAAAGGCGGGCGCAAACATCCCGACCAGGAGTATGTGGAGATCGACACCCGTAACATTCTCTTCATCTGCGGCGGAGCGTTTGTGGGGCTCGACAAGATCGTGGCGGAGCGCACCGGCAAGCATACGATCGGCTTCGGCGGCGCGGAACCGGAAAAGAAAGAGGTGACACTCCTCAACCGGGACGTGCGGCCGGAGGATCTCGTCAAGTTTGGTCTGATCCCCGAGTTTACGGGGCGGCTTCCTATCATCGCCACGATGGGAGAACTCACCGAAGACGAACTTGTCAGAGTGCTGACCGAGCCCAAGAACGCGCTGGTAAAGCAGTACAAGAAGCTGCTCGCTATGGACAACGTCAAGCTGGAGTTCGAGCCGGATGCTCTGCGAGAACTGGCCAAAATGGCCTTGAAGCGCAAAACTGGCGCGCGCGGGCTCAGGGCGGAGATGGAGAAGCTGATGACCGACATCATGTACGAGGCGCCGGGCAACCCCAAACTCAGGAAGGTTACGGTGACCGAAAAGATGATCAAGGAGATGCTGGAGAAATGACGATCGAATTGTTGAAGTCCAAACTGCATCGTATTCGGGTGACGCAATGCGAACTTGATTACGAAGGATCGCTGTCGCTCGACCCGGATGATATGGAAGCGGTGGGGCTCGTTCCGTACGAGAAGATTCTCGTGGCCGACGTGGAGAACGGCAACCGGTTCGAGACTTACGCCATCTGCGGCCAGCGGGGATCGCACGTGTGTTGCCTGAACGGGGCGGCCGCGCACAAGGGCAAGGTGGGCGACCGGCTCATCGTGATGGCGTTCGCAAGGTTGGATCCGTCGGAAGCGGATGGATGGACTCCCAAAGTGAAGCACTTCGGCTGAGGAAAAGCGAGATGGCAGAAAAAACGCAGTCGCGGCAGAACCTGACGCCTTTGGCGGATGCGTTGGACGCCCAGCGCATCAACCGTTTGGCGCATTTCGACGTGCCGGCGCACAAAGGCGGACGCATGAACGCGGCGCTGCCGGAGTATTTCGGCAAGCTGTGCATGGAGCTTGACGTGAACTCTATGAAGCCTTTGGACAACCTGGGCCATCCGGTGAGCGTGATCAAGGAGGCGCAGGAGCTGGCCGCGGAGGCGTTCGAGGCGGATAATGCGTTTTTCATGGTGAACGGCACTACCTCCGCCGTGCAGACGATGATCTGGACCGCTTGCGGACGCGGCGACAAGATCATCATGCCGCGCAACGTGCATCGGAGCGCAATCAACGCGTTGGTGGTGAACGGAGCTGTGCCGATCTACATCAATCCTGGTCGCGACAAGCGTCTGGGCATCCCGCTCGGGATGTCGGTTGCCGACGTGAAGAAGGCCATCGAGGAGCATCCGGACGCCAAGGCGATTCTCGTCAACAATCCGACCTATTACGGCATCTGCTCCAATCTGCGCGCGATCGTTAGGTTGGCGCATGAGGCCGGCATGCTGGTGTTGGCCGACGAGGCGCACGGCACCCATTTCTATTTTCACGAGCAGTTGCCGGTTTCGGCCATGGCGGCAGGGGCCGACATGGCGGCCGCCTCCATCCACAAGACCGGCGGATCGCTCACGCAGAGCTCTATTTTGCTTACACGCAAGCCGGTCAACCCCGACTACGTGCGCCAGGTCATCACGCTTACGCAGTCCACGTCGGCTTCGTATCTGCTCCTTTCTTCGCTCGATATCGCGCGCCGCAATCTCTTCTTCAAGGGCCGCGCCATGTATCAGAAGACGATGGAGTTTGCCGACTACGCCCGCGAGGAGATCAACGATCTCGGGGGCTATTACGCGTTCGGCACCGAACTTATCGATGGCGATGCCGCGTTCGCGTTCGACAGTACGAAACTGTCGGTGCATACGCGTGATATCGGGCTTGCGGGTATCGAGGTTTACGATCATCTCCGCGACGACTACGGAATTCAGATCGAGTTCGGCGACATCGGCAACCTCCTCGCCATCCTTTCCGCTGGCGATCGCATGATGGACGTGGAGCGGCTCATTTCGGCTTTGGCCGAGATCAAGCGTCTGCATGAACGGAGTGCGGCGGGGCTCTTCGACCACGAATACATCGATCCGTCGATCGCCATGACGCCGCAGGACGCGTTCTACGCCAAGAAGCGCCGGGTGCCCATGAAGGAGTCGGTTGGATTTGTGGCGGGCGAATTCGTGATGAGCTATCCTCCGGGCATCCCGATCGTGGCGCCTGGCGAACGCATCACGCCCGATATTTTGGAGCACATCCTCTTCGCCAAGGACCGGGGCTGCTTCATGACCGGTACAGAGGACATGAATCTCGACTATCTCCAGGTCGTGGGCTAAGGAGGTTTGGCATGGAACTTTGGTACACCGACCAGCATACCGATGATGTCCGCTTCTCGATGAAGGCTTCCGTGCAGGTGGCCTCCAAGAAGAGTGCGGTTCAGCAGATCGACATCCTCGACACTCCGGCGTACGGCCGCGTGCTCGTATTGGACGGGGGTCTCATGACGACTGAAAAGGACGAGTTCATCTATCATGAGATGATAACCCATGTGCCGATGGCTGTCAATCCAGCTGTAAAGAACGTGCTTGTGATCGGCGGGGGCGACGGGGGAACGGTGCGCGAACTGGTCAAATACCGCAAGATCGAGTCCATCGACCTTGTGGAGGTGGACAAGGACGTGGTGCTGCTCGCCAAGAAATATCTGCCTTTCACCTCCTCAAAACTCAAGGACAAACGCGTTAGCGTGTGGTTCGAGGAAGGGCTCCGCTACGTGCGCGGCAAGAAGGCCGAGTACGATCTAATCATCGTGGATTCGTCCGATCCCTATGGCCCCGCCGAGGGGCTCTTCACGCGCGAATTCTACGGCACCTGCTTCAAGGCGCTCCGGGACGACGGCATTCTCATAAACCAGCACGAATCGCCGTTCTACCACGCGCACCAGCGTTCGGTCAGGGACGCGCACCGGCATATTGCGGTAGAATTTCCGGTCTCTACCGTCTATCAGTGTCACATTCCGAGTTATCCTTCGGGCCACTGGCTTTTCGGATTCGCTTCCAAGAAGTATCATCCCATCGACGACCTGGATGCGGCGCGCTGGAACAAGCTAAGCATTTCCACGCGCTACTACAACACCGATCTCCACCGCGGGGCGTTTGCGCTTCCCAACTACGTGAAGGAACTCTTGAACCAATGAACTTCATCGGCGCCGACAGCACGTTCGAGGATGCGCGCACCGTGATTTTCGGGGCGCCGTACGATTCCACCACCAGTTTCCGTCCCGGCACCAGGTTCGGTCCGGCGGCCATGCGGTCGGAATCGTTCGGCATCGAGACGTATTCGATGTACCAAGATAAGGATTTGGCGGATGTGCGGGTGCACGATGTGGGCGATCTGGAACTGCCGTTCGGCGCGCCAGATCGCGCGCTCGAAATGATTGAAGATGAGTCCGGGCGTATTCTCGACGCCGGCAAAATACCGTTCCTTCTGGGCGGAGAACATCTCGTTACTTTGGGGTCGGTCCGCGCCGCTTTCAAACGGTATCCCGATCTTTGCATCGTACATTTCGACGCCCATGCCGATCTGCGCGAGGATTATCTTGGGGTCAAGCTTTCCCACGCCTGCGTAATGCGGCGTTGCCACGATCTCGTGGGCGACGGGCGCATCTGGCAGTTCGGCATCCGTTCCGGCACGTGCGAGGAACGGCAGTTTATGAGGGACGGCCATGTCGCTACTCAGCTTTTTTCCAGCACCATGCTGCCGGATGCCGTCAAAACGATCGGCCCTGAAGTTCCGGTTTATCTCACGGTGGATCTCGATGTGATAGATCCGTCGGAGTTCCCTGGCACCGGGACCCAGGAGGCGGGGGGTCTTGCGTTTCGTCAACTGCTGGGTGATTTGTTCCATGTCCTAAAGAATCTGAACGTTGTCGCCCTCGACAACGTGGAGCTCTCCCCGCCTTTGGACAATACCGGTCGCTCCACCGCGCTCGCCTGCAAGCTTCTCCGTGAAGAAATCCTGGCCCTCAATCTGAAAGGAACCTGCTGATGGCAAAAGTCATGCTAATTGGTGCCGGCGGAGTTGCCGGTGTGGCTGCGGCGAAAATGGCTCAAAACCCTGACGTGTTCGGCGAACTCCTGATCGCCTCGCGCACGGTTGCCCGATGCGATGCCATCAAGGCCGACATCGAACAGCGCGGATTCGGGAAGGACGGCAAAAAGACCGTCATTACTACCGCCAGTCTCGACGCCATGGATAAGGCGGCCACTGTCGCCATGATCCGCGCTTTCAAGCCCGACCTCGTCATGAACATCGCTTTACCCTATCAGGACCTTGCGATAATGGATGCGTGCTTGGAGGCGGGTGTGAGCTACCTCGACACCGCCAACTACGAGCCGCCGGAAGATGCGCACTTCGAATATTCCTGGCAGTGGGCCTACCGCGAAAAGTTTGAAAAGGCCGGGCTTACCGCCATTTTGGGTTGCGGATTCGACCCTGGAGTAACCCAGGTTTTCTCCGCTTACGCCCAAAAGCATTACTTCGACGAAATCCACACGCTCGATATTCTGGACTGCAACGGCGGCGATCACGGCTATCCTTTCGCCACCAACTTCAATCCTGAAATCAACATTCGCGAAGTGGCGGCGAAAGGCAGCTACTGGGTGGCCGATCCCGCCGGCGACAAGCCGGAAGTGACCGTCGAGAACCGCAAGGCGTTCGACAAGGGTTGGTGGGTCGAGACGGCCCCCATGGCCATCAAGCGTGTCTACAATTTCGACCAGGTGGGTGAGAAGGATATGTATCTCCTCCATCACGAAGAGCTGGAGTCGCTCGGCTGCAACCTGAAGGGGATCAAACGGATCCGCTTCTTCATGACGTTCGGACAGAGCTACCTTACGCATCTGAAGTGTCTCGAGAACGTGGGCATGACCCGTATCGACCCCATCAAGTTCAACGGCGTGGAGATCGTGCCTATCCAGTTCCTGCGTGCGCTTCTGCCCGATCCTGCCTCTTTGGGTCCTCGCACCAAGGGCAAGACGAATATCGGTTGTATTTTCGAGGGCGTGAAGGACGGTAAGCCGGTCCGCTACTACGTCTACAACGTGTGCGACCACCAGGAGTGCTACCGCGAAGTCGGCTCCCAGGCGATCAGCTACACTACGGGCGTCCCCGCCATGATCGGCGCCAAGATGTTCCTGGAAGGGAAATGGACCGAGAAAGGCGTCCATACCTGCGAGGAGTTCGACCCGGATCCTTTCATGGCTGAACTGAACGTGCAGGGACTGCCTTGGCAGGAAAACTTCGACCCCGTAATGGTGCCGTAAGTTGCCGTCAACCCCTTATTATCTCATCGACGAAGCGCGGCTCGAGCGCAATCTCAAGTTGCTTGCCAAGGTGCGGCGCGAGGCGGGCGTCAAGATTCTCTTGGCGCAGAAGGCGTTTTCGGCGTTCGACACCTATCCTTTGATTGCCAAGTACCTCGATGGCACTACGGCGAGCGGACTATATGAGGCTCGCCTCGCCCACGAGGAGATGCCTTCAAAAGAGAATCACGTTTTCAATCCCGCTTTCACCGAAGCGGAAATGACGGAAATCGTCCAGTGGTGCGACCATATCGTCTTCAATTCGGTGGCGCAGTGGCGGCGGTTCCGCGATTTTCCCCATCTCCCGTCGGCGGGACTTCGGGTCAATCACGGCTATAGCGAAATCGAGCACGACATCTACAATCCCTGCGTCGTGGGGTCGCGTCTAGGGGTGCCGCGCGCTTTTCTGAAGCCGGAGGATTTGGAGGGACTCGAAGGGCTCCATTTCCATACCATGTGCGAGCAGGGTGCGGACGTCTTGGCGCGCACGCTCCCGCATTTCGAGGCGCAGTTCGGCGAGTTTTTCCCCCAGCTCAAGTGGGTCAATTTCGGGGGCGGCCACCACATCACCAAGCCGGGCTACGATGTGAAGCTGCTTATTAAGACCCTTAAGGACTTCCGCGCGCGCTATCCCCACCTCGAGGTGTATCTGGAGCCGGGCGAGGCAATTGCGCTCAATGCGGGCTATTTGGTTACGATCGTGCGCGAGGTGTTCGATTATGGACGGCCCATCGCCATTTTGGACGCTTCGGCGGAGTGCCACATGCCGGACGTGATCGCCATGCCTTACCGTCCGCCTTTGAAGGGATCGGGACTCCCGGGCGAAAAGCGCTTCACCTATCGGCTGGGCGGGCCCACCTGTCTCGCGGGGGACGTGATCGGCGACTATTCCTTTGCGCGTCCCCTGACGCCCGGCCAAGAGCTCGTATTCGGCGATATGGCCATCTATTCGATGGTCAAGAACAACACTTTTAACGGCATCCCTTTGCCTTCCATCGCCCTCAAGCGCAAGTCGGGCCAAGTGGAAACGCTCAAAACCTTCTCCTACGCCGACTTCAAATCTCGCCTCGGCCGCGTCTGACATTTTTCATTTCCCCTATTGC
>CAMZDY010000051.1 GCA_947305585.1 uncultured Verrucomicrobiota bacterium | reverse complement strand
AAATCGGCAAGATGATTTCCGACGCCATGGACAAGGTGGGCAAGGAAGGCACGATTACCGTCGAAGAGGCCAAGACGCTCGAGTCCACGCTGGACGTCGTCGAGGGCATGCAGTTCGACAAGGGCTATCTCTCGCCCTACTTCGTGACCTCGCCCGAGGATATGGAGTGCGAGCTCGAGAATCCTTTCATCCTGCTCTTCGAGAAGAAGATCTCCAATCTCCAGGAGCTCCTGCCGCTCCTGCAGGGCGTGGCCAAGACCGGCCGTCCCCTGATGATCATCGCCGAAGACGTGGAGGGCGAGGCCCTGGCCACGCTCGTCGTGAACAAGCTGCGCGGCACCTTCCAGGTCTGCGCCGTCAAGGCGCCCGGTTTCGGCGATCGCCGCAAGGCCATTCTGGAGGATATCGCCGTCCTTACCGGCGGACGCCTCGTCACCGAGGATATCGGCATCAAGCTGGAGAACGTGGGTCTGGAGATGCTGGGCCGCGCCAAGAAGGTGGTGGTCGACAAGGACAACACCACTATCGTCGAAGGTCTCGGCAAGAAGGCCGATATCGACGGCCGGGTGGCGCTCATCAAGAAGCAGATCGAAGATACCACCAGCGATTACGACCGCGAGAAGCTCCAGGAGCGTCTGGCCAAGCTCGCCGGCGGCGTGGCGCTCATCAAGGTGGGCGCTGCCACCGAAGCGGCCATGAAGGAAAAGAAGGACCGCGTCGACGACGCTTTGCACGCCACGCGTGCGGCGGTCGAAGAGGGCATCGTGCCCGGCGGCGGCGTTGCGTACCTCCGTGCCCAGAAGGCCATCGACTCGCTCGAACTCGAGGGCGACGAGAAGGTGGGTGCGGCCATTATCGCCCGCGCCATCGAGGCGCCTTTGCGCAAGCTCGTCAACAACGCCGGACAGGAAGCCGCGCTCGTGATCGCCAACGTCAAGAAGGCGGCCGGCAACAACGGCTACAACGTCCGCACCGGCGAGTACTGCGACCTCATGAAGGCCGGCGTCGTGGATCCCGCCAAGGTGACGCGCTCCGCTTTGCAGAACGCCGCCTCCATCGCCGGGCTCCTCCTGACCACCGACTGCATGGTCACCGATCTGCCCGAAAAGAAGGAATGCAGCTGCGGCGGGCATGGCGCGCCCGGCGGCATGGACGGCATGATGTAAGCCGGAAATGAAGAAGATACTTGTTGTCTTCTTCCTTGCGGCGCTGGCAGCAGGTACGGAAGCCCTGTACTGCTGCCGGCGCCAAACGCGTTCTACGGCGGTGGCCGAGGGCGCGCTTGTCGCTTTGGGGGGTGTGCGGTCGATCGTGGGCGAAATCGTATGGTTCCGGGCCGATCGTCTCCAGGATGAAGGGCGCTACGTGGAGCTGGCACAGCTCGCGCACGCGCTTACCCTCTCCGAACCCCATACGCCGGAAGTGTGGGCGTATGCGGCGTGGAATCTCGCCTACAACGTTTCGGCCATGATGCCCACGCCGGAAGACCGGTGGCGCTGGGTGGATGCCGCCATCTCGCTCTTGCGCGACAACGCGCTCGACCTCAATCCGGGCAATGCCGAGCTCCATCGCGAGCTCGCATGGCTTTTCGAACTCAAACTCGGCACCGATCTCGACTCCGCCGCTCCCGTCTACCGCAAAATCTGGCGCGAAAGGGTGGAGCAGGCGGCCGCCGCAGACGATTGGGCCTCGCTCAAGATGGATCCCGCGCGAATGGATGCGATCGAGCGCCAATACGGCATTTCCGACCGCGCCGACCCGTGCTATTCGGCCATCTACTGGGCGTCGTTCCGGTCCGACCATCCGCTTTTGCAGGAAATAATCCGCCAGTCGTTAGCCATCTACCGGAAGAACCATCCCCATGGCCCAAGTACGCTTTGAACATGTAGGCAAAATCTATTCGCGCGGCGACCGGCCCGCGGTGGACGACTTCAACCTTGAAGTGGGCGATGGCGAGTTTCTCGTGATGGTGGGTCCGTCGGGTTGCGGCAAGTCCACCTCGCTCCGCATGGTGGCGGGACTCGAAACTCCCACTTCCGGACGCATTTTCATCGGCGATCGCGACGTGACCGGTCTCCCGCCGAAAGATCGCGATATCGCCATGGTTTTCCAGAATTACGCCCTTTATCCGCATATGACGGTCAAAGAAAACCTGTCGTTCGCGCTCAAACTCCGCGGCTTCCCCAAAAAGGAGATCGAAGCCCGAGTGGCTCGCGCGGCCGAAACGCTGGGGCTTTCCGGCTATATGCACCGGCTCCCCAAGGCGCTTTCGGGCGGACAGCGCCAGCGCGTGGCGCTGGGCCGCGCCATCGTGCGCGAACCGGCCGTATTCCTTTTCGACGAGCCGCTCTCCAATCTGGACGCCAAGATGCGCGTGGAGATGCGCTCCGAGATCATCCGTCTCCACCAGCGGCTCAAGGCCACCATGATCTACGTCACCCACGATCAGACCGAAGCCATGACGATGGGCGAGCGCATCGTGGTGATGGACGGCGGGCGCATCCAGCAGATCGCAGAACCGATGGAGATCTACCACCGTCCCGCCAATCCGTTCGTGGCCGGCTTCATCGGCACGCCCCCCATGAACCTCATTCCGCGCGAGGGGGGATTGCTGGGGGTGCGACCCGAGAATATACGCATCGTACCCGGCTTCACCCATACGGTCGACTTCATTGAACCCCTCGGTCCCGAAACGCTCGTCCATCTCGAGCCCGATGGCATAATCGTGCGCGAAAGCGGCTTTTCCCGTCACCTCCCCGGCGAAAAGGTGGGAATATCATTCTATTCCGACGAAAGCACTTGCTTTTTTCCGGAAAATATGATATAATATATGGTGTAAAACCAAGAAAAGGAGGGCAAACATGAAACGCATGGTAGCAATAGCCGTATTGATCGGTCTCAGCGGTTCGCTGTGGGCGGCACCGCCACCTCCGAGGGGCGGCGTGGGTCCCCGTCGCGTGCGCATGGCTCCGGCTCCCCATCCCAAGCACCGGCATAGCGTCTGGGGCAAGGGCGGCGAGAACTTCTGGCCGGGCTTCATCGGCGGCGCGGTGGCAGGCGCGGTGGTGGGATCTGCCATCAGCCACAATCCGCCTCCTCCCCGTCCTGCCACTGTAGTGGTGCATCCCGCCCCCGTGGTGGTGCAGCCCGCTCCCGTGGTGGTGCAGCCCGCTCCCGTGGTGGTGCAGCCCGTCACCACCGTCCAGACGGTGTGGGTGGAAGGCCGCTACGTCGACCAGGTCCAGCCCAACGGCACGGTGATCCGCGTCTGGGTGCCGGGCCATTACGAGCAGCGCACTGTCGTAGTGCAGTGAAGCGCCACCTCATAGGCATTGGCGGCGTGGGCATGTCCGCGCTCGCCACCGCCATGTTGCGCAAGGGCGACGAGGTTACCGGTGCCGACCGTAACCTCGCCACGCCCAATATCCGTTTTTTGGAGCGCCTGGGCGTCAAGTGTTTCCCCGACGACGGCAGCGGAATCGACGGCGACACGGACGAAGTGGTCGTCTCTACCGCCATTGAGCAGACGAATCCCGGCATCGCCAAGGCGCAGGATATGGGCATCGAGATCGTCCATCGCGCCCGGGCGCTCGCCCGCACGCTTTCCGGCCATAAACTGGTGGCGGTGGTCGGCACCTGCGGCAAAAGCACGGTAACCGCCATGCTCGGCCATATCCTCGCCGAATGCGAAATGGACCCCATGTGCGTCAACGGGGCGAACGTGGTGGGCTGGGAAGGCGCCGTCAGGTATGGCGAAGGGGACTACGCCGTGGCGGAAGTGGACGAGAGCGACAAATCGCTCGTGGCGTTCAATCCCTATGCGGTCGTAGTCACCAATTCCAGCACCGACCACTACTCCAAAGAGGAGATGGACGAGGTTTTCGACGCGTTCGTGAAGGACGTGAAAGGTCCGGTGGTGGACGGACGCAAGGAGCCGGGCGAGATGGACGTGAATGCGCCAGGCCGCCACAACCGCAACAACGCTTTCCTCGCCTACCGGATGGCGCTCGCGCTCGGCTGCGACCCCGCCAAGGCCCAAGCTGCGCTCATGACTTTCCGGGGTGTGGAGCGCCGGCTTCAGCGCTACGGCTCAAGGGTCTACGACGACTATGCCCACAATCCGGAAAAGCTGAAGGCCATGTGGACCACCGTCAAAGCGGCCCATCCGGGCGGAATTTGCGTAATTTGGCGTCCCCACGGGTACGGGCCCCTGCGCAAGATGCTCGATTCCCTCGCGCGGATGTTCAACTCCACGATCGCCCCCGAAGACCGGCTTCTACTCCTCCCGGTGTACGATGCGGGCGGCACCGCCAGGCGCGACGTGAACGCGGAGGATCTGGCGGCCAAAGTGCCGGGCTCGATCGTGGTGAAGGATCTGGATGCGGCGTTCGATTGGATCAAGGCGCACGATTTCGCCGCTTACGTCACTTGCGGCGCGCGCGACCCGGAACTGCCGGCTTTGGCAAGGAGAATAGCGGATGAAAAAGGAACCTGACCAGAAGAAACTGGCCGCGCTCGTGAAGGGCATCATCGAGGAGCTGGGCGAAGATCCGGCGCGCGAGGGACTCCGGAAAACGCCGGAGCGCGTGGCCAAGTCGCTGACGTTCCTGACGCGCGGCTATCGCCAGAATCTCAAGAAGGTGGTGAACGGCGCCTATTTCGAGAGCGGCACCAACCACATGGTGGTCCTGAAGGATATCGAGCTCTATTCAATGTGCGAACACCACATGCTGCCGTTCTACGGCAAATGCGCCATCGGCTACATCTCCAAGGGACAGGTGCTGGGCGTGAGCAAACTTGCGCGCATCGTCGACATGTTCGCGCGCCGCCTGCAGATCCAGGAACGCCTCACCGAGGAAATCGCCAATGCCGTAATGGACGAAACCGGCGCCGAAGGCGTGGGCGTGGTGATCAAGGCCAAGCACCTCTGCATGATGATGCGCGGGGTGGAGAAGCAGAATTCGGAAATGGTCACTTCGGCCGTGCTCGGATCCTTCCGGGAAGACGCCAAAGTGCGCGAAGAGTTCATGTCGCTCGTAAAGTAGACGAAAGGAGCTGGTTTATGCTGGCGGCTTTGATGTTGGCGGTGCAATTGGTCGTTCCCCTCGAAGTGGGCGAAGGCAACAATCTGCAGCTCGTGCGGGGCTCGCTCGACGGCGTGCCCTGCACCATGATTTTCGATACCGGCGCCACCCACACGTCGTTCGACCTCGCGTTCGTGACGAACGCCTTCCCCGATGCAGTGCTGCATGAAATCGGTCTCGCCGGCACCAGCAACGTGCATGCCGTGCCCCGGCTCATGAAGACCGGTTCGCTCAAGGTGGGCGAGATGGACTACCAAGGTTTCCCGGTTATGGTCGTTCCCTTCCCCGGACTCTCCGAACAGGTGGGGGCCAAGGTGCACGGCATTCTCGGGATGGACATCATCCGCCGGATGCCGATGATCCTTTCGCTCAAAGAGCGCAAGCTCGTCCTCAACCCCGACTCGATCGAAGGCTTCGGCCCCGCGCTAAAGTTCGACTATTCCGATTTCGACGGCTCGCCCAAGGTCTTCTACGTGGGCAAGGACGGTTCCCGACAGAGCATGCTGATCGACAGCGGCTCCTCCTTCACCATCCTCAAGCGCCCGGACGATTGGAAAGCGGCCGGGGATGAGTTCGACTTCGGCGCGGTGGGGATGAACGGACGCGAAGCGCTCCAGATGCGGCCGGGCGCGCCGGGCAAGCTGGAGCTCGTGGCGGTGGAGCCGGGCGAACGGGTGGAGGTGGAGATCCGCCCCATGATCAATCCGGCCCATCCCTGCGCCTATCTGGGCGCGGACACCTTGCGCCGGTACGACCTCTATCTCAAGTTCCCCGAAATCCGCCTGCGCTGAACATTTTTCATTTTCCCTATTGACTTTTGTCCGCGCCTTGTGATATAATATACGATGTTTTACGTGAAATGGGGAAGTAGCTCAGTTGGTAGAGCATCACGTTCGCAACGTGGGGGTCGGGAGTTCGAATCTCCTCTTCTCCACCATTTCCGGATTGGCGGATGAAAATCTGGATCGTCAATCCCTTCGACAATCTCCCCCAGGAAGGCTTTCGGGCGCAGCGGTATAGTCTCATGGCTTCGGCGCTCGAACGGCGCGGACACGAAGTGGTGCTGTGGACGGGCGACTTCAACCACGGCACCAAGCGTAAGCGCATCCTCAAGCAACCGCTCCCGGGCAATATCCGGATGCTGAAAACGCTTTCCTATCCCAAGAACATCTGTCTTAGTCGGGTCTTGAGCCATCTCCTCCTCGCGCGGGTCTGGACCAAGGCGGCCGATGCCGAGCCTGTCCGTCCCGATGCGATCGTAGTTTCTTCGCCGCCGCTGGGGCTGGCGCTGGCGGCCGTGAGGTGGGGCAAGCGGCACGGAGTCAAAACCGTAGTCGACATCCAGGATGCGTGGCCCGAAACTTTCGCGCGGGTGCTGCCGGGTTGGGCGGTAAAGCTTTTGGGTCGCGTGGCCAAAGCGGTCTATTTGGGGGCGGACGCGATCAGCGCGGTGGCCGGCGGCTATCTGGAGCTTGCGCGGAGCTACGGGGCCGAGTGCCCGATGAAAAAGACGGGACACGCGAAATGAAACTCGTCTACATCGGCAATATGGGCTCGTCCTACGACCTCGAAACCGTGGTCGAGGCGGTCAAGCGGCGCGAAGACTTGAGTCTCGTATTGGCGGGCGAGGGACCCAAGCGGAAGGCGCTGGAGCGCCTCGCGGCGGGATGCGACCGGATCCGGTTCGCCGGCTATCTGGACGAAACCGGTCTCGCCCAACTCCTGTCCAAAAGCGAAGCGGGGCTCATCCCCATGTTTCCGTCCAGCCGAGTGGCCGTGCCGGGGAAACTCGCGGACTATGCGATGGCGCGGCTCAAGATCGTATATTCCTTGGATGGCGAAACGGCGGAACTCGTGGGGAACGCGGGCGCCAAGTACGAGGCGGGCAGCGTGGAAAGCTTTTGCCGCGCGGTGGAGGAAGCGAAGCGCGCGGAGACGATGCGCCCCGACCTTTTCGATGCCGCACGCGTCATGGACGATTACGCCCGCTGGCTGGAGGAAGTATGCTCGCCAGCGTGATCGTGCCCAACTACCGCAACGACGACACGCTCCCCCTGGCGCTCGAGTCGCTGGAGCGCGCGGCCGAACGGATCGGACGCGATAACGTGGAGATCCTCGTAATCGATGATCGGGAGGGCAGGGGACTCAGCTGGGCGCGCAACCAAGGACTCGACCGCGCCCAAGGCAAATACGTCTTCTTCTGCGACGCCGACGACACCGTCGAGCCGAACTTCTTCGCGCGTCCGATCGAGCGCCTCGAGTCCACCGGGGCCGACTTCTGTTTCTTCAACTATTCCCTCTCTCCCCTCAAGCGCCAGTACGACCTTTCCGGGCGCGAGGTGCTCGAAACGCTCGCACCGGCCTTCATCGGCTACTCCTGGCGCGACCTCTTCCGGGCGCTCGCCCGTCCTTGGCGCTTCATGTCCGCCCTCGCCGAGAAGCGCGAACCGGGCAGCGTCTGCCGCATCGCGTTCCGCCGCGAACTCCTCGAATCGGGTCCCGTCCGCTTCAACGAAAACCTTTTCATCTACGAAGACGCTCCTTTCGTCTGCGAGTGCGCGATAAGGTCGAAACGCGTGGTAAGTCTTCCGGACGTGCTCTACCGCTACACGCCGGGCACGAACGGAATCGTGCGCACAGTCACCGGCACGAAGCGCCATTGGCTCTACAAAAGCGCCATTTTATTGGAGCGCAAGCGGCTCGACCGGCTTTCGGGCGGACGTCTCAAACGGTATTTCGGTGCGAGCCAAATTTTGGGAAAGCTCGAATTCCTATTGCATTCGCGCCGAAAATATGGTATAATATTCAACCATAAGCCCCCAAACGGACTGTAGCTCAGTTGGTAGAGCACGACACTTTTAATGTTGGGGTCGCGGGTCCGATCCCCGCCAGTCCGACCACTCCCCGAAAATTTTTTCATTTTCCCTATTGACTTTCGCCCCCGAAATATGATATAATACTAATCACTTATCCGGAAAAGCGGGGTTGTGGCGCAATTGGTTAGCGCACTGGACTGTCGATCCGGGGGTTGCGG
>CAMZDY010000050.1 GCA_947305585.1 uncultured Verrucomicrobiota bacterium | reverse complement strand
AAAGCAATCTTGGCGGCGGCGGTGTTGCCGTCGACCATTATCTTCTTTGCCATATCTTGATTTCCTTAGGGTTGTTGATGAAAGAATCTAAAGACATTGTAAAGTATTATACCACTATTTCGGGAAAATTTCAAGTGGAAATTGCAGAAAACAGTTCGCCCGCCGTTTCGAGTTTCATGAATTCGCCGATGGAAACCGGATGTCCGTAGTCGTTCTCCATCATGACGAGGAGTCCGAACGCCATGAGACTGCACCAGCCGGGAACCTCGCGGAAACGCGTCTCCGGCGAAACGGACGGCACGTCAAGAATGTCGGCGACGCGTTGCAGAAAGCGTTCCATATCCAATTGCTCCAATCGTGGTCAAAAGCGAAACGGCGCCCAGCGCCAGCGCCACCTTGTCCGGTTTGAAAGGCGGCACCGAAGATCCTTCCGGCGAGGCGGCGAGAACCTGCTTCTGCCGTCCCAGCCACACCGGTGCGCAGTACTTGGCGTCCACCCGGGCCAGGTCCGCCGCGCCCCACAGAACGAGGAGCGCCAACCACAAGTAAGCCCGGTTGAACTTTTTGGCCAGCGCGTCGATTCCGTGCGCGGCGAGCACCACAAGGCAAAACTCCGTCAGGTGGTGCCACTTCACCGGCGCGCGCAGATAGTCGCCCATCGGCAGCGCATAGACGAGGCGGTAGACGGCTTCGCAGTAGCGGCCCATCGAGAAAAGCCAGAACACCAGCGCCGACAACGCGAAGAAGACGACCGTTTTGCGCTTGCGGCCCAGCACCGCGCCGATCGCCGCCAGGATGCAGGTCACGTAGCCCACGTAGAGCGAGTGCTGGCGATAGTTGCCGCGCGGCGCCTCGCGTCCGTCCGGCATCATTGGACGGCCCAGACGTCCGGTGTAGGGCGCGGTGTCCCGTCCGGCTTTGCGGGCATAGTAAAGCGTATACTGGCAACTGGTGTCGCCGTGAATGCGGGGAACGAAGAACTCGAGCGTATCTTCCGGCGGCATGGACCAGTTGGTCGCGAAGGTCCAACGGTCCTGACCCGACTCTTCGATCTGCCGGTCTCGGCTTTCCACGTCGTTCCGGCCGGCGTTAAGAAAGGACGGCGCGCCCACGAGCAGGAACGAAAGCGCTCCCGCGCACCACCCTCTCCAGTCCAGCTTGCGGCCGAGCGCCAGCCAGCGGCAGACGAAATAGACAAAGGTGAAGGCGGTGAAGATCAGCCACAGGTCCGGCTGGTGCATGCTGCCCCAAGCGAGAACCGCACCGAGGAGCACCCAGTGGCGCAAGCGCCCTCCCGCCAACGCCCGGTCCACGAGCCCGAACGCGAATACGCCGTAGGCCATCCACTGGAACCAGCCGTAATGTCCGGCCGAATAGAGCGTGCACCAGTAGCCGCAGAAAGCGAGCAGGAGTCCGCCGGAATACGCGGCAAAGCGTGAAAGCCCCCGGCCGTGCAGGAAATACGCCATCCCGAGTCCGCTCAAGTACAGGCAAAAGGCGTATTTGAACTCCTGCCACCAGTAAGGCGAACCGACGAGATTGAAGAGTTCCAGCGGCTCGAAGCGTCCGGTGCGGAGAAATTCCTCCAGCCACCGGCCGAGCCTCACGCCGTAGTCCGGCGGCCAGACGATCGGATGGTCCGGCATCACCGGAGCGTAGTTGCAGCTCCAGCACCCCCAAAATACAAACCCCGCCAATACCGCGAAGATCCCGGTAAAGGCGAGGAAGCAAGCCGTGTTCGGCTTTAGGCGGATCACTTTACGCTCGCCAGCGCGATCAGCGCAAAGACCATCGCGAAAATGGCGACGGTTTCGACGATGCCCAGCGCCGCCAGGTAGTTGGTGAAGCCCTGGTTGGTCTCGGCCTGCGCATCGCAGGCGGCCGCGCCGGCCCGGCCCTGGAAGAGCGCCGAAAGCCCGATGGCGAGACCAGCGAATATGCCGGCCACGAGGCAGGGAACCCCGGCACCCTGCACACCCGTCTTGCCGAGCATGATGAACATGAGAATCATTCCGTAGAGCGTCTGGGTGATGGGCGCGCCGACGAACGACAGCAACAGGAACGGCGCCGGTTTGTTGGCGGCATAGCACTTCTTCCAGGCGCCAACCGCTGCGGCGGCGGCAAGTCCCGTGCCGAACGCGGAACCCGCACCGGCAAGACCCAGACAGGCGATGGCGCCCGCGACAATCATAGCTGCATCATTCATCATGGTTTGTTTACTCCTTTTGGTTAATTTTTCTTAAACGGTTTGAAGGCGTATCCCGACCAGGACACTCCCTTGTGGTTGGAAAATTCGAGCGTATTGAGGCGCACGGCATGCACGAGGATGGAAAGCCCCGCCATCGCCAGGTTGAGCGCATGCCCGAGAACGAGAATGAGCACCATCGCCACCGCCATGATGCAGTTGAGCCATGCGGCGTTGCCGGAACTCACGAGCCCGGTGGCCATCGAGTTGAAGTTCTCCGCCACCTTGACGGAAGCGAGCCCCACCGCGAAAAGACGCACATAGCTGATGATATCGCCCAAGGCGCTCATGATGTTGAGGGGGAGCATTCCAAGCTCCGCGCCCTTCGTCTTGAGTTCGCTCGGTTTCACCGAGAAACCGAACACCGCCACGAGCGACACGCCGAAAACGGCAAACGCCCAACCGGGAATACCGGAGAAAATTCCGACGATGGAGTTGGTCACCATATACATGAAAAGGAGCACCCCCGCCCAGCCGAACTGCGCGATCGACGTGGAATCCGGCAGCATGCAGACGCCGTTCCAGATGCGGGCCAGCATCAAGTGCGACACGCCGATGGTGAAGCAGAGAAGCATCATGTTCTTGTAGCTCGGATCCGCCAGCCACTCCACGGTGGGCCAGGTGCGGCAGCAGGGAATGGCCGCGCCGAACCAGGTGTTGGAGAGAATGCCCCAGACGACCGTGGCCGCCGAAAAGACCGTCAGCATCACCAGCCAGCTCTTCGCGAGCGGCGAACGCTTTTCGCGCGTCTTCCACCAGCCGTACAGCGTGGCCGCCAGAAAGATGGCGCCATACGCGCCGTCGCCCACCAGCATGGCGAAGAAAACGGAGAAGTAGCACATGAAGGGGACGGAAACGTCGGCCTCGTTGTAGGCGGGGGCGATGCCCAGCCCGTCGAACAGCGCCTTCACGGGACGGAAGAGTTTCGGCGGCTCGATGAGCGTGGGCGGCATTTCTCCGCCTGCGGCATCGCGCAGCAAGACGCCCCAGCCGTTCGTCCTGCAAGCCTCGCGTAGCGCCTCGACGCCCTTTTCCGCGATCCAGCCGGAAATCACCGCCACCTCGCCCTGAACGGACATTATTTCGCGCGCCGCCTCGAATTCGATCTTGTCGGCCATATCCGGGAACCGTTTCAGGATCGGCGCCTCGTCCGTCCCGGCTATCTGCGCGTTCAGGATATTGATGCGGTTCTGCATCTTTTCCTCTTCGCGCTTCATAGTTCCCAACCGGCGAGTGGGCAGTTTTTCCGGCAACTCGGCCACCTTGGAAAGATCGATGCCCTTGTCGATGAGACTCTGCGCGAGCGCAGGATCGAAATCGCCATACGGCTCGTAGATGCGGATTTCCTTCCGGAGATCCTCCAACGCGGTCTTGAGCTCCGTGCGTTCCGCATCGAACCCGAGCACTTCCTTCACGCCATGCGGACGCTTCTCCACCGCGTCGCACGTCTCGCGGGCCTTGAGAATCAGCCGCACCGCCTTCTCGGCGTCGGCCGCCTCGCCCTTGGCCGCAGCCAGTTCCGCGCCCTGCGCCGCCGAAAAGTCCAAATGCACCGCGCCCAAATCGCGAAGCGCCTTGAGCGTGGCGTCCTTGACGCCGGCCACGCACAAGAGGTCGAGATGTTTCATCTTGACTATCATGCCGCATCCTCCTTGGGCGCACGACCCTTGGCGATCTTGCCGCGAGTGACGGCGGCGGTCTGTTCGTCGCCGATGGCGATCTTGATGACGCGGATCGCCTCCTTGCATTCCGGAATTTTCACCTTTTCGAAAAGGTTCACCCGCTGTGAGGTGGTCTGCAATTCGATGGTCACGAGACGCCGCTGTTCCTCGAATACCGCGCGCTCGCTCTGCAAGGCGAGAATGCGGGTGGTGGCGGCGATGGCGTCGTCCACCCAGGCCGGAGTGGCCCAAAGATCGATTTCCTTCACTTCGGTCTCGATCGACTCGAACGTGGGGATGGCCACACCCGCGATGTTGGCGGTGCCGGTCTTGACATTCTTGACTTTGACGAGCCCTTCCACCAGACTTTCGTCGGTGGCGAAAAGCCCTACCCACCTGTCCAACGCCGCGCGTTCGGCACGCTCTTTGGCGCCCACCTGTTCGGCCTTGGCGGTTATGCCGGCTATTTCGCTCTGCAATTGCTGCTTCTTGAGCTGCAACATCGGCAAAAAGCGCTGGAAACGCTTGAGCGCGTCCGTCTGCGCCTTGAGTTCCGTTTTAGTCAATTTTATCTTAGCCATCGTATATATTATATCACTTTTTGATCCAAATTGCCATACCAATTTCTATCTTTGATGGATTTATGGTATTGCCGGGGATCACTTTGTTGCGTATGGTATAATACGTATCCGCCCTATTCCACCTTGCTCCAACCAGCTTGCTGGCGGTCACTTCCTTGGTCACCACCCCCACCTGTTTGAACCCCTGGGCCTTGAGTTCGGCCAGAGACTGTGGCGGCGCTTTGAAAGTGCCTGCGACCGTTTTGGGCTTGGAGGAAGTTTTTGGCGCGGACGGTTTGGCCGACGACCTGAACCAGCTGAAAATCCCGCTCTTCGGCTCCTCCTTGGGTGCCGGTTTCGCCGGCGCGGAAGCGTAATACTGGCGCATCGTGTCCACGTTGCCGTACAGCACCTTGCGCAGATAATCGTCGCCCACCGTCAGCCGCTTGGCCTGCACGTCCCTATCGATTTTCGGTTTCGTCTTGAGTCCCAGCTGAGACCGTACCGACGGCATGGCGAACAGCATTCCGCAGCGTTTGCGTCCGCGGTGATTCTTCTTCTGCCACTTGTTGGGCGCGCCGTACGCAACGTGACTGTGGCACACCACCTGCGAATCGTTCAGCCGGTACATGGTTTTCAGTTCCGCCACCAGATCGCGGATGGCATTAAGCTGCACCGACGGCATTGGCTTGTCGTGGTAGCCCACGCACTCGATGCCGATGGAAAACTTGTCCACGTCCTCCTTGCCGTTCCACATCGAACGTCCGGCGTGAAACGCTTCGCGGTCGCGGTCGACGATGCGGTATACGGCACCCTCTTCGGTCACGCAAAAATGCGCCTCGCCGCGCTCGGAGAGCTTGTTGAGCGAACTCCGGGCCGGAGCCTCCGTCGTATGCAACACGATAAGCTCCGTCGACTGGCGGATCTTGCGCTCCGGATTGCGCGGCGAACGGTAGCGGTTTGAGGCCTCCACGGCGCACAAAATGCAAGGCACCAGGCATGCGCAAACCGCAATACCCAGTGCCTTAGTCATTATGCGCCGCGTCTTCCCTTAAACGTTGAGAGCTGTTTTGCTCCACGGGGTTTTGGTGGCTAGGAGACTCGGGGTGGTCATCTCGCTGGGAACGGGCAGACCCAGCATCTGCAGGGCCGTGGGCGCCACCGCCGACAACTTGGCGAGCGGCGTGAGCGAAACTCCGGCCGCATCGTTGGCCACGTAGAAGCAGTCCACCAGATTCAGCGTGTGCGAAGTCTTGGTGAGTCCGCTCTTGTAGTCCACCATCTGCTCGGCGTTGCCGTGGTCGGCGAAGATGAGCACGTGCGCATCCAGCTCCAGAAGGCGCGGCAGGATCTTGCCGATGCACTCGTCGGTCACTTCCACCGCCTTGGTGGCCGCCGCCTCGTCGCCGGTGTGGCCCACCATGTCGCAGTTGGCGTAGTTGACCACGATGAAGCCGTAGGGGTTGTTCTCCAGCCGCTTCAGAAGCTCGTCCGTCACGTTGTAGGCATCCATCTCCGGATGGCTAGCGAACGTGGCCGGATCGAAACGGCTCTTCACTTCCACCTGGTCCTCGCCCTCGCTGGGCGTGGTGGACTTGCCGTTGAAGAAACTCGTGACATGGCGGAACTTCTGCGTCTCGGCGATGCGAAGTTGCTTGATGCCCGCCTTGGAGATCACCTCCCCGAGGAGGTTGTCCATGCCGCCGCCCGCACCCATCGCGCCCAGGAGATAGTCTTCGAACTCGTCCCAGTAGCGGGTGAAACCGAGATACGTCACCTTGGGTCGCGCGCTGCGCTCGCCCGGATAGTCGTCGCACACGAACGCCTGCGTCAACTGGATGGCACGATCCTGGCGGTAGTTGGTATGCATGACGACGTCGCCGTCCTTCATGCCCGCATAGCCGCCGATCGTGTAGCAGGGTATGTACTCGTCGGTCATCGGAGTGCCGTCCGGCGTCATGCCGTTTTCGTACTCCGCCTTGACGCACTCCTCGATGGTCGCCGCCGGCTTGCCCTTGGCGCTCACGATGCAATCGTAGGCTTCGCTCGTGAGTTTCCAGTTCTTGACGCGGTCCATGCCGTAGTAGCGGCCCATCGCCGTGCCGATCGTGGCGTTGCCAACCGCCGCCAACTCGGTTTTGAGCCGGGCGATGTATTCGAGCGTGGACCGGGGAGGAGTGTCGCGGCCGTCCAGAAACGGATGCACCACGATCTTCCCTTCCGGAAACTCGGAGCGCGCCCTCTTCATCAGTTTGAAAAGGTGCTCCTGGTGGGCGTGCACACCCTCGTCCTGCAAGAGACCGAAGAAATGGAACGTGGAGTTGTTGGCCTTCCAGTCGGCAATCAGCTTCTGCCACTTTTCGCTCTTGAAAAGCTCGCCCGAGGAGAGCCCGTCGTCGATGCGTTTCAGCTCCTGGATGACTATGCGCCCAGCGCCCATGTTGAGATGCCCCACTTCGGAGCTTCCCTGATAGCCGTCGGGCAGGCCCACCGCCTCGCCGCAGCAGTCCAACAGGCAATGCGGATAGCGCGCCCGGATCTGGTCGATCACCGGCGTCCTGGCGCCGAAAACCGAATTGCCTTCCTTGCGGGGATTGACGCCCCAGCCGTCGCGGATGATGAATACTACCGGTCTCATTGTTAGCTCCTTATTCCCATTCGATGGTAGCCGGGGGCTTGGGGGTGATGTCCCACACCACGCGATTGACACCCTTCACCTTGGTGGCGATCTTCTCCGCCACCTTGGTCATGAACTTGAACGGCAGCTCCACGATGCCCGCCTTCACGAACTGGGCGGTGGAGATGGCGCGAAGCGCGATCACGTAACCGAAAGTGCGCGCATTGTTCTTGACGCCCACCGACTTCACGTTCGTCATGATGGCGAAGAACTGCTGCGCCTTCCTGTCCAGCCTGGCTTTGGCCATCTCGTCGCGGAAGATGAAATCGGCTTCGCGCAGGATGTCCAGCTTCTCCTTGGTGAGCTCCCCGAGGCAACGCACCGCCAGGCCCGGACCCGGGAACGGCTGACGGTTGACCATTTCGTCCGGGATGCCCAGCGCCTTGCCGACCTTGCGCACTTCATCCTTGTAGAGATACTTGACCGGCTCCACGAGCCCTTCGAATCCGATATCCTTGGGAAGTCCGCCCACGTTGTGGTGCGCCTTGACCGCCTTGTGACCGCCCACGCCGCTCTCGACGATGTCGGGATAGATGGTGCCCTGGCCGAGGAACTCGATCTTGCCCAGCTTGGCCGCCTCTTCCTCGAACACGCGGATGAACTCGCCGCCGATGCACTTGCGCTTGAGTTCCGGATCGGTGATTCCCTTGGCCTTTGCCAGGAAACGCGCCTCCGCGTCGATCTGGATGAGATTGATGCCGAACTTGCCCTTGAAAACCTTCTTCACTTCCTTGGCTTCGTTCTTGCGCATGCAGCCGTGATCCACGAATACGCAGGTGAGCTGCTTGCCTATCGCCTTGTGCAGCAACACCGCGCAAACGGACGAATCCACGCCGCCAGACATCGCCAAAAGAACCTTCTTGTCGCCAACCTGCTTGCGAATGGCTTCGATTTCGCTCTTGATGTAGCCGGCCGGGGTCCATTTCTTGCCCAGCTTGGCCGCACGCTCTTTTTCCGCCTGATTCATAGTTGTGTCCTTTACTTTTAGCTTTGAAATCAGATTT
>CAMZDY010000049.1 GCA_947305585.1 uncultured Verrucomicrobiota bacterium | reverse complement strand
GATATTTCGGCATCCGGACGAAGGAATAGCGGTTGCCTTCGTGCACGGCCACCATTTCCTTGAGTCCTTCGATGAATTTGGGCAGTTTTTCCGCGTCGGCCGCCATCGCGGCGAACTTCTTGAACTCCGGGAACGTGAGGAAATGCACGCCGCGCGAAGAATGGTAGTAGCGCAACTTGCTGGCGATGCGCTTCTTGGACGCCTCCAGCGCCAGCTTCATGCCCGATTCGGTCCACGCGAGCGGCTTGACGCGCCATTCCTGTCCGAGCGAACGGTAATGGTCGAGCGTGATCTCGTTGCGGTCGAGCATGATGATCTTGTCCAGACCGAAGCCTCCGGTCTCGAGGAGCCACCCGTCCGACACGAACAGCTGCTTGCTGGCCACGTCGCGCTGCGAAATCTCCAGGATGTCGTTGACGATATTGGCGCAAAGGACATGCTTCATCAGCGCTTCTTCGCGCATTTCGGGCTTGAGGTGCGAAAGCTTCCAGAAGCGGCCGTCCAGCAACGGAAACGCGGCCACCGAATGGTTGCCGGTGGTGATGGTCATCACCATACCCTTCTGACGGCGCGTCAGATGTTCCTTGGGCACGATCAGCACCGAGGGGCGGACGGAAAGATGGTTGTGGATGCCGTCCTCGAAGATGAAAGTGTCGTTGCCCAGGTCGAACGCCTTGAACGTGCGTTCGCGTCCCATGGCGACCGTGGTCACCGACTCGGGACGGCGCTTGCCGGTTTTCCGGATCCGGGCGATGAAGGCGCGATAGCTACCCATGATGATGCCCTCCGCAACCGCAATGGCCGCCATGGCCATGGTGATGATGGTGGCGGCGCTCCTCCTGCGCGATCAGCGTTTCCGCCAGCGCCGCGAGATTGTCGAGTCCGGCATCGTCCGCCACCGCCAGCAGATTCACGAGCGCCGGCTCCACATAGCGGCAGAATTCGTACTTGCCCACCGACGCGAGCCGTCCGTACGCCCCCAGGCACTGGACGAGCCGCTGGCAAGCGGCATACGGCAGCGCCGCCAGAATCGTCTCGTCGCGGGCGGCTTTGGCGTAGAGCTTCGCGAGCGCGCGGCGTTCGCCCTCCGGAATCGAAATGTAGGGATCGTACAGGAGCGACGCGAGGTCGTAGGCGGCAGGCCCCTTGCGCATGCCTTGATAGTCGATGATCGCCATCCGGCCGGACTCGTTCCACAGGATGTTGGTGGACTGGAAGTCGCGATGGACGAGCGCGGGCGGTAATTTAAGCAAATAGGCGGACAACTTGTCCAGATCCGCCCTTACCTCGTCCTCGAGCGGCAGGGTGAAGCGACGGGCGAGGCAGTATTCGGCGAAAAGATCGTGTTCCCACCGGTAGAGATCGGCGTCGAACGGGGGCTCCAGCTCGAGCGCGCCAAAATCGAGCGCGTTGAACCGGGCCAGAGTTTCCACCACCTTCACATAGTGTTCGAGCTTGTAGCCGCCCTCTCCGCACCAGCTCATGGCCAACGTCTTGCAGTCGGGCAGATCCGCCTTCAACTCCGGCACCGGAATGCCGTGCGCGGCGAGGAATCTGGTGTGGCCGGCATACTTGGCGTTTTCCGCCCGCGAGGCGTCGTCGTAGACGATCACGATATCGTCATCGGCGCGGAAGAACACCCGGTCGCTGCCGCGCGCGCCCAGAAACGAGATGTTCTCGTATTCCCGGCCGTTTTCCGCCAGCGCCCGGAACTGCGGCAGCGAATGGAACGCGTTGTCCTTGCCGTCGGTGTTGACCTCGATATACGATTCGATAGTGCCGGCGTCGGTCCACAGCACCCCTTTCAGGTCCGTCCCCTTGACGAACCGGCCGGCCAGCATCGCCTTTTCATAGGCTTCGATGATGGTGGAAAATCCGTCCGGACGGACGAAATCGAGAATCTCCGCCTTGAGCGCGGCAAAACCCAGATAGGTGTACGTGCCGTCGAAGCCGGGATCGGGGCTCTTCCAGTTCACCACCCAACCGTTGGCCGGCTCGAGTTCGATCGTGCGCGGTCCCAGCGAGGAACTGACCAGCGCCTCACCGATGCACCCGGCGGGAATGGACGGTTTCCAATCCCGGGCGCCATCGAGCAGGATATCGCCGTTCACGAGATAGAAATCGTCCCCGCCGATGAAGCCGCGCAGAGGATTGAGCACACCGCCGGTGCCGAGGATCTCCGGTTCGTAGCTGGGGATGCAGCCGTTGGCGACGGCCCATTCATCCACCTGTTCGTGCAGATAGTGGGAGTTGATCGCGATCTGCTCCACGCCCATCTCACGGAGCGTATCCACGATCCGCTTCAGCATCGGTTCGCCCCACACCGGCATCATCGGCTTGGGCGCCATGCAGGTGAGCGGACGGAGCCGCGTGCCGAGACCGGCGGCCAGAACTATGGCTTTCTTGATCATCGATATTGGATATGCTGGCGCTGGGTGCGCACCCGGGGTTCTTCCAGATAGAGCGAATACCACTTGTCGCCGAGGCCGCTGTTGTTGAAATGTGCCACCCGGTTGTTCATCAACAGCTCGTGGTTGCGCTTCAAGGTGGCGTCGTCCGACTTCTTGAGCGCCTCGGTCAGTGTCTTGAACGCGCCGTCCACGTCGCCTTTGGCCACCTGCATCCACGACATCGCCGCCGCCAGGAGCACGTTGCCGTTGTAGGCGGTTTTGCGAACTGCCTTGCGGTAGACTTTTCCGATTTCCGCCATATCGGCGCCCAGCATATAGAGCCGCGCCATCTTCATGGCCGCCATGGTCGGTTCGATCACCATCACGTCCGGCATGAGCTTGTCCACCGCCTTGAAATCCTTGACCATCCAGTTGAGCTGGAACTTGGCGGTGGCGATCTGGCGGGTGATGAACGGGACCCAGAAACGGTACTTGGCGAGCACGTCGGTCTGCTTCAGCGCCTCGCGGACGAAAACCTTGGTGTCGTCCATGATCTCTTTCTGGGCGGACTTCATGGAAGACGGCGGACGGGTCTGCCAGCGGCGATACTTCTCCTTGATTTTGTTCTGTCCGGCCTCCAGAATGCCCTGCACGCCGGCCATATCGGCCTTGATCCTGCGCTGGAAAAACATCCCGAGGGCCACTTGCGTCAGCGCGAAACCCGCGAAACCTACGGCTATCGACCAGCCGCGCCCCCATTCCAAACCGTAGAACGCGCCCGCGAACGCGCCCGACCCGGCAATCAACGCCAATATTATAGTAATCATTTTCTGGTCTTTCTTTCGATGCCCACTTCCAAATCGAATTCCGTATCGAGCCGTTTGACGACCGCGGCTCCATCCAGCGGAATCCGGACAAAACTCTCGTACGCCTGATCGCCCGCCAGACCCTTGAGCGAAAAGGCCACCGAATCCGGCGTGCCCTTCACGCGGCCGACGATGTCCACACTGTTGCCCCGGTACAGGTTGCGCAAAAGCGAAGGATACGCCTCCGCCGGCGAATCGGACGCGAACACCACCCGCAAATCGGTCACGACCGGCATCTTGAACCGGTTGGCGAAAATGTCGATATCGTCGCCGGCGAACGCCCGATCCTTGAAGAATCCTTCGCGGTAGATCATCGATTCGCCGCGATTGCCGCGCGTCAAAACATCGATAAGCTCCTTGTTGGCGCTCGACTTGACCCCGTACATGTAGACGGAAATGAGTCCGTCGTTCAGCGCCGAGAACTTAGACAGGATCTGCGCCGTTTCGCTCACGCCGGCGTTGGCGTCGCCATCCGTCACCACCAGAGCGATGAGCGGACGCTTGGGATCGCGCGGCAAAGTCAATACCGACTTGATCACGCCGAACACGTCCGTCCAGCCGTGCAGCACCCGGTTGTCGATCCACCGCTCGGCATGTTCGAAACTGGCGGTGTTGCACTCCTGCCAGCTGTTGAACGCATACTGGAACTTGTCGCTGAACGCCACGATGTTGAACCGGTCGCCGGTGTTGGTGCCGTTCACAAGGAGCCGCTTGATCGCGTCTTTCACCGACGCCAACCGGTCGCGCCCGACCGAAGGCGACGTGTCGATCAGGACCACGATATCCTTGGACACGATCGGCAGATCCGGCTTGGGGTACACCGTGACCTTGAAATAGGTATAGCCGTCCTTGACCTGCTTCACGGTGGCGAAATCGACCGCTTCGGTGATTTCCTTGGCGTCGTACGAATCGATCAGGTTCTTGACCGCGGCCTTTTCCGCCTCCACCACCGCCTCGCTGACGTCAGGCAGCACCGAATCGACCGGTTTGAAGTCCGGCGCCTGGTCCTTCACGAGCTTCTCCGGCTCGTCCTGGGCGGACAAAGGTCCCTCCTCGAACGCGGTGAAGTCGGGCGCCACATCTTCCAGCGCGGTAGGCATTTCCGGCTCGATCGCGATTTCCACCTTGGGCGGAATGGAAGCGGCCACGATCGTCTCCGGCGTTTCGAAGACCACCTTTTCGCGGATTTCCTCGTTCTTGCCGGGACTCAAGATGAGCGGCATGGTGTCGAACACGTTCGGCGCCTCCAGGATCTTGTAGCTTTCGATCTCGCGCGAGATCTCGGAAGGCTCCGGCGCCGCCAGCTGCGCGTTGTCGTCCAGCGGAATGTGGTTCATCGTGCTCAGGGCCGAAAGCTTCAACAGCTCCTCGTCGTTGATTTCGGGCGCGTCCTTCTTGGCTTCCTCGTCCTCCATGAGACTCATCTCCGTCAAGTCTCCTTCCGGCGGATTCTCGCGCTCCACCGTGTTGACGTGACGCTTCACCCGGGCAAGCCCCCGGGCCACCGAAGTCATCACCTTCGGCCGGGCCCAGAACATCAGAACGATGTGGGCGATGACGGATACGACCAGCGCGACAACCAGAACGTCCCGGCGGCTCATCGGTTCTCCTCCGCTATCCTTTCGGCCTCGGCGGCGAACGGGGTCTTGTCGAACAGGGTGGCCACCACCGTGGCGTAGCCGCCGGCCTTTTCGCGGTCGCCCTTGCCCACCGCCACCTTGGCCAGATTGAGATACGCTTCGGCGCGCGCCATGACGTTATCCTTGTTGAGATCGACGGCTTTGACCAAAGTCTGCTCCGCCTTGTCGAACTCGCCGTTTTCGGTTTCCAGCACCCCGAGCCGCAAAACCGTCTTGGGCAGTTCGTCCGTCTCCACCAGCTCTTCCACCGCGCTGCGGTACGCCTCCATGGCGGCCCGGTAGTTCTTTTCGCCGTCTTCGATCGATCCGAGCAGCGAATAGCCGGCCTGACGCCATTCCGGCGTCTCGGAATCGATGAGCGCCTTGGCGCATTCCTTCGAATTGATGAGTTTCCCGACGGTGAACGCCTTTTTGGCCGACATCCTAGCCGCCGCGCCGTTGGCCACCAAGTCGCGATATTCGGCTTGGGCCGTTTCGATATTGCCGCGGTTGTATTCGAAATCGGCGATGATGAGCCGCGCCTCGCGCGTCATGTCGAGCGAAAGCCCGAGCTGGAGCGCATCCTTTAATAGCGCCACCCCTTCTTCCTCATGCTCCAGCTTGACTGCGGCGATTCCGCGCCAGTACTTGGCCTCGGCCGTCCGGCGGGTGTCGAGACTGCCCGCCAGCGCCTCCTTGAGCGCCAGGTCGGCCGCGTTCCACCTGCCTTCGCGCAAATCGATCATCGCCTTGAGGTACATCGCCTCCGTGGCCTCTTTCGTGCCCGGATGCTTCTCGGCGAGATCGTTGTACTCCGCGATGGCGTCTTCCAGCCGGCCCACCTTTTCGTAGGCCCAGGCCAAGCGCAGGCGATCCTGCGGCATTGACCCCAGATTCACGGCGCGCTGCGCCGCATCCACCAGCCTCGAATCGTCGCCGGACGCTTCGGCGTCGGTGAACTCCAGGCGGGCCAGCGGGAGCTCCGCTTCGCTCCGGTATTTGCCGGCGGGATACTTCTGGAGGTAATCCTTGAATTTCGCGAGCGCGATGGCGTTTTCCCGGAGCGCGTAATGCGCCGCCCCGGCAATGTACGCGGTGTCTTCGCACTCCAGCTGCAGGCACAGGACCAGCGCGTCGGCGTATTTGCCCTGCAGATAGTCGCACCAGGCGCACACCCTTATGACGTCGGCGCGGTACTTGCCGGACGGATACGACTTGAGATAACGGTGCAGAAGGCTCCCGGCTTCGCGGTATTTCTTGTCGCCGTAGCTGGTGGCGGCCGCCAGATACAGCGCATCCTCCGCAAACTCCTTGTCTTCGCCGAACGCGATATCGGTCAAAAGCTGCACCGCGTCGCGCTTTTCCTTGGCGCTTCCGGAAGTGGCCAGGATGGACGCCCGCCGGAGTTTGGCGTAGGCGGCGTACTTGCCCTTCGGATCGAGCTTGATCGAACGCGACAGCTTTTCCGCGTCGTTGTCGGCCACGCCTATATAATAGAGCGCCGCCGCCCGGATGTCGTTGGGCACCGAATCGGAATCAAGGAGCAGCAGCTCTTCCTTCCGGACCGGATTCTCCACCGCCAAAGCCGCCATCAGCCTCGACCGGTGCGCATACTTGGACGCGGGGAAGTTCTTCACCAGCAGACTGTAGATGCGCCGCGCCTCGACGTTGCTACCCAGCGCCCGGTAGCATTCGGCGAGCCGGTACAGGAGATCGTCCTTGTCCGAACCGTCGTTGCGGTAGATGGTTTTGTATTCCTTGAGCGCGTCCTGGTACGCGCCCTTGTTGAAAAGCCGGTCCGCCATCGCCAGCCGGTCGCCGGCGGTGATGGAAATGGCGGCAAGCAGCAATGCGGCGAAAAAGTTCACTGTTCTCCTTCGGTGGCCAGCGAGAAGTTCCAGACATCGGCCTCGCGGCAGGTGTCGATCACTTCCACCAGCGACTCGTACTTGACCTCCCGGTCGGCGCGTATGATCACCGGCTGTCCGGGATAGAACTTGGAAATCTTCGCCAGGCGCAGCTTGAGTTCGCCGAGCGGCATGTCGCCGCCGTTCACCCGCACCTTGCCTTCGCGCGTGAGATTGACGATGATCTCGCCCGGCAGACGCTCCGGCTCCTGCGACGTCTTGGCGTTGGGCAGCTTGATGGAGATCTCGCTCTCCCACTGCGAGAAGACGCTGACCGTGACGAAAAAGCACAGCAGCAGGAAGATCACGTCAAGCATCGACGTCATCGCCAGCGCAGGCGCTTTGGACCGGTTGTCAGTCTTGAATTTCATCGCACGCCTCCTCCAGTTCGGCGATGCGCTTCTGGCACCGGCGGCGCAGCATCGCGTAGAACAAGAGCGCCGGAATGGCCACCACCAGACCGAAGATCGTGGTCACGATCGCCTGCGAAACGCCCTGCGCCAGCACCACCGGCTTGGCGCCCGCCGCCACGTCGCTGGCGATGCCGCCGAACGCGCGAAACATGCCGAGCACCGTTCCGAGCAGTCCCACCAGAGGCGCGATCGCCGCCACGTCCGCCAGCCAGTCCACCGCCGCCATCGCCCGCGCGGCGATGCGTCCGCCGGCCGCCGCCCGGTCCTTGGACGCCGCCACTTTCCGGTAGGCCGCCTTGAGGAACACGAAACGGCTCTGGGTGATCCAAAGGTAAAGAACCACCGCCAAACCGAAAACGCTGATTCCCGCGAGAACCCACATGAGAGGTCCGCCGTAGTTCCATGCCTGTTCGAACGTGATGTCGTTCATCTGTTTACTCCTTGATTGTTCCTTTTAAGACTGCGATAAAAGCGCTTTGCGGCACGTTCACGTGGCCGAACTCCTTCATCCGGGCCTTGCCGCGCTTCTGTTTCTCCAACACCTTCATCTTCCGCGTAACGTCGCCGCCGTACAGCTTCGCGAGGACGTCCTTGCGGAACGGACGGATGTCTTCGCGGGCGATGATCTCCTTGCCGATCGCGGCCTGCACCGGAATCTTGAACTGGTGGGGCGGGATCGTATCCGCGAGCGCCTTGCACATCTGGATGCCGCGCGCGCGGGCCTTGTCGCGATGGACCATGGTGGCGAACGCGTCCACCGTCTCGCCGTTGAGGAGGATGTCCATCTTGACGATATCGGACACCTGGTAGCCCGCCGGCTCGTAGTCCATCGAGGCGTACCCGTGCGAAACCGACTTGAGCGTGTCGTGGAAATCGATCAGTATCTCGTTCAAGGGCAGCATGCAGTGGAGCATCACCCGCTTGGCGTCGATGGTCTCCGTGCCCTCCACCTGTCCGCGCC
>CAMZDY010000048.1 GCA_947305585.1 uncultured Verrucomicrobiota bacterium | reverse complement strand
AATAGAGAGTTTAGGGAGCAACTTGAAGATAGAACGGCGAAATATGCCGTTGAAGTGTTTAGATTTCTTCGGGAATTGCCGTATGATGTGACGACTAAGGTAATTGCTCATCAGTTGGGTAAAAGCGCCAGTTCGATTGGAGCTAACTATCATGAGGCAAATCGAGCCGAGAGTCGAGAGGATTTTGTCCATAAAGTGTCAATCGCCCTAAAAGAGGCCAATGAAAGTTGTTACTGGTTCAAGGTGATAGCCGGTCTTTGCGGAGAAAGCGAAAAGGTTCGTTGGTTGTCCAATGAAACGATTGAGTTGCGCAATCTCCTGCAGAGTATCCTAAAAACCACCCGCACTCCCTCACCCCATCACTCCTCCACTCCCCCACTTTCTAACTGAAAGTGCTTGCTTTTTGAACGGGAATATGGTATAATATACAGAACAATGTTTGGATTTGGCAAGAAAAAAGAGCTCAAGCCGACGGTCTATCAGCGCAAGGAGCATTGCATCAGCCGGAAGAACATCGATGCGGATGCATTGAGGGTGCTGTACCGGCTGAACCAGACGGGCCACATCGCCTATCTGGTGGGCGGCGGCGTGCGCGATCTTCTCTTGGGGCGCGAGCCGAAGGATTTCGACGTGGGGACGAGCGCGCGGCCGAACGAGGTGAAGCGGATTTTCCGCAATTGCTATCTCATCGGGCGCAGGTTCCGTCTCGCGCAGGTGTGCTTCGGGAAGAAAGTGATCGAGACGGCCACTTTCCGGAAGAACGCCCAGAGCGTGGGCGAGATCATCGAGAAGGCGGCGGAGGGTCCCTTGGAGGACAACGATTTCGGCACGCCCCAGACGGACGCGTTCCGGCGCGATTTCACGGTGAACGGGCTTTTCTACAACATCAAGGACTTCACGGTGATCGACTGGGTGGGGGGCATGAAGGACCTCAAGAAGAAGATCATCCGGTCGATCGGCGATCCGTCGATCCGCTTCCGTGAGGATCCGGTGCGGATGCTGAGGGCCATCAAGTTCAGCGCGAGGCTGGGGTTCAAGATCGAGCGCGAGACGTTGGCGGCCATCAAGAAGTACCACAGCGCCATCCTGACGGCGGCGATTCCGCGCGTGACGGAGGAGATTTTCCGTCTCTTCACCTACGGCCACAGCGAGGAGGCGTTTAGGCTCCTGTGGGAGACGGGGCTGATGGGCGACCTCATCCCGGAACTGGCCGAGCACATCACGAAGCATGGCGGGAAGAAGTGCGATACGTTCCGGTATCTGGCGGGGCTGGACAGGTACGAGCTCATGATGCGCGAAAAGGGTTTCGAGCCCAGCAACGCGCTGAGGATGGCGATTCTGGCCAAGGATCTCGGCGAGCCCCGGACGGCGTTGAAGGTGCTCGTGAACCGCATCCACATCTCGAAGGCGATCTATTTTTCGGCGGTGATGATGCAGGAGAGCGTGAACCGGCTGGGCAAGCCGCCCACCAAGTTCCGCCAGCGCTTCATCTACAATCGCGATTTCCCCGACGCTTTGGACTACAACCGGATCGTCGCGCGGTGCGACGGCAAAGACGAGTCGGCTTTGAACGCATGGTCCGACCTCTATCAAGAGAAAGGCAACGAAAATGAGTGAAGGCATCAACGAAGAACTCCTCGAAGACGTGAAAAAGAGCGTCCCCTACGTGGCGGCGGCGCTGATCGCGGTGGCGGGCTACTACGGCATCCGCAACTACCGCGCCGAACAGCGCGAAAAGGCGGCGGCCTCGCTTACGGAGAGCATCACCGCCGAAGAGATGGAGGAGGCGGTGGCCAACTACGGCGGGAGCAAGACGGGACCGGCGCTCAAATTGAAGCTCGCCAAGAAGTATTTCGACACCGCGCGTTACGAAGAGGCGCTGGCCATCTACGAAGAGCTGGAGGGCGAGATTGATGCGGCGTTCGCCGACATTCCGGTGGTGGGCAAGGCCGAGACGCTGGAGGCGCTGGGGCGGATCGACGAAGCGCTCCAGATCTACGACGCGTTCGCGGCCGAGAAGCCGGGCAACTATCTGGCGTTGACGGCCAAGCTGGGGTCGGTGCGCTGCGTGGCGAAGAGCGACAAGGCTGCCGCTTTGGCCAAGCTCGCGGAGCTCAAGGAGTCCGTAAAGGACGACGAACAGAGCAAGGCGCGGGTGGAAGCGCTGGAAGAAGTGGTGACGCGCCTCTAAGGCGATGAAATTCGTTCGCGACATCGGGGCGGCGGGCAAGATCGGGTTGGGGACGTTCCTCCTCTTCCCGACGGTCTTCCGCAGTCGCGATTCGCGGGCGGAGTTTTCGCACCAGCTGTACAAGACGGGCATTTCCACCTTGCCGGTGGTGACGGTGGTGAGTCTCTTCACCGGCATGATCATGGCGCTGCAGGTGGGGTTGGAGCTCCGGCGCTTCAACCAGGAGATCTATCTCGGGGCGGCGGTGATGATCAGCCTCATCCGGGAGATGGCGCCGTTCAGCTGCGGGCTGTGTCTCGCGTCTTGCGTGGGGAGCGCCATCGCGGCGGAGCTGGGCACGATGAAAGTGAACGACGAAATCGACGCCTTGCGGATCATGTCCATTTCGCCGCTCAAATTCCTGGCGGTGCCGCGGGTGCTGGCGCTCTGCGTGATGGCGCCGCTGCTCGCTTTCTACTGCTGCGTGATCGGCACGGTGGGAGGCGGCGTGGTGGGGGCCACGCAATTGGGGGTGGATTTCGGCCAGTACATGAGCAGCGCCATCAATATCGCGGAGCGGAAGGACCTGTTCGTGGGGCTCGTGAAGGCGCTGGTGTTCGGTTGGACGATCGGGGTGGTGGCGGTGGCGGAAGGTCTCGGCACCAAGCTGGGGGCCACGGGCGTGGGGCGGTCGACGCAGCGCTCGGTAATCGTCAATTTCCTCTTGATTCTGATGTTCGGCTACATGATCACGAGGCTTTGCTACCAATGAGCATCATCGAGTTCAAAGGCGTGAGCAAAGCGTTCGATTCCGTCAAAGTGCTGGACGGGCTCGACTTCAAGGTGGAGAAGGGCGAGATTCTGGCGATCGTGGGACCGTCGGGCACGGGCAAGAGCGTAACTTTGAAGCATATCGTGGGGCTGCTGGATCCGGACCGGGGCGAAGTGACGGTGGAAGGGAAGCCGCGGATCGGGTATCTGTTCCAGTCGGGGGCGCTGTTGGCGTGGCTGACCGTGTACGAGAACGTGGCGCTGCCGTTGAAGGAAACGACGCGGCTCAAGGAGGACGAGATCGACCGGCTCGTGAGGGACGCGCTTAAAGAAGTGGGGCTCGAGGACGCGGCCGAGAAGTATCCGGGCGAGATTTCGGGCGGCATGCAGAAGCGGGCGGGACTGGCGAGGGCCATCGTGCGCAAGGCGGACATCGTCCTTTACGACGAGCCCACTTCGGGACTCGATCCGGTGACCACCATCACCATCCATCGGCTGATCAAGAAGCTGAACCGCGATCACGGGATCACGTCGATCGTCGTCACGCACGACATCCAGGGCGCGCTGCATCTGGCGGACCGGATCATGCTTCTCAAGGACGGCAAGGCGGTGGAGACGGCCAAAGTGGACGAATTCGTCCATTCCGCGAATCCGGCGGTGCAGGAATTCCTGACGGCGATGAAAGGAGAAATCAAATGAGCAGAAGAAACAACAGCGGCTTTTCGGACTTCGTGACGGGCGTGTTCATGCTGGCGGTGCTGGCGCTCTTGGGGTATTTCACGATCGTCATTTCCGGGGTGGACCTCATCACCGGCAAGGAGAAGATGGACGTGAGCGTGACGTTCGACCAGGTGGGAGGACTCAAGGATCACGACAACGTGATGTACCGGGGCACGAAAGTGGGCACGGTGGACCGGATCGTGCTGGGCGAGAAGGAAGTGACGGTGGTGATGAACATCGACAAGGACGTGGTGCTCCGGGAGGGGTATACGATCCGGGTGCAGTCGATGTCGCTTCTGGGCGGCAACATTCTGGTGCTGGAGGAGGGCGAAGGCCAGGCGCTGGACCTCGCGAGCGCCGGTTTGCGGGGCCAGACCCCCACCGACTGGATGAAGGACGTGCAGGACATCACGGCCAATCTGAACAAGATCACTTCGTCCGGCGAGATCGAGGCGACGGTGGCCAATCTCAAAGAGGCGACGGAACGGGTGAACAGCGTGATCGCCAAGGTGGAGCGCGGCGAAGGCACGGTAGGTAAGCTCATCCAGGACGAAACCGTCTACAACGAACTCAAGGAGACCGTGTCGAACGCGCGGGAAGTGACGGCGGACCTGAAGGGACTCAAGGCCGTAATCGACAACGCCGCCACGATCACCGAAAAGCTGAAGGACGACAAATATTACGAGGAGCTGGAGAAGGGTCTCGCGGCGTTCAGGTCGGCGTTCGAGCATCTGGACATGGGCGAGGAGCTCAAGGACAACGCGGGCGAACTCGTCCGCAAGGCCAACGAGGTGGCGGACCGGGCGAACGAACTCATGGGCACGCTGAACGTGGTGGCGGCGAGGCTCGAAAAGGGCGAGGGCACTTTGGGCAAGCTCGCGGCCGACGACAAGCTTTACGACGAAGTGAGCGCGCTCATCAAGGACGTCCGGCAGGTTATCGACAACTATCGCGACACGACGCCCATCTCCACGTTCGGGTCGCTCGCCACCGGAGCGCTGTAAGCCTTATGTGGCTCTTGGCGGCGGCATCGCTCTTCATGGTGCACGGCGCGCCGCTCGACATGCCGAGGGCTTCGGCTTTTCTCGCCAAAGAGGACGGCAAGTACCGGTTGGTCGACCGGTATTCCGTTTTCGACTTGTGGACGGCGAGAGCCGTGCAGGGCCGCTGGTACGACGACGATTTCCGCATTTTCACCCTGTCGGCGCTCAAGACGGAGGTCCCGCCCCTGGGGGACGAACGGAAGACGCGCGAGGCGTACGGGGAAGGGGTGAAGCCGATCGGGCGACGGGACGAGGAAGCGCGGCAAATGGCCATCGAAGCGTTGAGCCCCGTGGAAGTGTCGGAGGAATACGCGCGGCCGCGCCAGCCGGTGCGCGGATACAAGGAAGTGCGCTACTACGAGGGGACGAACGAAACGGCGATCGTGGCGGCGTATCTGCCGGAAAAGGGCAAGACGTGGTATCTGGCCACTTGGGAGCTCGCGGAGGGCGACGACATCAAGGAGAAGCGTGCGGAGTTCGAAGACAAGTGGCTGGGCGAAGAAGCGAGGGAGCTTAAATTCGACGAGGCGGACGGAGGCGAGGATCCGGACGAGCGCTCGCTCCTCAGTCGGGACGTGGCGCATTCGGTTAAGCTGTACCGGAATTGGCATTTTACGTCGGCCGGGGATTTCGCGGTAGTGGACGCGCTTCCGGACTCGAAGGCGTTCGTCGGGCGTTTCACCAACGAAATGGTGCGGCTGCGCGCGCGATACCGGGAGGTGCTGCCCGGCATCGTGGACGGGACGAACGTGTTGGGCGTGGTGCGGATTTTCGCCAATCGCGACGAGTATCTGGACGTGGCGGGCGAGGACAAGGAGTGGACGGCCGCGTACTGGAGCCAGGAGCGGCGCGAAATCGTGGCGTATCTGCCGCCGGACGGCGAAACGGAATTGTTGAAGACGCTGCGCCACGAGGCGTTCCACCAGTATCTGGCGTATGCGGGAAGCATGATCATGGCGAGTCCCTGGATCAACGAGGGGTATGCGGAGTATTTCGAGCAGGGGGAGGATGCGGACGTGTTTCCGGGGGCGAGCGAGCAGGAGCTGGAGGAGTGGGCGGCGTATCTGCCCACCATTCTCGCGATGGACTACGAACAGTTCTACGGCGAGAACGCCGCGTTCAACTACCGGATGGCGCGGTCGATCGCGTGTTTCCTCGAAAAGGGCGCGCCGGAAGTGCGGTTCGAGCCGTTCAAGCACGTGAAGCGCGACTACATGAAGGAACTGGTGGAAAGCCAGGATATGAAGGCGGCCACGATTGCCGCGTTCAGGAATTCCGACACGCTGAAACTGTTCGTAAGGGAATGGCTGAAGTTCTACCGGAATATGTAGGGCGGCTCGCGCCGAGTCCCACCGGCGCGCTGCACCTGGGGAACGTGCGCACATTCATGGTGGCGTGGCTCCGGGCGCGACAGGCGGGCGGACGGATAATCATGCGGATGGAGGATCTCGACCATCCCAAGGACAAGCCGGGCGCGGACCGGGCGGCGATCGAAGATCTCAAGTGGCTCGGGTTCGACTGGGACGAGGAATACGTGCAGAGCCGGCGCAAGGACCGGTATCGCGCGGCGCTCGAAAAGCTCCAGGCGCAAGATCTCGTATACCCTTGCGTTTGCACCCGGAAGGACGTGTTGGCGGCGCAGTCGGCTCCGCACGCGGGGGAGCAGCTCTTCTATCCGGGGACTTGCCGGGAAAAGCGGCTCGAATGGACGGACAAAGCGTGTTGGCGTTTCAAGACGCCGCCGGCCTCGCGGGTGGAGTTCGAAGACGCGTTCGCGGGGCGCTACGTGCAGGACGTGGCGGAGAAACTGGGCGATTTTCCGTTGGCGCGCGACCGGTTCGGCGCAGGCTACACGCTGGCGGTGGTGGTGGACGACGCGGAGATGGGGGTGAGCGAAGTGGTGCGGGGCGACGATCTCCTGCCGGCCACGCCGGCCCATATCCTTTTGCAGCGCGCTTTGGGGCTCCCTACGCCGGTCTACTGCCACGTGCCGCTGTTGGTGGGGCCGGACGGCAAGCGCTTGGCCAAGCGGCACGGCGACAGCCGGATCTGCCGTTATCGCGAAGAGGGCGTGAAGCCCGAGGCGATTCTGGGGCGGCTGGCGTATTGGTCGGGCTGGATCAAGGAGGAGCGTCCGGTGTCGCTCAAGGGTTTGCTGGACGCGTTCGACCTCGCCAAGACGCCGCACACGCCCTGTATCGTGTCCTGACGCGCCCCGAATTTACAGATTTCGCTTGATTTTTAGGGCGGAATATGATATAATATAAACTTAAATTTCGGAGAATTGTCATGTGGAACTATTCAGAGAAGATGATGGACCATTTCCGCAATCCGCGGAACGTGGGCAAACTGGATAATCCCGACGGCGAGGCGACGGTGGGGAGCCTGGCGTGCGGGGATGCGCTCAAGTTCCAGTTCAAGCTGGGCGCGGACGGCAAAATCGCCGAGGCGAAATTCCAGACTTTCGGGTGCGCGAGCGCCATTGCGAGCTCGTCGGCGCTGACGGAAATGGTCATCGGCAAGACGCTAGAAGAGGCGGCCAAGATCACCAATCAGGACATTGCGGACTATCTGGGCGGGCTTCCGCCGCAGAAGATGCACTGCAGCGTGATGGGTCGCGAAGCGATGGAGGCGGCCATCAAGAACTACCGCACGGGGCAGAACCAGGACAAGAATCTCGAGGAGACGATCCTCTGCACGTGCTACAACGTGAGCGAAAACGAAGTGCGGCGCGTAATAACCGAAAATAGCCTCACGAGCGTGGAGGAAGTGACGAACTTCACGAAGGCGGGCGGCGGATGCGGTCGGTGCAAGGGGAAGATCCAGGCGATCCTAAACGAAATCAACGGAGCGCGCCAATGAGCAAGATCGGTTTCGACAACGAGAAGTACCTCAAGGAGCAGAGCGAGTACATCCGCCAACGCGCGGCCAAGTACGGCAAGCTCTACCTCGAGTTTGGCGGCAAGTTGATGAACGACTTCCACGCGGCGAGGTGTCTGCCGGGCTACGATCCCAACGTGAAACTGCGGCTGTTGCAGAGCCTCAAGGACCAGGCGGAGATCATTCTCTGCATTTTTTCGGGCGACATCGAGCGCAAGAAGATGCGGGCGGACTTCGGCATCAGCTACGATGCGGACGCGATGAAGCTCATCGACGACCTGACGGGGCTCGGCATCAAAGTGGCGGGCGTGGTCATCACGCGCTACCAGGACCAGCCGGGCGTGAAGGCGTTCCGGACGAAGCTGGAGTCGAAGGGCGTCAAGGTGTATCTCCACTACAAGACGGAGGGGTATCCCGCGAACGTGGGGATGATCGTGTCCGAAGAGGGGTACGGCAAAAACGAGTACGTGACGACCACGAAGCCGATCGTGGTGGTGACGGCGCCGGGGCCCGGTTCGGGCAAGTTCGCCACCTGTCTCACCCAGATCTACCACGAATACCGCAAGGGACGGATGGCCGGGTATTCGAAGTTCGAGAGCTTCCCGGTGTGGAACCTGCCGCTCAAGCATCCGCTCAACGTGGCGTACGAGGCGGCGACCATCGATTTGTGGGACGTGAATCTCATCGACCCCTACCACAAGGCGGCCTACGGGGTGGAGACGGT
>CAMZDY010000047.1 GCA_947305585.1 uncultured Verrucomicrobiota bacterium | reverse complement strand
TATACAATGCGGAAAGTGTGGGCGATAGTGTTCGGCTGCGCGATCGGGCTGGAGGTCTTGGCGGACGTCCAGTTGGAGGTTTATGGCGTTTCCGGGGAGCTGAAGGCCACGTGCGTGGTGACGGATGAAGTGTGGGCGGAGGTGTCGCAGGCGTTCGCGAACGCGATCGAGGTGCGTCACCGGGTGCAGGACCGGCTGAACGCCTACAACCAGTACGCGGCGGCGATGGGGTTCGAGGAAGTGCCGATGTCGTCCGCGCCCATCAAGACGCAGATCGCGATCGGGAACGAGGTGTTCTATTTCGAGGAGGACGGCAGTTTGTGGTGCGATCCCCGGTTCATCCTGCCGGAGGAGCAGTCCGCCAAGGATCTGGTGGAGCGGTATTACAAGGCGATTTGCATGACGAAGGAAGAGAAGAAGGCGCCGGAAGAACCGAAGGAGGAAAAGCCGCAGGTGGCGGAGCAGCCGAAACCCCGGAAGAAACTCCCGGTGTTCAGGGGCTTCGAGGACGCCCGATACCAGCAGTACGACGATCTCATCATCAAGTATACGGACGATTTCAACAACAACCGCGCGGCCTGGGCGGACGCCACGCCGGGACAGGCGGCGAGCATCCACGATCTGAAGCCGGCTTTGGTGAAGTCGCACATGATCGAAGAGTCGGGCGGGTCGGGGCCGAAGTCCAAGAAGGCGTGGCAGGTGGACCCGCTGCAGGTGAACGTGCCGGGCGATTGGGACAGCGTCAAGACTTTGGTGGGGCTGAGGCGTCCCGCGCGCCGCAACGAGGGAACTGCCGCGCAGAACGTGAAAGCGGCCATCAAGTATCTGGTGCGCAAGGGTTTCGGCACGTCGGGCGCGCCGGCCAAGACGCGTCCGAGCAAGAAGTTCGACGGCTGGTATACGGCCCTGCGGCGCTACAACGGACGGAACTCGCGGACGGAGTCGGGCAAGCGCTACAAGGACGCCTACGCCGAGCGGATCATGAAGCGGGCGGAGTCGCCCCATGCGTTCGTGCCGATCGCGAACGACGTGAAGAAGCCCCGGAAGAGGAGGTCGGAATGACGGTGCTGCCGATCATGTTGGCGATAGCCGCCACGTTGACGCCGATGCGTCCCAAACCCACGCTGCCGACGAGCTGGGAGGCGGAGTTGACGGAGGAAGAGGCGGCGGCGTTCGACGAGGGGAACGAGTGGGTGAGCGAAATCTACGACCGCAGACGCTTGTGGCACGAGTTCCTCAAGAAGATCCGGTGCGTGGAATCGCCCCAGTCGACGGCCGGGGTGCGCTTCACGCTCACCTACAAGCATCGCGTGTGGGCGTTCGACGAGTTCGGTCACTTCTGGAACGACAGCCGGTTCATCCGCGAGGACGAGCAGGAGGGGCTGGAGGTGCTGGAGAGCTGGTTCCGGGAACTGGTGGAGCGCAGTCCCTACGCCGGATTCGAGTGGGGCGTGGAGGAAGGCGAGACGGTGAACTTCCGGGGCTTCGAGGACGGACGGTTCAACGCGCTCGACTTCACGATCATGCGGCTGTGCGAAGACTTCAACCTGGAGCCGAAGCGGTTCTGGGAGCTGTCGGGGCGGCCGGTGCCGAAGCAGGTGGCGTCGGTGCACGAGCTCCATCCGAGGATGCTGAAGGCGCTCCTTCTGGAGGAATGCTACTGGACCTATCCCGCGAACCTCGACGACCAGATCATAACCGAAGTGATGATGGAGCTGGCGGAGTCGGGCTTCGACGAGGGCGGACGGTTCGAAGGCTGGTTCAACGCCATCCGCGACTTCGGGTCGCGGCACAGCTGGCGGGGCGAGAACGACTATTATCTGGCGCAGTACGCGGAGCGGGTGGTGAAGCGGTTCAACAATCCCGGGACGTACGTGCCGGTGATAACGAGAAAGGCGAAAGATGAGTAGACTCAAACTGGGCGTGCTCGGGTCGGGCGCGGGCTCCAACATGCAGAGCATCGTGGACGCGATCGGCCGGGGCGAACTGGACGCGGAGATCCGTATCGTGCTGGCGGACGTGCCGGATGCGAAGATACTGGAGCGGGCGAAGCGGCACAATATTCCGTGCGCGTATCTGGACTGCGCGCCGTTCCGGACGAAACTGGAGGGGCCGGCGGAGGACCGGTGCATCGAGCTTTTGAAGGGGGCCGGAGTGGACACGGTGGTGCTGGCGGGGTTCATGCGGATCGTGAAGCCGAAACTGCTGGCGTCGTTTCCCGACCGGGTAATCAACATCCATCCGGCGCTGCTGCCGGCTTTTCCGGGCGTGCACAGCTGGACGCAGGCGCTCGACTACGGCTGCAAGGTGGCGGGGGTGACGGTGCATTTCGTGGACGCGGGGACGGATTCGGGTCCGATCATCGTGCAGAAGTGCGTGCCGGTGGAGGAGAACGACACGCCCGAGAGTCTCCATGCGCGCATCCAGGTGCAGGAGCACCTCGCGTATCCGGAGGCGCTGAGGATCATCGCGAAGGGCGATTTCCGGATCGAAGGCAGGAGGGTGAGAATTGGATAGCTACCTCGAAATCGTCGAGCGGACGCTGGACGAGGTGCTGCCGAAGGGCAGACCGGAGAAGCTGTCGGAGGCCATGCGCTACGCAGTGGGGGCGGGCGGCAAGCGGATACGTCCCTTGATCTGTCTCGCTGCGGCAGAGGCGGTAGGCGGCCGGGCGGAGGACGCGCGATATCCGGCGGCGGCGATCGAACTGCTGCACAACTACACTTTGGTGCACGACGATCTGCCCGCGATGGACAACGACACGGAGCGCCGGGGCAAGCCTAGCGTATGGGCGAAGTTCGGCGAGGCGGATGCGATTCTTGCCGGAGATGCGTTGCAGGCGTTGGCGTTCGGTGTTGCGGCCAAAGCGCGCCGGAACGCGGGGGCGATCGTAAGGACGCTAGGGGAAAAGGGCGTAGGAGTGGTGGCGGGACAGGCGGAAGACATCGGATCGGACAAAGACATCCCGTACATCTACGAGCACAAGACGGCAGATCTGTTCGTGGCGGCGGCCAAGATGGGCGGTCTGGCGGGCGGAGGATCGGAGGACGATATCGCGGCGTTGGAGGCGTTCGCGCTCAATCTGGGGCTCGCGTTCCAGTACGAAGACGATTTGCTGGACGGCGATTACACGTACTCGCGGGAAGAGACGGAGCAGCTGGCGCAGGAGACCACGCGCCGGGCGGTGGAGGCGCTAGCGCGGCTCAAGGGCGACACGGCGTTTTTGCGGGAACTCGCGAACAGACTCTTGGGAAGGAGGGTGTGATGCGGATCACTTTCTACGGCGCGGCGCAGACCACTACGGGATCGATGCATCTCGTGGAGGCTAACGGCAAGCGGATACTCCTCGACTGCGGACTCTATCAGGGGCACCGCAAAGAGGCGTTCGAGAAAAACCGCAATCTGCCGATCGACCCGAAGACGATCGACTACGTTATTTTGTCGCACGCGCACATCGACCATTCGGGCAACCTGCCGCAGCTCGTGAGGCAGGGCTTCAGGGGACGGGTGTTCGCGCGGCAGTCCACCACCGATCTTTGCGCGATCATGCTCAAGGATTCGTGCTATCTGCAGAAGCGCGATCTCGACTACATCAACAAGAAGCGCAAGCGCGAAGGCAAGAAACTGTTCGAGCCGCTGTACGACGAAAAGGACGTGGACGCGCTGATGCAGCTGTTCGTGCCCACGCACATGCACGAGCCGAGACAGATCGCGCCGGGGATCACGCTCGAGTTCTTCAACGCGGGGCACATCCTCGGGTCGGCGTTGGTGCAGCTGGACGTGAAGTCGGATCACGGACACAATCACCGGTTGCTCTTTTCGGGCGATCTGGGTCAGCCCGACCAGCCCATCCTCCGCCACTTCGAATATCCGTCGGGGGCGGATATCCTGCTGATCGAGTCCACCTACGCGGACCGCTTCCATCCGCCGGCCGACGACGTGGAGTTCCGGCTCGAGAAGTACCTCAAGTACATCGACCGCCACAACTCCAAGCTGCTCATCCCGGCGTTTTCGGTGGGGCGCACGCAGCAGATCATCTGGTATCTCAACAAGCTCCTCGAGAAGAAGAAGTTTCCGCGCGAGGTTAAGGTGTACATCGATTCGCCCCTGTCGCAGAAGGCCACGCGCATCTATGCCGCGCACCGTGAGGTGTACAACCGCGAGGCGCGCGAGATGCTGATGCAGGGCAAGGATCCGTGCGAGTTTCCGGGCATGGTGTTCGTGGGCACGCCGGAGGAGTCGATGGCGCTCAACGATACTCCGGGGCCGATGGTGATCATCGCGGCGAGCGGCATGTGCGAAGGCGGACGCGTGCTCCACCACCTCAAGCATTGCGTGCAGGACGAAGACAACATCATCCTCATCGTGGGCTTCCAGGCGGAGAACACTCTGGGGCGCCGGATCGTCGAACAGCGCAATCCGATCCGCATCCTCGGAGAGGAAATGGAGCTGAAAGCCAAAGTCGAGGTGATCAACGCGCTGTCGGCCCATGCAGACCGCACGGGACTCACCAACTGGCTGGACGAGGTCAAGGACAACGTGCGCCACGCCTTCGCGGTGCATGGCGAACCGGACAAGGTGAACGCAATGGTGGAGATACTGAAAGAACACGGAATCCCCAATGCAATAGCGCCTTCTCCGGGGCAAACCTACAAGTTCGATTGAACGAAAAGTCGCGGCCGAAAACCGCGACTTCTTTTTTGCCGAAATAAAATTTTTACTTTTACCTATTGACAAATGGGTGTCAAAAAGTGTATAATAGTGTCAGACAATGTCAAAAGTAGGCAATCAGAGTGTCGCTATGTCGACCGGAACAGACTCGGGAGTCTTGGTAGGGCGTTGTGAATACAACCTCGACCCCAAGCACCGTTTCACCATCCCGAGCGGATGGCGGGAGGTGATGGGGGATCCCAAGTATGTTTACGTGATGCCTGACGGCAAGGAGCGCTGTCTCAACCTCATCCCCCCGGCGGAGATGGAGTCGAGATTGGCGAAGCTGCGTGAGCGGGCTTTGTTTGATCCCTCGGTCACGAAGCATCTCCAGGCCATCGGTGCGGCAACTGAGCAGCTTACGCTCGATGTGCAGGGCCGAATCCGCGTTTGCGACAAGCTCCTTCAGTTTGCGAACTTGACGACGACGGTTGCGATGGTGGGTTCGGTCCGCATGATCAAGCTTTGGAATCCGGCGGCGCTCAAGCCGGATGTGGTGGATCAGGTCGAGCTCAACAGCGCTTTGGAGTCGGTGGGATTCTGATGAAGCACGTGCCGGTTCTTTTCGAGGAGACGATGAAGGTCCTTGAGATCGAACCGGGCGGCAGGTATGTGGACGGGACGTTGGGGCGGGCGGGACATGCGCGCGGGATGATAGAACGGGGCGCGAAGGTGTTGGGGATCGATCGCGACGACGAGGCGGTGGGCGAGCTGGAGGCGATGGGGATCGAAGGGCTCGAGGTGGTGAAAGGGAATCACGGCGACCTGGAGGCGATCGTGCGTGCGCACGGATGGGACGAGGTGGACGGCGTGCTGATGGATCTCGGGGTTTCGTCGCCCCAGCTGGACGAGGCGGAGCGCGGATTCAGTTTCATGCGCGAGGGCCCTTTGGACATGCGGATGGACCGGACGAAGGGTCCGACGGCGGCCGACCTGGCGAACGGACTCGAGGCGCCGGAACTGGAAGCGATTCTGCGGGAACTCGGGGAAGAGCCGCAGGCGAGGCGGATCGCGCAGGCGATCGTGAAGGCGCGCGCGGACGGGCGGATCGAGACGACGACACAGCTCGCCGGAATCGTGGAGAAGGCGGTCGGGGGCAGAAAGGGCGCGCATCACCCGGCCACGCGGACGTTTCAGGCGCTCCGGATGAAAGTGAACGACGAGCTGGGCGAGCTGGAGCGGGCGCTCGAAGGGGGACTCAGGGTCCTCAAGCCGGGCGGCAGGATGGCGGTGATCACGTTCGAAAGCCTGTCGGACCGGATGGTGAAAAGATTTTTTGCGGAGCATGCCGGACGCGAGGTTTCCTTGCAGGCCGGCGGCAGCAGGTGGGAGGGCGCACTTCCAAAGGTGAAGGCGGTTACACGCAAGGCCATAAAGGCGGCCGAGGAAGAGGTCCATGCCAATCCGCGCGCGCGCAGCGCCAAACTGCGGGCGGTGGAAAAAGAAAGGATTTGAGATGAAGAAGTACAGGAAGAACCGGAAGCGCAGCAAGCGCATGAGCGTATCGGCGGTCCGCACCCTCAACGTGGGCGGGGTGATCGTGATGCTGTTCGCGATGGTCATTTTCAACATGCTGGCGAAGACGAACGAGCAGTCGATCCAGAAGGAGATCGGCGTCAAGATGCGCACGCTCAATTCGCTGGAGGAGGACCGGCAGCGCGAAGAGACGCGTTGGGAGGGGATGAAGAATCCCGGGTCGCTCCAGGCCGCGCTGTTGAATCACGGGCTCAAGATGAACACGCCCAACGATCTGCAGATAGTGCGCATGGGCTCCAACCGCATGCCGCTCAAGGGTCAGTTGTCGGTCAAGCGCGCGCAGTCGTCGCGCGTGCGCAATCTGGCCAGGAGATGACGCGGCTCCGCTTCCAGGCGGCGATACTCGTTCTCTTTGCCCTGTATTCGGGGCAGAAGCTGGTGCGGTCCCATGTCGATCCCACAGTGGACGACGTGGACTACATGTTCGAACGCGAGCTCAAGGCGCGGCGCGGATCCATCTACGATTCGGCCGGATATCCGCTTGTCAAGTCGGTGCCGATCTGGGAATACCATCTCGACCCGGTGGCGCTCACGAACCGGGTGGTGCGCAGGAAGGGCGAGCCTCCGCGTCCGCCTTCCGCCATCATCAAGACCGTGTCGTCGGCGCTGGGGCTCGACTTCCGCGAAACTTTGGCCAAGGCGTCCAACAGCAAGAACCGCTACCAGTTCCTGGCGCGCTCCACAGATTCCGAAGCGCATCGGCTGATCGCCGATTCCAAGCTGGTCGCGGGCGTGGCCATCGGCGACAAGCAGGAAAGGCAGTATCTGCACGGCACGATGATGTGCCACATTCTCGGCGCGATCAATGCCGAAGAGGAGGCGTCGTCCGGACTCGAACTCAAGTACGACCGGTTCCTGTCGGGCATTCCGGGGCGCATCCAGGGCATGAAGGACGCGAACGGACGGGAACTCTACGACAAGCGCAAGATATCGATCGATCCGGTGGCGGGTGCCGACATTCATCTCACGCTCGACCACAATCTCCAGTACGAAACCGAGGCGCAACTCAAAGCGGGCATCGAAGAATTCGGGGCGGCGGCCGGGTGGGCCATCATCATGGACGCCAAGAGCGGCGCGGTGCTGGCGATGGCGAGCTATCCCGATTTCGATCCTGCCGCCTACGGCAAGACGACCGACGCCCAGAAACTCAACCGCTGCGTGGGGTACACGTTCGAGCCGGGTTCGGTGATGAAGGTCATAACCGTAGCCTCCGCGCTCAACGAGAAGTTCGTGCGTCCCGATTCGCTCTACAACACCAAGCGGGACGATCCGAACTACTACCGGCTGCCGGGCGACGGATCGCACGTGTGGGAGCCGTACATGAGCGTGGCGGATGCGGTAGTGCACTCGTCCAACATCGTGGTGGGCAAGCTCGGATGCGATTTCGGACAGGAGCGGCTCTACAACTACATGCGGGCGTTCGGGTTCGGGTCCAAGACCGGAATCGAACTTCCGGGCGAGGAGGTGGGGATCCTCCACCATTGGAAAAACTGGGACAAGGCCACCTGGTCGCGCGCGCCCATCGGACAGGCCGTCACAGTTACCCCCATCCAGCTCGTTTCCGCCTATCAGGCCATCGCCAACGACGGACTGCGGATGAAGCCGCACGTCATCGACCGGATCGTGGGCGCGAACGGCGATGTCGTCTATCAGCACGTCGACGAGCCGGTGGGCCGTCCTATTTCGGCGGAGACCGCGCGAAAGATCCGCGAGGTCATGAAACCGGTCGCGAGCGTCAAGGGCACGGCCCGGCGCGCGGCCATCAAGGGCTACTCGGTGGCGGGCAAGACCGGCACCGCGCAAAAGTCGATGGGCCGGCGAGGCTATGCTCCGGGGCTCTACATCGCGAGTTTCTGCGGCATCGTGCCGGCTGACGATCCCGCCATAGTGGTGCTGGTGTCGCTTGACTTCGATACGCTCCGTCCTTTCCATCAGGGCGGCAACTCTTCGGCTGTCGTTTTCCGCAAGCTGACGACGGAGGCGCTGAAGTATCTGATGGTGCCGTCGGACAAGCCCGAAGAAATTTTTGATGAAGATTTAGATTGATTTTCGCGCCGGAATA
>CAMZDY010000046.1 GCA_947305585.1 uncultured Verrucomicrobiota bacterium | reverse complement strand
CTGCAAGTCGCCCCAGCAGATGCAGGGCGCGGTCACCAAGACCTACTACGCCAAGCGCGCCGGCATCGATCCCAAGGACATCGTTTCGGTGTCGGTGATGCCCTGCACGGCCAAGAAGTTCGAAATCGGGCGCGACGGCCAGGAAGCGGCCGGCGTGAAGGATGTCGACTACGTGCTCACCACCCGCGAACTCGCGCGGATGATCAAGAAGGTGGGTCTCGATTTCCGTTCGCTCCCCGACGAAACCTTCGACGATCCCATCGGCGAATCCACCGGCGCGGCCGTGATCTTCGGCGCGACTGGCGGCGTGATGGAAGCGGCGCTCAGGACGGCGGTCGAAACCCTTACCGGCGAAACTCTGGCCCGTCCCGAGTTCCACGAGGTCCGCGGACAGGAGGGCATCAAGGAGGCCACCTACAACGTGGCCGGCATGGAAGTGAAGGTGGCGGTAGCCTCCTCCACCGGCAATGCCCGCAAGATCATGGAACAGATCCGGGCCGGAACCGCGCCTTGGCATTTCGTCGAGATCATGTGCTGTCCGGGCGGATGCGTGAACGGCGGCGGCCAGCCGCAGGTGCCCGCGTCCATCCGCAACTTCGTGAACGTGCCCAAGCTGCGCGCCGACGCGCTCTATCGCAACGACGAAGCCAAGACCATCCGCAAATCGCACGAGAATCCTTCCATCAAGAAGATCTACGCCGAATTTCTGGGCAAACCCGGCAGCCAAACCGCGCACCACGTGCTTCACACGCATTACGTGCCGCGCGAAGTCTGCTAAATTTGGTCTTGACATCCGGCACGGGAATATGATATAATACACTAAAACAATTTGAAAACATCCTAAAGGAGTAAAAATGAATCGTATCGCAAAGAGTCTGGTTCTGTCGCTCGCGTTGGCGACTGGTTCGGTGTTCGCTCAGGAAGCCGAGGACGTGTCCGGCGAAGCCGTCGGCTACACCCCGGTGTTGCTCAGCCTCGCATCGCCCGTGAGCTTCCCCTACGGCAACCACATGTGGGATGTGCGCGGCGCTGCGCTCGGTCTCTTCTATATCGACATGCCTTCCACCTACGGCGTGGCTTTCACCCCGTTCGGCGCCAACCTCAACCGTGCCGATATGTACGGTGTGGATGCGGCCGGTCTCTTCACCTGGTGCCAGGGCAACGCGTACGGCGTTCGCGGCACGCTGGGTGTGAACCTGGGCAACGCCGAGACCGCCGGCGTGCAGCTGGGCTCCATCTCCTGGCAGCGCAAGTTCCAGGGTATCGATTTCGAACTGGCGCTGGCCGTGGGCGAAACGATGGAAGGTTGGCAGATGGCGGTGCTCGGCACCTGCAACAAGGAAAAGACCACCGGTCTCAACGTGGCCGTGGGCGCCAACCTGGCCAAGGAAGTCAAGGGTTGCCAGATCGCCGGCATCTTCAACGAGACCGACTATCTCACCGGTTGCCAGATCGGCCTCTTCAACTTCGCCAAGGAATGCCCCAAGGGTCTGCAGATCGGCCTTATCAACATTATCGTCGATAACAAGATCAAGGCGCTTCCGATCGTAAACGGCTACTTCGGTGAATAAGTTTCTGAAGAAGGCCCAGAAGGATCCGGTGCCTTCCGCCAAAAAAGGTCGCGGCTTGGGCCGTGGCCTTGATGGTCTCTTGGCCGCGCCTTCCCAGGAAGCGGCCGCGCCGGTTCTTTCCAAGCCCATTCCGACGATCGGCGGCACTCCGTTGGAGCTCAAGATCGCCGAGATCGAGCGCTCGCCCTACCAGCCGCGCCGCGAGTTCAAGGCCGAGGAGCTCCGCGAGCTTTCCGAGAGCCTGAACAACAACGGGCTCATCCAGCCGCCCACCGTCCGCAAGAACGAGAAGGGCCGCTACGAGCTCATCTGCGGCGAGCGCCGTCTCCGGGCGGCGCAGCTGATCGGGTGGGACAAGATCCGCGTGACGCTGGTGGACGCCAATGCCCAGACGGCCGCGATCATGACCGCCACCGAGAACCTCCAGCGCGAGGATCTGAATCCGATCGAGGAGGCCGAGAGCTACAAGACGCTGCAGGACAGTTTCAACCTGACCCAGGCGGAAGTGGCCGAGAAGGTGGGCAAAGGGCGCGCCACCGTGGCCAACGCCACGCGGCTGCTGGAGTTGCCGGACGAAGTGCGCGGTCTCATCGAGGCGCGGCTACTGTCGGTCGGACACGCCAAGTTGCTTTTGGGTCTCGAAGATGAGAAGGATCGCATCATCCTCGCCCGCGACGTGATCGAGCAGAAGCTCACCGTCCGCGCGCTGGAGAAGAAGATCGAGCGCATGCGCATGCCGGTGCAGGAGAAGAAGCCCGGCGTGCCCGACATCCCCGAAGGCTACGTGCGGTCGCTCACCGACAAGCTCAAGCGCCATCTCGGATGCGCCGTCCGGCTTGCGAGCGGAGTCACCCACGCCAACGGCAAGCACACCAAGGGCGTGTTGGAAATCGATTTCTTCGACAACGACGATCTCGACCGGATTATCCGCATGATCGGTCTGGACGTCAACTGACATGCTCTTTGCGCTGATACTGGCCGCTTCGCTATCCTTCACCGAACAGCACGCGGCTTCCGCCTATAGCTACGCCCGCGATCTTGCGGACAACCATTCTCCGCGGGATGCCGGCACCGTGCCGGGCAAGATCGCCGCCAACTGGATCCTGGATACGGCTTCTTCGGCCGGGCTCGACGTTCGCCGCGATCCGTTCGTGGCCGAAACGCCCCGGGGCCGCCGGAGCATGATGAACCTGACGGCCGAATTCAAGATCCGCAGCGACGCCGAGTGGATCGTGATCGTTTCCCATTACGACACCAAGTCCGGCACCGGCTGTCCCGGCGCCAACGACGGCGCCTCCACTTCGGGCCTGTTGATCGCGCTCGGCGAGATGCTGCAGGTCTGGAAGGGCGACCGGCCCCCGTCCTCGAACATAATGTTCATCTGGACCGACGGCGAGGAATGCATGCAGGCGTATGGCCCGAACGACGGTTTCTGGGGTTCGCGCCACGCCGCCCAGGTCATGCGCCGCAAAGGGATGAAGGTCAAGGCAGTGATCGTGCTGGACATGCTGGGCGACGAAAACCTTGAAATCACCGTCCCGCAGAATTGCGACGAAGCGCTGGCCAAACTGGCGGTCGAAGCGGGCGAAAAGTGCGGCGTGAAGGTGCGGCGCCTCGACGGCAAGGTGAAGGACGACCATCTGGCGTTCGCGGAAGCGGGCTATCCCGCCATCGATCTCATCGATTTCGACTATCCCCACTGGCACACGCCGGAAGATACCATGAAACACGTAAGCGAAAGGTCGCTCGAGCAAAGCGGAAGACTGGTTGCCGCCATGCTCGACGAATTGATGAAATGAACGGCGATATCAAATATGTAGGCTGCAACGACCACTCGATCGATCTTTTCGAAGGGCAGTACGAGGTTCCCAACGGCATGGCCTACAATTCCTATCTCGTCTTGGACGAAAAGATTGCGGTGTTCGACACGATGGACCGCAACTTCATCGACGAATGGCTGGGCAAGGTGAAGGCCGCCGCCGAGGGCCGCACTCCGGATTATCTCGTGGTGCAGCACATGGAGCCCGACCATTCCTCCGGCATCAAGCGCTTCATGGACGAGTTCCCGTCCGCCACCATCGTCTCCAGCGCGCAGGCGTTCCGGCTCATGAAGCAGTTCTTCGGCACCGAGTTCGAAGCTCGCCGCATCGTCATCAAGGAGGGCGACACGCTCGCCACCGGCCGCCACGAGTTCCGTTTCGTGGCCGCGCCGATGGTGCACTGGCCGGAAGTGGTGATGACTTACGACGCCGCCTCGAAGACGCTCTTTTCGGCCGATGCGTTCGGCAAGTTCGGCGCGCTCGACGTGGAGGAAGATTGGGACTGCGAAGCCCGGCGCTACTACATCGGCATCGTGGGCAAGTTCGGCGTGCAGGTGCAGGCGGTCCTGAAGAAGGCGGCCGCGCTCGACATCGCCACCATCTGTCCGCTGCACGGCCCCGTGCTGGAAGGCGATCTTTCGCATTATCTCGGCCTTTACGACACCTGGAGCTCCTACGGGGTGGAGACCGAAGGCGTGCAGATCTGCTACACGTCCGTCTACGGCCACACCAAGGAAGCGGCGCTCAAGATCAAGGATGCGCTGGAAGCGAAGGGCGTCAAGGTGGAGATAGCCGACCTCGCCCGCGACGACATGGCCGAGGCGGTGGAAGGCGCGTTCCGCTACCGCACGCTCGTTCTGGCCACCACCACCTACAACGGTTTGGACGTCTTCCCCTTCATGCGCACCTACGTGGAACAGCTCACGGAGCGCAATTACCAGAATCGCCGCGTGGCCATCGTCGAGAACGGCTCCTGGGCGCCCCAGGCCGCCAAAGTCATCAAGGGCCTCCTCGGCTGCTCCAAGAATCTCGATTTCATCGAACCAGTCGTCACCATCAAGAGCGCGTTGGACGAGGCGTCTTCGGCTCAGCTGGATGCGCTGGTGGCGGCGATCGCCGGTTGAGATGGGCCGGGTGGCGCCACACGTAGACGCCATACCGAAGAGCGGCATCCGGAAGTTCTTCGATATCGTGGCGCAGTCCAAGGACGTCATATCCTTGGGCGTGGGCGAGCCCGACTTCGACACTCCCTGGCACATTTCCCGCGCGGCCGTGACCTGCCTCGAAAACGGCGGCACCCACTACACCTCCAATCTCGGCACGCCTCAGCTCCGGGCGGCCATCGCGCGCTATCTGGAGCGCCGTTTCGCCGCCAGGTTCGACCCCGCTAGCGAGATTTTGGTCACGGTAGGCGTGTCGGAGGCGATCGATCTTGCCGTTCGCGCGCTTGTCTCGCCGGGCGACGAGGTGCTGTACCACGAGCCTTGCTTCGTTTCCTACGCCGCCACCATCCGTTTGGCGCACGGCGTGCCGGTGAAGGTGGAAACGCGTTTCGAGGACGAGTTCAAGCTGACGGTAGATGCGCTGGAACGGGCCGTTACGCCCAAAACCAAGGCGCTGCTCCTCAATTTCCCCTGCAATCCCACCGGCGCCACCCTGACGCGCGACGAGGTGCTCGCCATCCTGCGGTTCGCCGAGCGCCACGATCTCGTCATTCTGGCGGACGAAGTGTACAGCGAGCTCGCCTACGACGATCCGCTCCCGGACGTGCTCACGAGCTTCGCCTCGTTCCCCGAGTATCGCGACCGCGTGATCCTCCTCAACGGCTTCTCCAAGAGCTGGGCCATGACCGGCTATCGCCTCGGCTACGCCTGCGGCCCCGTCGAAATAATCGACGCCATGATGAAGATCCACCAGTACGGCATCATGTCCGCCCCCACGCTGTCGCAGGCGGCCGGAGTGGAGGCGATGGACTTGGGCGACAAGGACGTGGACCGGATGCGCCGCGAATACAAGGACCGGCGCGACTTCATGGTGCCCCGCCTCAACGCGCTGGGGCTCAAGACCCATCTCCCCCAAGGGGCGTTCTACCTCTTTTCCGACGTCCGCCCCACCGGCATGACGAGCGACGGTTTCGCCATGACGCTCCTCAAGGATTACGGCGTCGCCTGCGTGCCGGGCGAGGCGTTCGGCGAGTGCGGCCGTGGGTTCGTGCGGATGAGCTACGCTACTGGCATGGAAAAACTGAAGGTGGCCATTGAGCGAATTGGAAGATGTTGTAAAGAGCGTAGTCTTCCACAATCCTGAGAACGGCTACACCGTTCTCCATCTGGAAGGCGGCGATACGCTCGTCGGCAAAGCCCAGGCGGTTTGGCCGGGCGAAACCATCCTCGCGGAGGGCGAATGGGTCACCGACAAGGTGCATGGCCGCCAGTTCAAAGCCTCCAAAATCACCTGCGTGGCGCCCAAAACGCTGAAGGGCATCGAAAAATACCTCGCCTCCGGGCTCGTGAAGGGCGTCGGCCCCAAACTCGCCGCCGCCATCGTGGCCAAGTTCGGCGAGGACACGCTCCAGGTCCTTTCCTCCCAGTCGCAGAAACTCCTTTCCATCCCCAAACTCGGCAAACGCAAGGTGGAGCAGATCCGCCAAAGCTGGCGCGAGAACGAAAGCATGCGCGAAAACATGATCTTCGGCCAGACCTACGGCATCGGCATCGCCAAGATGACGAAGATCGTGAAGCGCTACGGCCCCGACGCCATCAGCGTCATCAAGGCCGATCCCTACCGGCTCTGCCGCGACATCTGGGGCATCGGGTTCCTGACGGCCGACAAGATCGCCCTCAGCGTGGGGATCGCGCCCGACTCGCTCCTGCGCGCCCGCGCCGTAATCGGCTATGCGCTCGAAACCGAAGCCGAAGAGGGCGGCCACTGCTGGACGTTCGAGAACGACCTCCTCCTCCACGCCAACGAACTCACCTCCATCCCGGTGGAGACGCTCGCCGAGGCGCTCAAACTGGAGGTGGCCGAGTCGCGCGTGGTCCAAGAGGCCGACCGCATCTATCTGCGCCAGCTCTACCGCGCCGAGAAGATGGTGGCCGAACGCGTGGACAAAATCCTCGCCACGCCGCACCGCCTCAAAATGGTGGATGTGGAGCGCGCCGTCAAATGGTGGGAGGCGAAAAGCGGTCTCCACCTCGCCAATCGCCAGCTGGAAGCGCTCGAAAAGAGTCTCAAGTCGAAATTCTCCATCATCACCGGCGGCCCCGGCGTAGGCAAAACCACCATCATCAAGGCGCTCGTGGACATTTTCCGGGCGCGCAAGGAGCAGGTGGTCCTGGCCGCCCCCACCGGACGCGCCGCCAGACGCATGGCCGAGTCGGTCGGGATCCCGGCGCAGACGATCCACCGTCTCCTCAAGTGGAATCCCGGCACCAACCAGTTCACGTTCGATTTCGATCGCCGCTACGAGGGCGACGTGTTCATCTTCGACGAGGCCTCCATGATCGACGTGAAACTCGCCATGGACCTCCTCTCGGCCATCCCCGACAACGCCATCGTGGTGCTCGTGGGCGACACCGACCAGCTCCCCAGCGTGGGCGCCGGCAACGTGCTGGGCGATCTCATCAAATGCGGCAAAATCCCGTACGTCAAGCTCGACGTGATCTTCCGTCAGGACGCCTCCGGCCTCATCGTCCGCAACGCCCACCACATCAACGAAGGCCAGCCGCTCGAAATCCGCCGGGGCGAAACCGACTTCTATTTCGTGCGCATCGAAGACCCCGAAGAGTGCGTCAAGCGCGTCATCGAGCTCGTGGTGGACCGCATTCCGCGCAAGTTCGGCTTCGACCCGATGGAGGACGTGCAGGTGCTCTCGCCCATGCGCCGCAACGCGCTCGGCACCGACAACCTCAATTTTCGCTTGCAGGAGGCGCTCGGACGCGGCAAAGGCGCGGCCTCTATCTCGCGCGGAGCCTTCGTATTCCGCGAGGGCGACCGCGTCATGCAGATCCGCAACAACTACGACAAGGACGTCTACAACGGCGACGTGGGATTCATCCGCCAGATCGACCCGGTGGAGCGCCGCATGGTGGTGGCGTTCGACGGCCGCCCCGTCAGCTACGACCCCGGCGATCTGGACGAACTCATCCTCGCCTACGCCATCACCATCCACAAGTCGCAAGGCAGCGAATACCCGGCCGTGATCGTGCTCATGCACACCCAGCACTACATGATGCTCCAGCGCAACCTGCTCTATACCGCCATTACGCGCGGCAAGAAGCTCGTGCTCCTGCTGGGCGTGCCCTACGCGGTCGACAAGGCCATCGAAACGAATACCGTCCGCGAGCGCCGCACCTCCCTCTGGGAGCGCATCTAACCTCCCGCCCGACGGCAAAATTCCACAAAAAACATTTTCCCTCTTGACAAGAGTGGGTGGAATATGATATAATATTGGCAACAATGGTCGAGAAGTACACAGTTGCGGCTTTCGGGCGCATCCCGGCACACCTTCGCAAGGAGGCGGCGTATGGTGGCGGATTTCGTTATGGAGATAAAGGCAGAATGAGAAAGAGACCGGACAAAGCGCAGAAAGGCGCTGCACGCGAGGTGCAGGTCGCCGTGCCTGCTTTTGCCTCGGTGCAAGACAAAGTGGTGGTTGTCCGCGGGGTGCCGGTAATGCTTGACTTTGATATTGCGGCGCTGTACGGAGTGGAAACCAAGCGGGTGAATGAAGCCGTTCGCAATAATCCCAAAAAGTTTCCTTCCGGATACGTTTTCGAGTTGGACAGTGCCGAATCGCAAGCTATAAGGTCGAAATTTTCGACCTTAGAAAGCAGAGGCAAGATCAAGCACACTGTTCGTAGGATTAAGAAGGCCTAACCATTTCTCAGTATTCAAAATCAAACAACAACAAAAGAGGTAAAAACATGAGTAAACTAATAACACAAATTAAGCGGTTAG
>CAMZDY010000045.1 GCA_947305585.1 uncultured Verrucomicrobiota bacterium | reverse complement strand
TGTGCTGCTCGGAGAAGGAACTCCAGATCGGCGCGGGCGAAAGCGGCATCATCGAGTTTCCGGCCGAAACGCCCAATGGCGCGTTGGTGCGCGATGTGGCGGCGCAGGAGAGGCCGGAAACCGTGTTCGAGATCGAGGTCACTTGGAACCGTCCCGACGCCTTGAGCGTCGTCGGCATTGCGCGCGAATACGCCGCCATCCTTGGACGCGAACTGAAGCTTCCGGCCGTCGATTTCGTGGAGTCGGAAACCGACGTGGCGAGCGAAGTGAAGGTGGTGGTGGAGGATACGGTCAAGTGTCCTCGCTATACGGCGCGGGTGATCACCTCCGTGAACGACGGCCCCAGTCCCGAGCTTATGGCCAAGCGGCTGGAACTGTGCGGCGTGAGGAGTCTCGGGCTCGTGGTGGACGTGACCAACTACGTGATGCTGGAGCTCGGACAGCCGATGCACGCTTTCGACCACACCAAGCTCAAAGACCGCACGATCGTGGTCCGGACCGCCCGTCCCGGCGAGACGATCACGACGTTGGACGGCGTAAAGCGCGAGCTGGACGAAACGATGCTGGTCATTTGCGATTCCGATCGCCCCAACGCGGTGGCCGGCGTGATGGGCGGCGAAGAGAGCGAAATCGCTTCCGGCACGAAGACCGTCCTGTTGGAGTCGGCTTTGTTCGAGCCTGCCTCCACCAAGTACACCGCCACCAAACTGGGGCTCGGCACCGAGTCGAGCTACCGGTACATCCGGGGTGTGGACAAGGATCTCGCCGATTTCGCGTCCCGTCGCGCGGCCCATCTTCTCCAGCGGTACGGCCAGGCCGTAGTCGCCAAAGGCGTGGTGGATGCAGATAACCGGCAAATGCCGCTCAATGCGGACGTGACGCTCGATTTCGATCGTGCGCGCCGGCTCATCGGCATCGACATCGACGACGCCACGATGACGCGCCTTCTCGTTTCGCTCGGGCTGGAGTGCAAAGGCGGCAACGTCTTCGCGATTCCCAGCTGGCGCTACGACCTTACGCTCGAAGCGGACCTCGTGGAGGAGATCGCGCGGCTCTACGGGCTCGACAACATCCCCGACACCATGCCGAGCGCGCCTTCCGTGAGCACCCTCGACGACGCTCCTTTCCGGGCGCATTCGCGCATCCGCGAGCTTTGTCTGGCGCTGGGCTTTTCGGAGGCCATGCACTACAGCTTCCTTTCCGAGGCGGAAATCCGTCCCTTCAAGTTCCAGGACGTGCTGCAGATTCCGGATCCGGTTTCGGCCGAGTATTCCGTGATGCGTCCTTCGCTGCTGCCGCAATTGATGCAGAGCCTGGGGCGCAACGCCAGCCACCAGCAGGAAACTGCCATGCTCTTCGAAATGGGCAAGGTTTTCAAGAACGGTCCGGCCGAAGAGGAGCGTCTGTCGCTCGGCTTCGTGGGTCCGGTGGGGCGCGAGGCGCTGAGGCGGCGCGGGGCGCTCTCCGAGGAAGAGGCGGTATTGTGGATGAAGGGCATCGTTTCCGAACTCGTGGCCAAGCTTCATGCGGGGCATCTTGAGTTCGCATCTGCCGACCATCCTGCGTTCACCAAGGGCGCGGCGCTGTCGGTCAAACTGAACGGACGCGAAATCGGTGTCATGGGCGCATTGAGCCAGAAGCTCCGCCATCCCTACCGGCTTACCACGCAGATGGTGCTGTGCGAGCTGGAGACGAAGGCGCTTCTGAAGAAGACGGACGTGCTGGGCAAGGTGAGCGCCGTGCCGCAGTTCCCGGCCGTCAAGCGCGACGTTTCGCTGACCGCCAGGAAGGGCGTCACCAACGAGGAGATCGTGCGCCTCATCAAGAAGCATGGCGGCAAGGAACTCGTCAAAGTGGAACTCTTCGACGTGTTCAAGGATTCGCGGGCTTACGCGCTGGAGTTCCGCTCCGCCGAGCGTACGCTTACGGATGAAGAGGTGGGCCGGACGTTCCAGGCGATCGTCGAGGCCTTGAAGGAACTTTCATGAACGTGGGTCCTGGGTTGTGCGCGGACATGGCGGGAAAGCATTCGAATCGACAATTAGAAAAATGGGTTGATAGCCCCGTATCCGATTGGGTTCACGAATCATTCCGCCCTACGGCAGCGTGGGACTTTTTCAAACCGAAAGGAGCAATAAGATGAGAAAACTGCTGGTTCTGTTGGCGGTAGCCATCTTGGGCGTCTCCATCCTGGAGGCGGCGCCGCGCCGCAAAGTGCCGGCTGCGGCAGTCAAAAACCTGAAGATCACGCGCGGCAAGCCGATCCGCACCGGAATGGTGTTCATCGACGGCGAGTTCATATCCGCCCCTTACACGATAGAACGCTACGGCACCGCCCTGCGCATCAACGGCAGGCAGGTTACAGGCCCCCTGATCCCTTGGGAGGAGTTTCTCAAGACCCAGGCCGGCGCCAAAGTGACCACCTCCACCACCGAAGTCCCGGCCGAAGCGGGTGCTCCGGAGCCGGAAGAGCCGGAGGAGGACTTGTTCGAGGACGAGGATGACGATGACCCTCTGGCCGCGCTCTTCGACGACGAACCCAAGCCCAAGAAAGCCAAAGCCAAGAAGGCCGCCAAGAAGAAAAAGCCGGCCGGGCCCCGTCAGATCACCACCACCAAAGTGGAGTTCGACGGCGAGTTCGAGATGAATCCCGCCTGCCAGAAGCTGGTGGATCGCATCAATTCGCGCCGCACCTTGATCGACCAGAATCTGCGCAATGGCGGCTTCTATTTCTTCGGTTCCGGCTATTCCGGCGCCAACGGCGATTCGGCTTTGGCGGCCAAGATGTTGCAGGTTCTGCCCGAGGCGATGCGTAGCGCCAATTCCGGCGACCAGCTCCATGCCGCGCTCAGGTCCAAGGGACTGCCGTTCCTGTCGGCGCCCATCTGCAACGATCTGATGGCACACCGGAACGACTATCTCAAACTCATCGAACTCCGCAAGAAGCTGGAGGCCGATGCACAGTACAACAGTCTCTTCAAAGGGAGGTAAGCTATGTTCGCAGGTCATTGGGAAATAATCGTAATCATTCTGGTGGTGGCCATTCTGTTCGGCGCCAAGAAAATCCCCGAACTCGCGCGTTCGCTCGGCAAGGCGAAGGGCGAATTCAAGAAGGGCATGGAAGAAGGCGCCAAGGAGGACAAACCGGAACCGGAGCAGGCTTGACCGAACTTGTCAAAGAACGGCTTAAAAGCCTGCCCAATCGCCCCGGCTGCTACCTGATGCGGGATCGCCGGGGCGAAATCATCTACGTGGGCAAGGCCAAAAACCTGAAGCGACGCGTCTCGTCGTATTTCCGTCCCGGAGCGCGCCACGTCCCCAAAGTTCAGAGCATGGTGGACAGCGTCTGGGACTTCGAGTTCATGACGGTCAAGAACGAGGCGGAAAGTCTCCTCACCGAAGCCTCGCTCATCAAGAAGTACAAGCCCCATTTCAATATTCTGATGCGCGACGACAAGCGCTACCTTGCCTTGCGCGCCGATCCGTCCGAGCCCTGGCCGCGCTTCACCTGCGTGAGGATCGTGAGGGATGACGGAGCGCGCTATTTCGGTCCTTTCCCGTCCTCGCCGGTCGTGCGCACGGCCAAAGATTTTGCGGAGAAGCGCTATGGCATCCGCGAATGCGAAGCCATCGAGCCCGATCCAAGTGCCCACGCGCATTGCCTCGCGGACGTGATCCGCACCTGTTCGGCTCCGTGTCTCAAGAAGATTTCGCAAGCGGACTACCGCGCCAGATTCGAGGAGGCGTGCATGTTTCTGGACGGCAAACGTCCGGAAGTGTTCGACGAGCTCGATGCGAAAATGCGCGAACTCGGCCGGAAGGGCAAGTACGAGGAGGCCGCCCGGACGCGCGATCTCATCTTCGCGCTGAAGGAAATGGTGAAGCAGCATTTCGTGCGCAAGTCGCCCCGGCAGAAAGAGGAGGCGGCCCTGCAGGGCATCCGGGAGCTCGCCGAAGCGATCGGACTCGAAAAGGCTCCCCGCATCATCGAGTGCGTGGATATTTCCAATCTTTTCGGCACGCACAACGTGGCGTCGATGGTGGTGGCGCGGGACGGTCTTCCGGACGGCAGGTACTATCGCCACTTCAAGATCAAGTCGTTCGAGGGGGCGGACGATCCGGCCGCGATGGCCGAAGTGGTGCGGCGCCGCTACGGACCCGGTTCCACGCTCCTCGAGAAAAGTCCCCGGGCCGACCTTTACATCTGCGATGGCGGCATCACCCAGTTGCGGGCCGCCCGGGCGGCGTTCGCGGAAATCGGCATAACCGATATCCCGACCATCGGCCTCGCCAAGCAGCAGGAGGAAGTGGTGCTGGACGACGGACGCGAAAACATTTTCCTGCCGCGCGATTCCGAAGCCTTGATGGTCATCACCCGTCTTCGGGACGAGGCGCATCGCTTCGCCATTACCTATCACCGGTCGCTGCGCGAACGCACCATCCGCGAGTCGGTGCTGGACGAGATTCCTGGCATCGGCGAAGCCAAGAAGGAAAAACTGCTGAAAACTTTCAAGTCCATCCCGGGCATCGCCAAGGCTTCGGCCGAAGCAGTGGCGCGCACGGCCGGAATCTCGATCGAAACCGCGCAGGAAGTGCTGCGTCGCGTCAATCTCCAATAAAGGAACGGATATATATGTCGTATTACATCCATAAACTCGTCGGCTTCTTTCTCAACCCTTGCGGGATCACGTTGGGACTGATGATCGTGTCGCTTGTCCTCCTGGCGTTCAAACGCCGCAAACTGGGCATCGCCATTCTCGCGCTCGACATCGCGCTCAATCTCCTTATGACGCTTCAGGTGGTGACGGACCTAATGGCGCTTTCGCTCGAAAAGGACTATCCTCCCGTGCACGCCGAAGCGGCGCCCCCGGCCGATGCCATCATCGTCTTGGGCGGCGGCGTGGCGGCCATCCCCAAAGGGAGCACCCAACCCTATTCCGACCTCAACCAAGCGGCCGACCGGGTATGGCACGGGGCGCGCCTCTGGAAAGCGCAAGGATCGTGTCTCCCCGTCTATTGCACCTCGCCGGACGTCTCCGCCTCCACGCCATCCTTCCTGCAGGATCTGGGCGTCTCGCCCGACTGCATCTTCCCGGTCGACGGTCCGCGCAACACCGAAGAGGAGGCGCGGATTCTGGGCCAGATCCTCGCGGGCAAAAGGGCGCTGCTAGTCACTAGCGCCACCCACATGCCGCGTTCGCTCATGATTTTCCGTCGCTACGCCCCCGAGGTGGAGATGATTCCGGCCGCCACCGACCACATGGTGGTGGACAATCCGAATCCCGAGCATCCTTGGGCGCGTTGGTTCCCCAGTTTCGACGCCTACGTGGACTGCAACTATATCCTCCACGAGTATCTGGGACTCATCCGCTACAAGCTTTTCTGAGGAGTCTGGGACTGATGAAAGCATGGCTTCAGCGCGTTTCGAGCGCTTCCGTTTCGGTCGGGGGCGAGAAGATCAGCGAAATCGGACGGGGTTATCTCGTGCTCCTGGGCGTGACCCATTCCGACACTGCGGAAACGGCCGACAAACTGGCCGCGCGCATTCCCCAAGTGCGGCTGTTCGAGGATGAAAAGGGGGCGATGAACCGCTCGCTCGAGGAGGTGTGCGGGAGCGTGATCGTGGTGAGCCAGTTTACGCTTTACGCCGATATGGATCATGGTCGCCGTCCCGGGTTTTCCAATGCCGCGCCCGGCAAGATCGCCGAGCCGCTCTATAACCGTGTGGTGGATCGGCTCCGTTCCATCCTAGGGCCCGATAAAGTGGGCACCGGACGCTTCGGGGCCGATATGCAGGTGGCGCTCGTCAACGACGGCCCCGTATCCATCGAACTCTTGGCATGAACTTCATGGCGAAATTGTTCGATCTTCTTAAGAAAGTCAGGGTTTGGGGCCTGACGGGGATATGCGAATATGTCCTGCGCAATTTCTCCTGGGCGGTGCATCGTCGCCGGCTCATGAAGTTGCACCGATCGAGCAAGGTGAAAGTGCCGCAGCCGGGCATTACCGTAATCGGCGACTTGACCGAAAGGCCGGCCGTCAGCAAGACGCTGCGCGATTTCGTCCTGAATCTTAAAGACGCGGGTATTCCGGTTCAGACCTACAATACGCGGCTCAAGTCCGACATCCCAAAGGCGGATGCCGATCAGGTGCTGACGCCGCTCAAGGATTTCGATCTTCACCGGTATACGCACATGGTGATGATGTTCCGTAGTCCCCTCACGAAGGAAATGGCGTCGGGGCACCGGGTGGCGCGGATCGTCTTCTACGAAAGCGAACACGGCATTCACGAAACCGCGCCGTTCCTGCGCGAATCGGGCGATGAAATAATCGCCATGAGCGATTTCAACTATCGCTATTTCGTCCGGGCTTTCCCCGACCGGAAAGTGTGGAAGATAACGTATCCGTTCCGCTTCAAGTCGGGCGAGGTGCAGGCGAAGCGCGGCGACAAGTTCACGGTCTTCTTCAATTTCGATTTCGGCTCCTACTGGCGCAAGAACGCCACTGCCGCCCTGAAAGCTTTCGGTCTGGCGTTTGGCGGCGACGAAACGGCCAGGCTGGTGTTCAAGACCAAGGGCGCCAAGAAGAATCGCCAGCAGGTGCGGGATCTTGAGCGGAATGTACAGGCGCTGGGACTGGAAAAGCAGTTCGTGCATATTTCCGACTACATTTCCCGGGAGGAACTGGACAATCTCTACGGCGAAGTGGACGTGTACATTTCGCTGCACAAGTGCGAAGGGTTCGGTCTCGGCATGGCCGAGGCGATGAGTCAGGGCAAGTGCGTGGTGGCCACGGACTGGAGCGCCAACACCGAATTCTGCCGTCCCGACACCGCCTGGTGCGTGCCGTACAGGATGGTGCCCATCCTGCCCCACGAATATCCGCCCGCCATGAAGGAATGGGCCGAAGCCGACGTAAAGGAGGCCGCCAGAATGCTGAAGGAAATCCGCCGGGATCCCGAGGAAGCCCATAAGCGCGCCCAACGCGGCCAGGCCTTCGTCCGCTCTGCATATTCCCTCGCCCGTTTCAAATCCGACATCGAAAGATTCATGGAGTGAAAGTCCTTTTATGAAACTGTCAGATATAGCGCAACTCGTAAAGGTTTGGGGAGTAAAGGGAGTGTGGAATGCGGCACGCAGAATGCCGGCCATCTGGCAGTCAAAGTTTCGTTTCGTGCTGAATATTGTCAAGAATCGCAAAACCGTTCCGGTCAAGGGGATAACCATAGTCGCCGATATCGGGGCGCCTTGTTCGCTCAGCAAGACCATGCGGGATTTCGCCGTGATGCTCAAGGCGGCTGGAATTCCTTTTCAGGTGATCGATATCGGCTCCAAGCATAGTCCTTTCGGGAAAGCCAATCAAGCAGATTACGTTTCTTTGTTGACCGGCAAATGCAATTTGCTAAAATACGAGTATGTGGTAGAGATGGTTACCAGCCCGTTGCCCAAAAAGCTTCCGGTCAAACGTTGCCGGATTGTTTTTTGGGAGGGCGAACATGGTTTGCTGGAGGTGTTCCCGTATTTGCGGAATTCAAATGCGGTAATCGCCATGAGCGATTTCAACTTCCGGTATTTCCGTCGGGAACTGCCGGCTTCTATCGCGGTTTGCAAAGTGCGCTACCCGCTCTTGCCGCTTCCGGACGGGGTGCTGGACAAGGCCTCGGCCCGAAAGCGGTTTGATATCGGCAATGACGACTTCGTGGTTTTCTACAATTTCGATTTGCGGTCCGGCTCGCGCAAGAATGCGGAAGACGTGCTTGATGCGTTCGCGCTTGCGTTCGGCGGCGACCCCACCTGCAAATTGTTGCTCAAAATCAATAGTGCCAAAGTCCTTTCCGGCAAGATGGCCGAATTGATGGCGCGGGCGGAGAAACTGGGCATCCGCAAGCAACTGGTGGCGGTTACCGACTATCTTTCGCAGACCGATCTTTATTCTTTGACCAATGCGTGCGACGTTTATCTGTCGTTGCACCATGCGGAAGGATTCGGACTTGGAGTGGCCGAGTCGATGCAAATGGGCAAGGCGGTAGTGGTTACGGCCTACAGTTCCACCAATGAATTCTGCAACGAAAATACGGCCATGCTGGTGCCGTACGAAATGGTGCCGATCGATGAAACGGGTTTCGTGAGTTATATGCGGGAATGGGCGAAGCCGGATGTGCAGGCGGCGGCCGAAAAGTTGAAGCAGCTCAGATCCGACCCGGAGTTGCGGGCAAAGCTGGGTTGCGAGGCCAAGAAATTCGTCGAGGACTATTTCTCGGTCGCCAATTTCCGCCAGTCGATCGAAGAATTCTTCCAACAAGTATAATTCGGCATATGAAAGTCTCGGTGATAATTCCGGTGTATAACCGGTCGGACGTGTTGTGCGACTGTGTCGAGAGCGTGCTCGATTCGGACTATGCGGAGCTCGAGGTGGTGGTGGCGGACG
>CAMZDY010000044.1 GCA_947305585.1 uncultured Verrucomicrobiota bacterium | reverse complement strand
CGATCACGCCCACGTCGATACCGTAGATCAAGCCTCCCAAACCGGCCATGATCAAAAGATACATGGCATAGCGTTTCACGCTCGCCGGAAGTGCCTTAGTCTGTTCGCTCATTTCGGTTCTCCTGTTGGTTTAACGGTTGATGTATTTCTTGAAATCGCTGCCGCCGCCGGAAGTGGGCGCTTCGATGTTGGCGTCGATCACCTGCACCTGCTCGGAATCGATCCAGAATTTGATCTTGGACCCCTTCACGATCTGGTCGTCGGCCTTGGATTCGTCGCGCACTTCGGCGGGACGGTCGCTGTCGCCGTAGAGGACGACCATGCCGCCCTCCTTGTAGTAGCTGGCCTTCGTTCCGTAGGCGCGGCGCGCTTCGTTGGTGATGGCCACGTTGCCGATGGCCACGATGCGCCGGACGTCGTTGGTGCCGCTCATGAACACGTAGGCCTTGTCCGCCCAAAGCTGGTAGCTCTCGTCGTCAACGTGCACCTGGCGGTCGAACATGGCCACGCCTTCCTTGCGGTCGTAGAACGTATTGGCGGAAGTGATCTTGGCGGGACGGCCCGTCTTGGGCTGGAGATTCTTGGGCACCACGCGCTCCAGATGCTCGCGCCGCTCCTTTTCGATGGCCAGAGCCTTTTCCAGCCGTTCGTTGCGCTCGGCGAGATCGGTGTTGACCGCGTCCTGGAAATCGATCTTGTCCTTGAGCTCCTTGTCCTCCACCATGCGCTCGACCACCCGCTCGACTGTGTTGGTCACGATCACCGGTTTCTCCACCTCCACCACCTTTTCGATGACGTTGGTCACGATCACCGTTTTGACCACTTCGACCGGCTTTTCCACCACCACTTCCTTCACCACTTCCTTGATGGCGGCAGGTTCGGGAGCAGGCGCCGGTCCGGACGCGGGAGCCGGTTCGGGAGCAGGCGCCGGAGCTTCGTCCGGAGCCGCTTCGTCATCGCCGAGCTCCTTGAGCGCGCTATCGACCTCGCTCTGGTTTTCCTCGGAGAACGCCAACTCCAGAATGGATGCGCCCTTGCGCTTCTTGTTGGATGCCTGCAGGTCGAAAACCAGCATGGCGGCGACCATTACGGTAAGACAAAGAGTAAAAATTTTATTCATAGTAAGTATTATATCATATTTCCGCCGCGATTGCAAGAACCATTTCAGTATTTCTTCACTTCCTCCTGCCACTCGCGGCGCGTCTTTTCGTCCGGCGCCACCAGGATTCCGCGCAGCTGGTAAGGCACCCAGTGGTTGGTCCAGGTGGTGTCGCGGAAGGCTTCGGTGAAGAATTCCTGCTTGGGCAGGACGTCGTCTGTGGTGCCGGCGCGCCCGTCCGGACCCTTGCTGTAGAGGACGGGAGATCCGTCGGTGCGCAAATCGTAGACGTAGTCGTGGCCCCAAGGATCTTTCACCACTTTCTTGATGTAAGGACCGAACCAGCCGCGTTTCTGCGGGGTGATGGCCGCCAGCGCCTCCAGTCCCTCCTTGGGGCTCGGATACTCGCCCACGTGGAATTTGTACCTTCCGAGCGCGATCGCCAGATTGTCCATCGACCGGTCCACCATGATCTGGCTGCGCTCGATGCGCTGACGTCCGCCCTTGCCGCAGACCGACAGCACCATTCCGCCCAGCATCAGGAGCCCCAGGATTATGATGGCGTAATAGGCGATGCCGCGCTTCACTTGCGGCGCCCCCCCCGTAAGCTCCGACTTCTTCCGCTCGAACTCCCGGGCGATCGCCTTGATCTTGGCCTTGTGTTCGCGCGCCTTGTCCGCTTCCGGGCTCTTCTTGGCCGGAAACTTCTTCCTCATTCCGTTTACATCGAACTGCGCCATACGATCAGCTCCTTCGCTTCGGGTTTTTCGGACACGATCGAAAACGCCGCCAGAAGTTCCCCGGCGTTGCGCTCCAGCAGGTCGGGCGTGCGCGAACTCGAGATGGTGGCCAAAGGCGACCCCATCGCCACCTTGTCGCCCCGGCCGACCGCCAACGTCACGCCCGCGAGATCGTCGATCCGGTCGCCCGCCTGCGCCCGGCCCGCCCCCAACTGGAACGCCACTTTGGCCACGAGGTGCGCATCGATATTCCCCACGTAGCCGGACTTGGGAGCCTGCAACGTGAACCTGAATACCGGCTCCTCGAGTTTTTGGGCGAACGCCTCGAGGCTTCCGCCCTGCGCCTCCACCATCGCCGCGAACTTGGCGTAGGCCGCTCCGTTCTTGAGATTCGTCCGGCAAAGCTCCCGCGCTTCGTCAAGCGCCATACCTTTTTCTAGCGCCACCATCAAGGCGGCGAACTCCACGCACAGCGGCACGATTGGGAGCTCCAGTTCGCCCTTCAGGATCGCGATCGCTTCGGCCACCTCGTTGGCGTTGCCGACCGCACGCCCCAGCGGCTCGTTCATGTCGGTCACGAGCGCCGCCGCTTTCCGTCCGTTCGCCCGCGCGCCGTTCACCAGCGCGGTCGCCAGCTCAACCGCCTCCGCTTCCGTCTTCATGAAAGCGCCGATACCGGTTTTGACGTCGAAAACTAGCGTGTCCGAGCCTTCCGCCAGTTTCTTGGAAAGGATGGACCCAACGATCAGCGGAATCGAGGCCACCGTTCCGGTGACGTCGCGCAAGGCGTAGAGTTTCTTGTCGGCGGGGGTGATCTCGTCCGTCTGCACCGCCATCGACACTCCGGCCGACTTCACCACCGCCTGGAACTTTTCGAGACTCAGCGAACAGCTGTAGCCGGGGATCGACTCCAGCTTGTCGGCCGTGCCCCCGGTAAGTCCGAGTCCGCGCCCCGTCAGCGACGGCACGAACACGCCGCAACTCGCCGCGAGCGGCTGGATGATCAGCGAGAGCTTGTCGCCCACTCCGCCGGTGGAATGCTTGTCGGCCGTCGGCACGTCCCATTCGAGCGTCCGGCCGGAATTCTGCATGGCCCGGGTGAGATCGGCCGTCTCGCGAACGTCCATTCCCCGGCAGCAGATCGCCATCGCCATCGCCGCCATCTGGTAGTCCGGGATCTCGCCTTGCGTGAAGCCGGCGATGAAACCTTCTATTTCCTCCGTCGAGAGCGTCCCGCCCTCGCGTTTCCTGTCCAAAAGAAGTTTGGCAATCATTGAGCCTTCCTCCAATACGAAAGATATTCGATATTGCCCATCTCCCTGCCGGGCACGGGCGATCGCTCCACGCCCAGCAGTTCGAGCCCCAGGGCGTTGCGTCCGAAATCAAGGATTTTATCCACCGCCGCCAGTCTGAGACTCTCGTCCCGCACGAGTCCGCCCGGCGCATTGCCCTTGCCCACTTCGAACTGCGGCTTCACAAGCGCCACGATCTCGCCGCCGGGCATGAGCACGTCGCGGATGGGCGGCAGGATAAGTTCGAGACTGATGAAGGAAACGTCGGTCACGGCGAGCGACGGCGTTTCCGGCAGATCCTCCGCCTTCATATATCTGGCGTTGAAATTCTCGCGCACCCAAACTCGCGGATCGGTCCTGAGTTTGTAGGCGAGCTGGTTGGTGCCCACGTCCACGGCCATGACTTTCTTCGCGCCGTGCTGCAAGAGGCAGTCGGTGAAGCCGCCCGTGGAGGAGCCGACATCAAGGCAGATCTTCCCCTCGGCCGAAAGCCCCGGAAAACAGACGAACGCACCCTCCAGTTTCTCGCCACCCCGGCTCACGAAGCGCGGCGCCGAAACGAGTTCGACCGGCGTATCCAAGTCCACCTTGCGGCTGGCCTTGTATTCGATCTGCCCGTCCACCTTCACTCCGCCCGCCATCACGAGCGCCTGCGCCTTGGTGCGGGTTTCGCACAGGCCCCGCTCCACCAGCGTCAGATCGAGCCGAGTCTTCAATTTCCGATCGGGATGATTTTCTTGACGTCGGACATGGGGATGGACCTCACGTTTCCGAGCGACACTTCCACCGTGAGATAGTTTTCGGCCTTCTGCACGAGGTAGCACCGGAGCGTTCCCGTGGTGGTGACCACCTCCACGTTCGGCGAAAACACGCGATCCAGCCTGACGTTGTATTTCGAAGTCTTGCCCGTTTTGATCTTGGGATGGCGCACCTTCTCGGCATAGCCTTCCTTGCGCACCACCAGCGTGTGCTCGCCTTCCATGACGTTGGGGATGTGGAAATAGTTGGAGAAATCCGCCCCTTCGTCGCTGGTCCGGGTGGTCCCCAGGTTGCGTCCGTCGAATATGATCTGCGCGCCCGCCGGAGCCGTGCGCACTTCGAGCCGGCCCATCGTGTTGCACATCACGAATTCCTCCGCCTTCGAGCCGCCGCCTTCCAGCTCCACCTCGCGCTCTTCGGGTGCGTATCCTTCGAGTTCCGCCCGCACCACGTAAGTGCCGCCTTCAAGCCCCGGCAGCACCAGAGGACCCGGGCCCTTGGGCTCGCCGTTCAGATAGAATCTGGCGCCGCTGGGAACGCTCGTCAGCGCCAACGTGCCCGGCAGCCCCTCCAGCACGTAGTTGAGCGTGTAGGTGTCGCCCGCGTTGATGGTTATTCCCTCCGTCACGTCCCGGAAGCCCTTCAGCTTCAGCTTGAGCGTGGGCCTGCCCTTGGGGACGTTGGGAATGGTCACCGGCGTCACGCCCCAGGCCTGTCCGTTCAACGTCACGCTGGCACCTTGCGGCTCGGAATTGACCTCCAATACGCCCGCATCCAGCACCAGTTTGTGGTTGACCAGCGCCGGTTTGCGACCTTCGAACCTCACCGTGAATTCGGTCGTCTGGTACCCAGTCTTCCGGAGCATGATCTTATGCTCGTAGGCGGCGTCCAGATGCGTCACGAGCCGCGGCGTCTCGCCGCAGGAAATTCCGTCGATCACTATGTTCGCGCCCGCCGGATCGGACTTCACCAGCAGCAGCCCCGCAGTGGCCAGCATCATCAAAAAACCCATCACCGGCCTCCCTTCTTGAGCCTTTTCTCGATATCGTCCAGTTCGATGCTCGCCTGCTGGTAGCGCTCGTCGTTCCGGTCCACCAGCATGTTCATCACCTGACGGAATCCGTCCCGCGCGGCCTCCTTCTCGCCGAGCCGCTTCGACCGCACCGCATCGGCGATCACCTCTTTGTACCTAGCCTCCAGCGCGTCTCTCGACTGCTCCAGCCGATCCATGTAGATCGCGTATTCCTTGGGCTTGGGATTGACCGTCTTGAGGTACGCCAGCGCCTCCTCGTACGCCTTGATCGAAGCATAGAGGTTGCCGTCGCTCACGTCGCGGTCTTCGTACTTGGTCGCGCCGGTCAGCGCCGCTGCCCGCGCCATCTCCATCAACTGGTCGATGTTGTAAGCCAATTCCGTAAGCCCCATCTCCGCGTTGGCGAAGGTCTCCAGCTTCTTGCCGAACATCTTAAAGCTCCTGGGCTCGGGGAAGTTGACCACCGAAATCCGCTTGGCCCGTTCGCCGGGCCGGGGCGAATATTCCAGCACCGACGACTTCAGCACCGGCGGCTCGCTTTCCGGACCGAGATACTCGCGATCCAGCTTGTCCAGCTCCGCCTCGCGGAAGATGTCCTTCAGCACTAGAACCGATTTCGGCTTGATCGTCTTGACCTCGTTGATGTGGCGCGGAGCATCGCCCACTTCGTCCAGCTCCACCCGCATCAGATTCCCCTCCTCCATCGTGATGGCCAAACGGAAAATGCCTTTGGAATCCGCATTCACCCGCTCGTAGGAAAATTCCATTCCGCCGTCCCTGGCGGCATCGCTCTCTTCCGCCAGCGGCTTCGCTTCCGCACGCGACTGACGTCTCCGCGGACCCGAATCGCCCATCTCGCTCGGCGACATCAATACGACCGCAAACGCCAGCACAAGCACCAGCACCGTGGCCCCCCACAGGATCTGCCGCATCCGCTCCTTGGTGGTGGCCTTCGGCTTTTCGGCCACCTTGCTCTGCTGTTCCGTCAACAACAGGCCCGGCTTTTCCATGGGCCGGTCTTTCGGCTTGTCCTTGGCCTCCGGCGATTCCGGCCGGTTCGTCACGATCCGTATTCTGGTATCGCCAACCTCCACCACATCGTCGCTATTGAGCTCGACCGACTTCGACCCGATGTCTTTCCCGTTCACCCGGGTGCCGTTGGCCGAGGCGAGATCCGTCACGCGGAGCACGCTTTCGCCGTACATTTCGAAAATGCAGTGCGACCGCGACAGTTCGATATCCGGAATCGCCACGTCGTTGGAAGAGCTGCGCCCGAGCTTGATCCCGCCCGGCTTGATAGGAAAACGCTTGCCCTTCAGTTCGCCGTTCAGAATCTCCAGCTCGAAGTTTTTCATCAGAATATCCCCTTGAAAGCGTTGGACAGCACCGGCACCAGCAAGATTATGAACACGGCCGGGAAGATGCAGAGCATCAGCGGTCCCAACATCTTGGTGGGCACCTGCGCCGCCATCCGCTCGGCGTAGTCGAAGCGCTTGGACCTAAGCTGCTCCGACTGGATCCGCAACACCGTCCCTAACGGCACGCCCAGCTCGTCCGCTTGGATGAGCGCGAACGCGAACGCCCGGAGATTCGGCTCCTGCACGCGCTCGGACATGTGCTTCAGCGCCTCCTTGCGCGAAGATCCCACCTGGATCTCCTTCGTCATCCGGAGCAGCTCCTCGTTGAGCGGCGTCATGTGCCGGGAGGCGCAATTGCGCTGCAGCGCCGAAACGAAGTCCATGCCCGCTTCCACGCTCAAAGTGAGGAGGTCGAGGACGAACGGAAGACTCCGCATGATCGACTTGTGCCGCCGTTTGATGGCGCCGTAGAGCCACAATTCCGGCAACACCCACAAGAGCATCATCTTGAGCGCCACGAATTCCCGCCCGCTCACAAGTCCGTCATATCCCGCCTGCGCCAGCCGTTTTTCGTCCGCCTTCACCCATTCGTCTTTCACGAAACGGTAGAAGTTGGGGCAGAGCGGCAACAGCAATTTGAAAAGGAAGGGAATTTTCCGCTCCTCTTTGCGTCCGTCGGCTAGCGTCACGTATGTCACTTCGCCCATGACCATCGTCAAATACGCCGCCATGAAAGCAGCTGCGATCGCCCAGGCGAGGATTATGACCAGCCCGCTCATGAGACCACGGTCCCCCCGCCCGCTTCGCCCGTAGGCATTAGCACTCCGCCGTTCGTTCCCGGCTCGCCCGCGAAAAGGATCATGCCTTCGGACACGCCGACCGACATTTTCCGGGGCGCGAGATTGGCCACGAACACCACTTCTTTGCCCACCAGCCGCTCCGGTTCCGGATACGCCTGGCGGATACCAGAAAAGATCGTCCGCTTCCCAAGGCCGCCGCAATCGAGCACGAACTTGAGGAGCTTGGAAGATTTCGGCACGATCTCGCACGTCTCCACCCGCCCGATGCGCAGATCGAGCTTTTCGAAGTCGCCGAACTGGATCTCCGGCTTGAGCGGCGCGGAGGGCCTCTCCTTGTTCTTGCTCGCCCGCGACTCGTGCGCCACCTCGCCGCTTTCGGCCGGCTTGACCGTGGCCGCCGCGATCATCGCATCCACCTGCTTCATGTCGATGCGCGAAGCGAGATATTCGTAAGGCCCGAGCGCCGTACCCTCCAACGTCTTCCCGAGGCTCTCCCACGTCCATTCGGTTTCGCCGAAGAGCGCCATCGCCTTGTCGGCGTAGACGGGCAGAATGGGCTTCAGGTAGATCGCGATCAGCCTGAACGCGTTCAAGGCCGCGGTCAAGGTGGTGCGCGTGGTTTCGAGATCGGTCTTGACCGTCTTCCAGGGTTCGTGCTTGTCGAAATATTCGTTGGCGGCGTCCGCCAGCTTGCAGATCTCCATGACCGCCTGGTTGAACTTGCGGTCCTCGTAGAACTTCGCGACCGTCTCGGCGGCATCATGGCACTTCTTGACGAGCGCCCGGCCCTCCTCGTCCAGCGTTCCGAGCCGGCCCTCCAGCTTCTTCTGGAGCATCTGGCCGCCGCGCGAAGCGATGTTGGTGATCTTGCCCACGAGATCGGAATTGACGCGCTGGACGAAGTCCGCGAGGTTGAGATCGATATCGTCCACCGTGCCGCCCAGCTTGGCCGCGTAGTAGTAGCGCAGGGCGTCGGCCGGAAGATTGTCGAGATAGGTGCGCGCATTGACGAACGTACCTTTGGACTTCGACATCTTTTCGCCGTTCACCGTCAAAAATCCGTGCACGAACACCTTGTCGGGCCCCGGAATCCCCGCCGTGTGGAGCATGCCCGGCCAGAAGAGACAGTGGAAGCGGATGATATCCTTGCCGATGAAGTGGTAGAGCTCGCTCCCCCAATACTCCTTCCAGTCTTTGCCGCTGCGGTCGCACCAGTTTTTGAGCGACGCGATGTAGCCGATGGGCGCATCCACCCACACGTAGAAGAACTTGTCGTCGTAGCCCGGGATCTTGAACCCGAAGTACGGCGCGTCGCGCGAGATGCACCAGCCCCGCAAGGGCTCCTTGAACCACTCCAGAAGCTTGTTGCTGACGTCGCTCGTGGTGTGGTCCGGGATCCACTTCTCGAGATAGTCGTGGTTGGGCTCGAGCTCGAAATAGAGATGCTCGGAGTCTTTGACGACCGGCGTCCCGCCGCACGTGGTGCACTTAGGCGCCCCCAGCTCCTCCGCGCCGTAGGTGGATCCGCACTTGTCGCAGCTGTCGCCGTACTGGTTCTCCGCGCCGCACTTGGGGCACGTGCCCTTCACGAAGCGGTCGGGGAGAAACATCTTGCAATGCTCGCAATAGAGCTGCGCCGTCGTCTTCTTGGTGATGACTCCGGCTTCCAACGCCGCCTTGTAGATCGACTCGGAAAGCTCCTTGTTCTCCGGCGAATTGGTGGAATAGTAGTTGTCGAACG
>CAMZDY010000043.1 GCA_947305585.1 uncultured Verrucomicrobiota bacterium | reverse complement strand
CGCCAGCGCATCGGCAATGTCCTTGGGACGACCGGACGCACGCTTGTTCACGATTAGATCATCAAGCGACAAAACCTTGATTTCCATCCCGTCGACATTCATCTTTACCGCTCGACCGACTGCATCCGCATAGTCCAGTCCGTCAACTGCGGAAATAATATCGATGCGTTGCGGCTCGTTGCCAATCTGGAATACCATGCCCGGCTTGTGGAAATCCTCCTCGGTCAATTCCATCAATGGCGCACCAAACGCCTTTATCGCCCGCATTACCGCCTTGGCGTTATCGGGGTTCGCCATAATCCAGAAGTCAATATCAAACGTGGTCCTCGGCCATCCGTGCAATGCAACGGCATACCCTCCTACGAGCATGAAGTCCACGCCCTCCCGCAGAAGGCACTCGACCATATCCCGATAATCCGGATTTAACAATCTATCATTCATTATTATATATTATACCATATTTTGACCCAAAAAGCAAGGGGAAAGTGTGTTATTCGAAGAAATCGTAGAACTGGAACCACTGGTAGGGGTGGCGGCGCACTTCGTCCTCCAGGAAGCGGACGTAGCCGTCCAGCAGATCGCCGGACAGCCGCTTGGCGTGCACCTCGTAGTCGTTCGGGCCGGTCTTGACGCAGGCGATGGCGTAGACCGGCGCCTCCATCAGCCGGGCAAACACGAATACGCCCTTCGGGAACCGGCAAGTGCGGCCCAGAAAATCGCGACGGAGCGAGGCGGTTTCGCCGGCCGAGAGCCGGTCGCCCGCCATGAGGACGAGATCGCCCTTCCGGATGGCTTCCTGCATCGCCACTGCCGTCTCCACCCCGATATCCTCCACCGCGTGCAAGGTGAAGCGTCCGTTCAGATGGCGGAGAAAGAGACTCGTAAAAACGGCATCGTGCGAAAGCTGCTGGAAGGCGTGGACGTGCGGCACGGCCAGTCCCTTCCGGGCCAGCGCGGGCAGCACCTCGATCGTGCCCACATGGGTACTCACCAGAAACGCGCCCTTATCCCAGCCGGGATCGCCTGTGACCGTCATGCGCGGAGGATTCTTGCAGAGCGTGCAGGCGTCGGTCTTGTCCATCATCTGCTGCGCGAAACCGAGCAAATGGCGGAAAGGACGCGGCTTCACGCCCAAGATGCGGTAATACCGGTCCAAGGCCGCGCGGGCAGGTTTGCACCAAGGATAGATAAAGGCGAAAACCGGCCACAGGAGCCACTGCACCGCCCGTTTGCCGAAGAGACGGTAGACGAGCCAGAGGCTCCAGATGCGCCAACGGCCGGCCGACTGCTCACTTTGCCGGTACCACATATTTGGAATAGAAGTAGGCGAAGGAGAGCCCCAGGGCGAACGCGATGCCCATCGAACGGGTCACCTGGAACGACGTACAGGCCAGCATGCCGAGTCCCACCAGCGAAGTGAGGAAACTCGCCAGCACCACGCGGTCGGCCTTGCCGGCGCGATGGAAAATGGCGTAGTCCATCCCGAGCCCCACCACCACGAAAAATACGAGGAGCTGGAAGAAAGTGACGGGGAGACCGAAATAGCCCAAAACGCCCAAGGTGCTCGCCACCGCCATGAACACCGGCAGCAGCAACCCGAGCGACCCCACGAGCGCCAACACGCAGAGCATAACCGCCAACGACACCGCAAGGAGCACGTAGGTCTCGCGGGCGAGCGAATCGAAGATGTCGGTAAGCGCCTGTTGCGGTTTGAAGTCGGTTCCGCCGGGCGCGAGGAGAATGATTTCGTCGCCCACTACGGCGCTCATGGCCGACACCGGGAAGGGAATGTTGTCCGGAGTGACCGGGTCGAAACGGGACCAGTCGGGCGACACTCCGGCGAAATCGGCCGCCAGTTCGAAGTTTTCGCGCTGACGCTTGAGACTGGGCACGATGGCGGAAAGCCCTTCCACGCCCTTGGCTTCCTCGGCCTCGAGCGCGGATTCGAGATCGGACGCGCGGGTGAGCGTGAACCCGGCGGCGGAAATGCCGGTGGCCTCCATGAGCGCCTGTTCGCCCTTGATCATCAGCGGATGGGGACGATGGAACGCCGAGACGTCATTGCCCAACCGGACAAGGAAGATCCCGGGCAAAGTGATCAGAAACAAGACTATCGCGACCTTACGCATAGGAAAATGGTTACGAGACCCGTCACCGAAAACACCGCCATCTGGCCCAACACGGCCAAATGCGCGAAAAAGAGCGGCGAAAACGCAAGAATGGTGGAAAGGAGCGCCTTGAGCAGATTCGCGGAGCGGCCATGATAGCAATAGTCCACCCCGAGGCCGATAAGCGAAGTGCCGAAGACGAAAGTGAGCACGTGGGGCGCGGGATAGAAGACGAAGAGCGCGATCGTGCCGGCCGCGAAACCGGCAAGGAGCGTAAGCAGCGTGGGCACCACGAAGCGGAAGTTGCCGAACAGCCAGAAGCCAATGGCCACCACCGCCAGCAGGGAGACGAGCGACAGGACGTTGATCTCCCGGAGCGATGCGCGCTTGGCCAGAAAGGTGTGGAACGGCGCGCCGGACAGGAACACGTCGTCCCGCTTCGAGGCCAGGTCCACGAGCGCGGCCAGTTCCCGGTCGTTCAGATCCGAAGCTTGGAGCACCGTGCCCTTGGCGGGATCGGGAAGCCGGCTCTTGAGCGACAGGAGATAGTTGTTGAGGAAGTAGTTGGGGTCGTCCGCCTTGGGGAAGAGCGACACGCCGGAATAGTCGCGACGCGTCACCGCGCGCCGGACGCGGTCGAAATCGCCGTCGAGCAGCGAAGCGCGATCTCGCGGAGAAAGGAGCCCCGCGCCATGCTGGAGATAGTAGTCCAGCACCGAATCGACCGACGGCATCTCGTCGAACCGGGCGGACGCCTTGCAGACCGCAACGGCCTCCGGGGTGGTGCAGAGTACGCGCACGCGTCCGGCGAGGTTGCGGTTCAGGGCGGAAAAGAACGCATGATCCCCGCCGACCAGTCCCAAGAGGTCGGTGGAGACCGTAAAGGCCAGCAGCAAGGAACTACAGAGCGTCGAAAATGGCATTGGCCAGATCGTCGTAGGTTTCGAACGCCGGAAGGTCGGGATTGTCGGCCTTGATCTGGGCGGTCGAACGGAACAGAAAGCCGGCCTTGGAGGCGCGGATCATCTCGAGGTCGTTGTAGCTGTCGCCGGCGGCGATGGTGTCGAAACCGCAACTCTGCAAAGCCTTGATCGTGGTGAGCTTGGAATGGGGGCAGCGCATCTTGTGTCCCGTGATGCGTCCGGCTTCGTCCACGACGAGCGAGTTGCAGAAGAGCGTGGGCCAGTTGAGCTTCCGCATGAGCGGCCGGCCGAACTGGTCAAAGGTGTCGGAGAGGATGAGCACCTGCGTCTTTTCGCGCAGACGGTCGAGGAACTCCTGCGCGCCGATGAGCGGCGCGATCCGGGCGATGACGTCCGTCACGTCCTTGAGCCCGAAGCCGTTCTTGTTCAAAAGGTCGATGCGATAGCGCATGAGCTTGTCGTAGTCGGGCTCGTCCCGCGTGGTGAGCTTGAACTCCGGCATCCCCACCTTGTTCGCGAACTCGATCCAGATCTCCGGCACGAGCACGCCTTCCAGGTCCAGACAGGCGATGAACATAAACCGGTCCTCGCTTAGTGGCGGAACGAACGCTGGCCGGTGAAGACCATCGCGATATTGTGCTCGTTGCAGCAGTCGATCACGTCCCAGTCGCGGATGGCGCCGCCGGGCTGGATGATGCTGGTGATGCCTTCGCGGATGCCCACCTCCGCGCCGTCGCGGAACGGGAAGAACGCGTCCGACACCATCGCGCAACCGGGCAGTCCACCCTTCTCGGCGCGCGTCTGTTCCATGATCTCGGCCTGCTTGCGCGCGCCGTCTTCCGCGCCGAACGCGAGCTGGAGGTCGTTGTAGGGCTTGCCGTACTTCTCCCAGCTGATCCAGTCCGCATGCTTGGTGTAGGCCTTGTCGCGGGCGATCTCCGCCACGCCCACGCGGTCCTGCTCGCCGGTGCCGATGCCAACCGTCACGCCGTCTTTCACGTACAGGACGGAGTTGGAGGTGACGCCGGCCTCCACCAGCCAGCCGAACCACAGATCCTGGAATTCGGCCAGCGTGGGCAGACGCTTGATCTGGTAGTTCTTGAACGACGTTTCGCCGGTGGCCTTGTCCACGATTTTGCGCTTGCAGAAGGCGGGCATCAGATCCTCCTTGCTGTGGGCGTTCACCGCGAACGACGTCTGCGCCACGATGCCGCCGTCGATGAGCGACTTGAAATCCACCACGTGCTTAGACACGAAGTCGGTAAGGCGCGCCATGTTCCGGATGCGGAACACGCGCAGGTTCTTCTTGGTGGCGAACAGATCCATCACGCCGGGCTGGAAATCGGGCGCCACCACCACCTCGGCGTAGTTCTCGAGGATGAGCCGGGCCGTTTCGAGGTCGCACTCGCGGTTGAGCGCGATCGCCCCGCCGAACGCCGCGAGCCGGTCCGCCTTGTTGGCGCGGAAATACGCCTCCGCCAGCGTGGACCCGAGCGCCACGCCGCAGGGGTTGTTGTGCTTCACGATCACGGCGCACGGCTTTTCGGTGAGATACCGGAGGATGTTGAGCGCGTTGTCGGTGTCGGTGATGTTCGTCTTGCCCGGGTGCTTGCCCGACTGCAGCAGCTCCGGCACCGAAGCGAGATATCGTCCGGGCTGGAGCATCTCCACCTCGCCCAACCGGAGATTGCCGTCCAGGAGACGGTAGAGCGCGGCTTCCTGTCCGGGATTCTCGCCGTACCGGAGACCCTTCTCCTCGCCGCCGATGTTCCAGGTCACTTTTTCGTAATGGAGCGTCTCGCGCTTGTCGCCATCGATGAAACTGATCTCCATCTTGGGGGCGAAGTGGTCCGCCTCGATCGTCTTATACGCCGCTTTCAGATCTTTGGTGTTCATACGGTAAGTCCCGTTCCTTCCTTGTTCAGTTTGAATTTCATTCGCGGATGCGCCTCGCCGGCCAGCACCAGGTCCGCAAGCGGATCTTCGAGATACGTCTGCACCACCCGACGGAGCGGACGCGCCCCGAGATTCGGATCGTAGCCTTTGCCGATGAGGAATTCGACCGCCTTCGGGTCGAGCGAAATCTTGATCTTGTTGTCTTTGAGCCGCTCCTGGAGCTTGTCGAGCTCCAGCTGGAGGATGCGCTCCATTTCCGGACGGCCGAGCTTGCGGAAGACTACCGTATCGTCGAACCGGTTCAGGAGTTCGGGCCGGAAAGTCTTCTTGGCCTCGTCCAGCAGTTTGCGCTTGAGCGCGTCGTAGCTCGTCTCGACCGTTTCCGCCTGGAACCCGAGGCTCCGCCCTTCGCGGGCGAAGTCGAAGCCGAGGTTGGCCGTGCAGATGACGATCGTGTTGCGGAAATCGATGGTGCGGCCCTGTCCGTCGGTGAGGCGCCCGTCGTCCAGGATCTGCAGCAGCATGTTGGTCACGTTGCCGTCGGCCTTCTCGAACTCGTCGAAGAGCACCACCGAATAGGGACGGCGACGCACCTTCTCGGTGAGCTGGCCGCCTTCATCGTAGCCCACGTAGCCGGGCGGCGCGCCCACCAGCCGGGAGGAGGAGTACTTCTCCTGGAATTCCGACATGTCGATCGTGATGAGCGCCTTGCGCTCGCCATAGACCTTTTCGGCCAGCATCTTGGCGAGATGGGTTTTGCCGACGCCGGTGGGGCCGAGGAAGAGGAAACTGCCGATGGGACGGTGCGTATCGCCCGACAGCGCCCGGGAGCGACGGAGCGATTTGGCGATGGCCTTGATCGCCTCGTCCTGCCCGATCACCACTTCCCCGAGATCGCGCTCCATCGCCAGGAGCTTGCCGGCAGTGGCGGAGTCCATCTTCTCGGCCGGCACCCCGCTCATCAGCGAAACGGTTTCGCGCACGTCCGCCTCGCCCACCGGGAGGATGCGTTCGGAATGCGTCTTGCGCCACTCCTCCAGCTTTTTGTCGTAGACGGCCTTCTTCTCCAGCACGTCGTTGCGCAGCACGGCAGCCTGTTCGAACGCGCCCTTGCGCGAATACTCCTCGCGCCGGCGACGAAGCTCCTGCAGTTCGTTGTGGAGCGCCGTGAACTCGTCGGGACGCGCGCTATGCTTCATCCGGAGCCGCGCACCGGTTTCGTCCATCGCGTCGATGGCCTTGTCCGGCAACTGGCGCGCGGGCAGGTAGCGGGCCGTGAGTTCAACCGCCGCCCGAAGCGCCTCGGGCGTATACTTGACGCCGTGATGCTCCTCGTACTTGGCGGCGATTCCGCCCAGGATGGCGATGCAATCGTCCACCGAGGGTTCGTCCACCTGCACCGGCTGGAAACGACGCTCCAGCGCCGCATCCTTCTCGATCGACTTGCGGTATTCCTTGAGCGTGGTGGCGCCCACGCACTGGAGCTCGCCTCGGGCGAGCGCGGGCTTGAGGATGTTGGCGGCGTCCATCGCGCCTTCCGCCCCGCCTGCCCCGACCATCGTGTGGATCTCGTCGAGGAAGAGGATGATGTTGCCCGCGCGCTTGACTTCGTCGATGATCTTCTTGAGCCGCTCTTCGAACTGTCCGCGATACTGCGTGCCGGCCACCACGCGCGCCATGTCCAGCGCCACCACGCGCTTGTCCAGCATGCGCTCGGGGACGAGTCCGGCGTTGATGGCGCGGGCCAGTCCCTCCACCACTGCCGTTTTGCCCACGCCCGCCTCGCCGATCAGCACCGCGTTGTTCTTGGTGCGGCGAGAAAGGATCTGCACGAGCCGCTCCAGTTCCTTGAAGCGCCCCACGACGGGATCGATCTTGCCCTCCTGCGCCAGCTGGGTGAGGTCGCGGCCGAAAGTGTTGACGGTGGGGGTTTTGGCGGCCTTGCCGTTGGCGCCCTCCTGACGCTTTTCTTCCGCTTCGGCGTTTTTCGCGTTGCCCTTGCCGGAGCCGGACTGCGGATCCGAGGGATTGGCCGCCATGAACTTCTGGACGCTCAACCCGGCGTTGAACATCATCTGCGCGGCGGCGTTTTCGCCCTCTTTCATCATCGCCACCACGAGATTGGTGGTGCCCACCGGATTGCCTCCGCCCGCCTCGTACTGCGCCAGCTCCAGCACCTTGCGCGTGCGACCGGTGACCGGCAGCTGTCCGCGCTGCTGGATGTTCTGGGAGTATTCCGAAATCATCGTGCGCATGGCTTCGGACATGTCCTCCAGCTTCAGCCCCAGCGTGACGAACCGCTTGCACGCCATCGCTTCGGGAATGGCCAGCATGGCGAGGAGAATATGTTCGCAACCGACCGCGTCGTGCCCCATCTGCCGGGCGCAACTGTCCGCCCCGTTCAACGCGTCCAGCGCGTGTTTGGTGAGTTTGAGTTCGCCCATCAGTACATCCCCTTCTTCCACTTGAGGCGCACGCCCGCGAAAATGTCGTTGATGTCGTCGGCCCGGTCGGCATCCACGATGGCGCGTTCGTCGTCGTTCATCCGGTAGTAGTCGCGACGGTTGTCCGCCGTCGCCAGCCGGACGAGATCCTGCTCCTTGATGCCCGAGACGAGCCCGTCGGTGGCCGCCAGCCGCATGGGCGACAGGAGGTCGATGAGTTCGTCCGGCGAAAGCAGTTTGGCGCTCTGCAGGATGGCGAGCGCCCGGATGGTGGTGTCGGCGTAGAGCCGGGCGAGCTCTTCCCGGAGCGCCTCGCGGGCGGAAAGCTCCAGGTCGAACACTTTCCGGACCGTCTCGCGCACCGAATCGAGCCGTCCGGCGCCCTTGCCCCGGTAGGTGAGGCGATAAAGATGGCCCGTCTCCGGCAGGGTGGCGTACGGGAGCCCCTCCATCCGGATGTCGTTCTCGCTCAAGATCTGCCGCGCGTCGGCCAGTTCGCCGGTGAGGAAAATCCCCTCCAGCTGCAAGAGTCCGCAGAACTCCAGCCGGGGCGGAATCTCCTGGACGGGAAACTCCAGCCGGCGCAGATTCTTCTTGCCCGTTTCCTCCTCGTCCTGCTCGCCGCCGCCCAGACTCTTGCTGATCGAATCGAGCATGCCGCCCAGCGACTCCAGCACTTCGTCTACGGCGTCGTTGCCTTCGTCCCGCGCGTCCTGATCGTCGAAGAAGCCGTTTTCTCCCGCGCAGTCGGCACAGACGTACTTGATCTCGTCGGCGTTGCTGCCTTCCAGCTGGGTGGTGGCCTCTTTCTTATGGCAGATTTCGCATTTCATCACAAATTGGGATCCTCGGCCGCAAAGCTGCCCTGTTCGTATTTTTCCTCTTCGTTGTCGAACTCCTTGCCTTCGTCCGAAGGATTGCGGTCGAAGAAACGGGTGAATTCCCGCCAGAAGTCCACCTTCACCTCTCCCGTCTCGCCGTTGCGGTTCTTGGCCACGTCGATGATCGCGAGCCGCTCGTCCTTGGCGTCGGGGTCGGATGCGATGCGGCTCGGACGGCGCAGCAGGAACACCACGTCGGCATCCTGTTCGATGGCGCCCGAATCGCGCAGGTCGGAGAGCTTGGGCTTTTCGTACTTGTCGCCGCGCTGCTCGTTGGCGCGGGAGAGCTGCGAAAGGACGATGACCGGCAGATCCAGTTCCTTGGCCATCGCCTTGACCTGCTGGGATATCATGCTCACCTCCTGCTGACGTCCCTGCCGGGCGGCCTCGCGGCACTGGCAGAGCTGGAGATAGTCGATCACGATCAGTTCGATGCCGTACTGCTTCTTCATGCGCCGGGCGCGGGCGCGCAGATCCATGATGTCGAGCGCCGCAGTGTCGTCCACGTAGATCGGCGCCTTGTTGAGCACGTTCACCGCCCCGTTCAGCTGCTTGGTGAGCCGGGCTTTTTCGTCCCGGTTGAAGAAGTTGCGGTTGAGCATCCAGGTGTTGATCTGGGCCCGGCCGGCGATCATGCGCTTGCTGAGCTGCATCACCGGCATTTCCAGACTGAAGATCCCGACGGCGTGCGGACGGCTGTCGTGCTTGACGGGAGAGCCGTCCATCATCTGCCCGGTGGCCACGCTTTCGGCGATGTTCATGGCGAGCGACGTCTTGCCCACCGAAGGACGCG
>CAMZDY010000042.1 GCA_947305585.1 uncultured Verrucomicrobiota bacterium | reverse complement strand
CCAAGCTTCTCCTTGATGTCGTTGATGTCGTCCGTCGAAAGCCCCTCGTTTGCGAGAGCCCTGCAGAATGCGGTTTTTATCGCCAGCGATTCGGCGGAGCTGATCTTCGTGTTGTTGAAGATCGTCCACGTCTTGTGGTTGTTCGTGCGATAGACGCTGGTGCCGTCCCCGCTGAGCTTCAGCTGGCCGATGTTGTACTTGCCGCTTGCAACTTCGTTGAAGCGGTCCAGCGATATGGACAAATTGCCGAGATCTACACCCATTGCGACTCCTCGATACTGTTCCTCTACCGGGTTTACACGCGAAGCGGCGGAAGGTTACACCTGAATCATGCCGAACCCGCCGGAGCCGGCCGCTTCCGCTTCGTCGACCGAAGGCTTGAAATCCGCTATCGACCGGCTCCAAACGAGCGCCGTTTCAATGAACGAGACGAGCTTTGGCTCGGCGTCGTTGGCGAGTTCGTCCGGCGACTCGTACTTCTGAAGGCGAAAGCGGCCGGACGCCCCATCCAGCGCAAGTGTCGCGCCCGCCGTTCCGGAAAAGAGGTTGTTCGCCTCCATCATCGTACGCATCAGCTTTGCGCCGCCTTCGGGCGGCATCTCGCCAATATCGGCCGAAAGCAGCACCTTGCGCCGCTCGTCCGCGTACTGGATCAGCACCTTGACCCGCGTGCCGCCATCCTCGCTCGCGACCTCGAACGCCGTCGTATCCTCCACGACCTTCAGCTCCAGCTTGAAAGCGTGCTCCAGAACCGCCACAATATCTTCAAATGTCATATATTATTATCCATGTTTGAAATTGCATTCCCGGTCAATACTTTTCGCCCATCGCAATGGGGACTTCCTTGAGGAGCGGTTCGATGGTCGCCTAGTTTTCGAAGAGGAAGTTGCGGAGGTCGTCGTTGATGTCGTCGATGGTGTCCGGATTGCCCGCCGAGCTCCTTCGACAGTGTCGCGATAAGTTCGGTAAAAGTCATGCGCTATCCTTTCTTTAAGCGGTTACACCACTTGATGCAGGCCCTCGTGCGGCGCCAAGCCGCGATCCGCGTCTCCGGCGGGAGCCGTCGCAAGCGCCTCGCCGATTCGCTGCGCATCGTGCGCAAACTGCACCAGCCGTTCGGCAAACTCCTGCGCGGAGAGCCCTTCGAGCGACTGGCGGGTCGAATAGATCAGCGAATCCACAAAGAGGCCGATCGAGCCGCCGGCCGTCCCGCGCCCGAAAAGGCTCATCTCGAGCGCCTTTTTCATTTGCGCGTCATCCACGCCTTCGTCGACCAGCACGGAAAAAAGCATAACGGACGTCTCTACGGCGTCCGCAGGTTTGACCAGCACCATCGTGCCGTCTACGGCGATTTCCGCCACTCGGTCGGCTTGGATCTCGATTTGGATGTCGCCGGCCGCGGCGATTTCGCCGATAAGCTGTTCGTATTGGGTCATGGTTTTTGCCCTTGATTGCCGTTTGCCGCCAATTCCGGGTCGATATCGGAAATCGCGTTGGCCGGGAGTAGCGCGGCGTTGTAGTCGGCCGGCATCTCGACCAGCGTGTTGGGCGGGGCGCCATCCACGTCGACTTTGAGCTGCGTCTGCAGACCGGTCTCGACGTTCACGAGCATCGTCTGGAACGGACCGGCCCCCACCGCGTTGGCGCCGTAGAACGTCAGCAGATTGCCGCCCCGCTCCGTCTTGAGCGCATCGAGGAGCGACTTCTTTTCGTCGTTCGAGAGCGAAACGACCGCGCCCATGCCGATGATTTTCTGGAGCCAGACAATCGTGTACGGATCGTCCGAATCGAAGCGCACGGCATTGAGTTTCGTCTCGATCGATCGGACGAACTTGGCGATCGCATCGTGGATTTCCGCCGCGGAAGAATTGGCATTGAGTTGGTCGAGGCCGCATTTCGGCAGGTTGGCGGCGCCGTCGAGGTGGCTGCGCAAGACGTCGCCGGGAATCGGCGAACCCAGCTCGTTCAGTCCCGCCAGAATATTGGCGCGGACCGTCTCGCCATGTTTCGCGCCGATTTGGTCCAACTCGCCGACCGTTTCCTTGATGCCGTCGACGAGCGCGGCGATGGCCTCTTCGCTCTTCATCGCGCCATTGCCGGAAAAGAGCCGGTCCTTGGCCACATACGAGGCGAAAAGCTTCTTGGCGTCGGGATTGTCGCCCAGCCGGGCGTATACTCTGTCCATTATGGCGTTGAATTCGCGCAGGCGATCCGCCACCCTGATGTCGGCGTAGGATTCGCCCGGCTGGAGTTTCATAACGAATTTCACCGCTGCGTTTTTGTAGGCCTGCTCCATCCCGGCGGCGCCTTCCGGCAGGCCCAGACCGAGGAGATGGCCGGTGGCGAGTCGCATCACCGACTTGCGCTGTTCCACCGGCGTGGACATCCGATCGAGCTCGGCGATTATCCCCTTGATTTTCGTCGCGCCGATCGTGCGACTGGTGGAGACGTCGGCCAGGAGCTGCGCGGCGCGGTTCTGCACCTCGTCGTCGAAATAGCGCGGGTCGTTCTGGATCGCGGCCCGTAGCGTATCGAGCGTCGTCCGGTTCTTTTCGATGGCCCGGATATTGCCGAAGCGCAACTTGATCCAATGCAAAAAGCCGGTCTTCTCGATCTGCGCCGGACCCTCGCCGCCCGCATCGGCGATGGCGAGCGACCCGCCCCGGTTGTAATTCCTGATCTGGTCTATGTTAAGTGCCATTTCGTTTTCTCCCCTCGCCCTGTATACCCGGCGCGGGACAAAGGGTTACAACTTCGTTTCGCCTTTGCCGGAAACTCAACTTTGCTTTTGCGTGCCATTAAGTATATTATACCATATTTCCGCCCAAATTGCAAGCGGAAAGTGACATTACCGTAAGGATCGGGGGAGGGTTATGCGAGGAAATCGGATGTGCGGGAGAGGAGTCCGGCGGCATCGGCTTCGATATGAAGCGTGGCGGGGATGGAGCGCTTGAAAACGGCGCCGTACGATTTGGTGGCGATCCGGGGATCGGTGATCACCACCACGCCCCGGTCCTCGCGGGTGCGCACAAGCCGGCCGAATCCTTGGCGGAACTGGATCACGGCTTCGGGCAGGAGATACTCGCGGAAAGAACTGCCGCCCGCCAAGTCGATGCGCTCGGCCCGCGCCTCCACGATCGGGTCGCCCACCTGGGCGAAGGGAAGTCGCGTCAAAACCACGCATGAGAGCGCCGGCCCCGCCACGTCCACGCCCTCCCAGAAACTCCGCGCGCCGAAAAGGACCGTGGGACGCTGCGCCTCCTTGAGCCGGCGCGTCATCGCTTCGCGGGAAAGCCCTTCGCCCTGCACCAGGAGCGAAATGCCCGCCCCGTCGAAATCGTCCCGCACGAGCGAAGCCAAAAGGAACATCATCTCGTAGCTGGTGAAGAGCACGAGCATCCGCCCTTCCGTAGTCCGCGCGAGCGAAAGAAGGAAGCGTCCCAGCGCGGACGCATACTCGCGCGGCTTGATGGAGGGATCGGGCAGGAAGTCGCCCGCCATCGTCAGACACTGACGGAAATAGTCGAAGGGACTCTGCGCATGGACCATCCGGAAACGTTCGTCGCAACCTAGCCGCCGCGCCATATATTTGAAGTCGGTGCCCACCCGGAGCGTGGCCGAACACAGCACCACCGAATCGCGCGCCCGGTAAAGAAGCTCTGCCAGTTGGGGGCCCACGTCCAGCGGCGCACGCACGAGCCGCACGTAGGCCGGACGCTTCTTCTCGGCGGGAATCCGCTCGACCCAGTAGACGTGGGTGTCCTTGTCGGCCTTGATGGCGGCCCAGGTGGAAGTCATGAAGTCGCGCAGCGAGGCCGAGACGCCGCTCAGTTGCGCGAAAAGTTCGCTCTCGGGTCCCAGCATTTCCGCCATCCCGGACAGCTTGAGCTGCAAGGCGGCCCACGACTGCTCGAAGCGGTCGTAGGCTTTCAACATGGCCGCTTCGTCCCACTCGCCGGCCTCGTAATCCTTGAACACGCCCTTCACCGAAAAGCCGCGCCGTCCGTGCTTGACGCGATGGCGGAGGATGCCCTCGCCTTTGACGGGCCGCAAGAGCAAAGCGAAAATCTCCGCGAGGCCCTCCGCCTCGTAGACGAGCCGTCCGCAGAGCTGCTTGCATCCATCCGCCAGCTCCATGAGCGAGGCGGCGTCGCAGTCGGGCGGGAGCCGTCCGGTATTGACGAAATAATCCACCTTGGCGAGCACGCCGCTCTGCCGCGCGTGGCGTCCCTTGCCGGTGCGGACGAGGCGCGAAAGGATGCGCGTCAATTCCGGCACGGAAAACTCGGTGCTGAAATATTCGGTGGCCACCTGCTCGAGATTGTGCGCTTCGTCGAGGACGATCCGGCCGTAGGGCGGGAGCGTGTCGGACATGACGAGCGCATGGTTCACCACGAGGAGATGCGCCTCGGCCGCCCTCTCCCGCGCCCGGTAGACGAAACATTTGCGGTAGTAGGGACAGCGCCTTCCGCTGCAATCTTCGCCGGGACAGCCGAGGAGCGAACGGTCGTAGCCCTCGTACTGGTCGAGATCTCCGTCGGGCGTGGTCTCGAGCCATTCGATGAAGTGCGGCAGTTCCGCCTGCTCCTCCTTGTCCATCGTCCAGTAGCCAGAGGCGAAGAAGTCGCCGATCGCGCGGAGGCAGGCATAGTTGGCGCGGCCCTTCAGGATGGCTACCTTGAAGCGCGACTTGTCGCGCAGCGTTTCGAGGGCGCGCGGGATGTCGTGGTTCAGGAGCTGGCTTTGGAGGTTGCGCGTAACCGTAGACACGACGACCGTAGTGTCGTTGCGCTCGGCCCACTGCACTGCCGGCAGGAGATACGCGAGACTCTTCCCCACGCCGGTGCCCGCCTCCACCATCAGGTGTTCGCGTTCGTTGAAGGCGCAGGCCACGGCCTTCAGCATGGCGAGCTGGCCGGGACGCTCCTCGTAGCCGTCCATCCGTCCAAGCGTGCCGCCCTTCATGAGATGGGCGGCGCAGGTTTCGAGGTCGAGTCCTTCGCAATCTTCGTGCGCGGGCACGATATGGCACCGGACGCCGTCCTTGAGGTCGGGCAGGAACCGGAACCAGTCGGGATTGTCGATGAACTCCGCCGGACTCACTGGAATCTCAGCCGGGCGGCGAGCGCGTCCAGTTCGGCCATGTCGCCGGGATGCGGGGTGAAGTCCAGCGCGCCTCCGTTATAGCGGGGGATGATGTGGAAATGGAGATGCTTCACCGTCTGGCCGGCCGCCTCGCCGTTGTTCTGGAGGATATTGAAGCCGTCGCAGGGGAGCGCCGTCTTGAGATGCGCGGCCACCTTCCTGACCGCCGCCATGACGACCGAGAGCGTGTCCGCACCGGTGTCGAGGAGACACGAAGAATGCGCTTTGGGGATGACGAGCGTGTGGCCGGGGGCGAACGGGTTGATGTCGAGATACGCGAGGACGTCATCGTCCTCGTAGAGCTTGAAAGAAGGAATTTCGCCGGCGGCGATCTTGCAGAAGATACAGTCGTTCATTTCTTTCCCATCCCGAAGAGTTTGAGGGTTTGGCGGAAATCGGACGGCAAAGGCGAATGCACCTTCACCGGGTTTTTGGCGTCGAGCGGATTGGGGAGCTGCAGCGTGGAGGCGTGCAGCATCTGGCGCGGCACCTCCATGAGCCGCAGATCGCGCGCGTTCTTGATCCCGAACACCCGGTCGCCCACGATCGGAAAGCGCACGGACGCGAGATGGCGCCGGATCTGGTTGGTGCGGCCGGTGTCGATGCGGATGCGCAGAAAGCTGGCGTCCCGCCCCGCGCTCTCGCGCGAAACGTGGCTCGTGGCGGACTGGTTGTCGAGCGGGGTGTCGATCTTGAGGTGGGCGAATTTGAATTCCCCCGCCACGATCGCATGGTAGGTTTTCTGGACCTTGTGCGTCTTGAAAAGCTCGATGGCGGCCTGCAGCGCGGCGTGGTTCTTGGCGAACATGAGACAGCCGGTGGTGTCGCGGTCGAGCCGGTGCACGGCCTCCAGATTGGGCAGATTCTCCTGCTCGCGCAGAATCGTCTCGACCGACTTCACGTCATCGCAGGAGACGAGCCCGGCCGGCTTGTCGCACACGAGATACGCCTCGTCCTGCCAAAGTACGCGCACATGGCGCTTCTGCGGGGCGGGGGCAGCCTCGTCGCCCTTGCCCGTCCGCGCGCTCTGGGCCTTGGCCCCCGCCACCGTCTGCGAGGGAATGGCCACCTGGTCGCCCGTATTGAGGGCGTAACGCGCCATCCACACGCACTTGCGGTTCACCCACACGTTCCGTCCGTCGATCATGGCCTTGGCGGTGCGGCGCGAGAGACCGAACCGCGCGGCAAGGAAGTCTTGGAGCACTTTCGCGTCCAGCTTGCCGACGGCGAGTTCCACGATGCCGGCGGCGTGCTTGGGGGCTTTGCGCGTTGCCATCCCTACTTCACCTTCTGGATGGACCCCACGACGCCTTTGATCTTGCGGCCCTGCTTGTTGGGGGCAAGGATCACCTCCAGCTCCTCCGTGATGCCATCATCGTTTTCCGCCACGATGCCGGTGACGCTCTTTTCGCCCTCCTTGGCCTTGGCGATCTGCAGGGGGAGCGGGTCGTCGTAGAGGTATTCGGAAACGTTGTGCTTGCGCGCTTCTTCTTCGTTCGAGATGTCCATCATCTCCAAAAACGCCTGATTGCATTCGGTTAGCTTGCCTTCGAGGTCGCATGCGAAGAGCGCGATCGGACAGATGGAGAAGGCCGACTCCTTGGCGCGGAGCATGTCGTTCACCTGGCGGCGCCGCTCCACGTTGCGGATGGTGAATACGAGGTCGTCCGGGTCCATGAGATCGATGTCGGAAATCGTCACCTCGCTTTGGAACTTGTTTCCGAGCTTGGCCTTGCAGTTGGCGTCGATGACGATATGACGCTGCTCGGCGAGACCTTGACGGATGCGCTGCACGAGCTCGGAGCTGAGGCCGGGGATGAGATTGCCGATCGGCTTGTCGATCACCTCGTCGATGATGTAGCCGAAGTACTCTTCCGCGCGCGGGTTGATCTCCAGAATGTAGCCGTTGGGGTCGGTAATGACTACGGCATCATACATGCCCGTCAGAAACTGACGGAACAGCGATTTGCGGTCTTTAGGGATGAAAAGTGCCATAACTGGAGTATATTATACCATATTTCGGGGCGGTTTGGCAAGCGAATTTTTCACGTCCGCGAGCACAAGCTGAGCGAGTTTTAGTCCGAACGCGGCAGTTACCGTCATTACGGAGCCGCGTCCGGCCTGTTCGCCCACGAGCGGCGCTTCGGCCGAATATACGCAGACAAACGGCTTTTCCGGCATTCCGCCCGACTTGCGGAAGCGACCCCGAAGCGCCTTGGCGAGGCCGTCGCCCGCGACTTTGCGGAATTCGTCCGCCCGGACGAGCGCCGGGTCCAGCCGCAGGGCCGCGCCCATCGAGGAAAAGAGCGTCACGCCCGGGCAGGCCGTCGCGCCCCGGATGAGCGCCGCTTTCGATTCCACGCTGTCGATGGCGTCGATCACGTAATCGAAGGCGTCGAGATCAAAGCGCGGGAGGTTCTCCGGCAGGAGCTTTTCGGGGATGGTCTCGATGGATGCGTCGGGGGCGATGTCGAGGAGGCGACGCTTCAGTGCGTCCACCTTGAGTTCGCCCAACGTGGAAGAAAGCGCCATCGCCTGACGATTGCAGTTGGAAGCGGCCACACGGTCGAAATCGACGAGCGTCAGGTGCTTGAGCCCCGTCCGGACTAGCGCTTCGGCACACCAGCCGCCTACGCCGCCAACGCCAAAGATCATGACGCGAACTTGCGCAAGCCGGTCCATTGCGGCCTCGCCCAGCACTAGCGCCGATCTCGAAAGTTTTTCGTCCATCATGTGGTTGGCAGGATTGAATCGCTTGAAGCGGAAATGCGGAGACGGAGTAAGCCGGATTCTGTTCTAACCGGTCATTCATCTGCGCAATCAACCCGGAGTCTGAAGCCGGGACCTTGCGGCCCCGACGCCGGACGGGCAGCCCGTCGACCCCCTATTTGATCTTGCTCCGAGGTGGGTTTGCCTGGTTGCGAACCGCCCTCGCGGGCGATCCCGGTGGGCTCTTACCCCACCCATTTCACCTATCGCCTGCCCTTGCGGACCGGCTGTCTGGTCTCTGTGGCACTTTCCATCGGCCGGGTTTGCCCCGACCCCCGAGGCCATTGCAGCCTCGCCCTCTGCCCTGTGGAGTCCGGACTTTCCTCAGCCTTGCGGCCGCGATCGGTCCCGCCCCCGCATTTCCGCTTCAAAATCCGCTTTAATCGCGATACAGGATGCGGCCGCACATCGTGCACGCCACCATGTCGGTATTGCGATCGACCATCTGCGCCACATGGGGCGGCTGCACCAGATGGCATCCGCCGCACACGCCCTCGCCGGTAAGCGGCACCACCACCGGCCAACGCTTGGTCTTGATGCGTTCGTAGTAGAGACGCATCTTGGAAAACTCAGGCCCCTGCAGCTCGCGAACCTTCTCCGCGCGCTCCGCCTGGGCTTCTTTCAGCATGCCATCCACCAAGGCGATGCGATCGACTATCACCTGGCAGGAGGCATCTACGCCCGTCTTTTCCGCATCGTATTTTTCCTGCGCAGTCTTGATGTTGCTGTCGGCGGTGGGGATATCGTCCATCACCGCCAGCGCCCGGTTCTCGGTGGCCTCCAGCTCGTGCGTTACGAGGTCGATCTGCATGGAGTACTGGGCATATTCCTTGTTGGACTTGAGCCCTGCCTGGGTGGTCCTCAATCCAGCGATCTTGTCCTTGAGCGCCTGGGCCTCCGCCTCGAGATTGGCAATCTGGTTCTGCACGTATTCCCGGGATGCCTTGGCGGCTTTGAGATCCGCCTCCAGACCTTTCAGCCGCGCTTCTTCCAAGGCCTTGCGCCGGGGAAGGTCCTTGAGCTCCAGCTCGAGCTCGCGGATACGTCCGTCAATTTCCTGCAATTCGATCAGCGGCTGTACTTTAGTCACGTTTTCAACTCCTTTTCAAATGCACCGAACATGGGGCAGGAGACGGGACTCGAACCCGCAACCCACAGAATCACAATCTGTTGA
>CAMZDY010000041.1 GCA_947305585.1 uncultured Verrucomicrobiota bacterium | reverse complement strand
GAACACGCCGCCGCGCTTCTCCTCACGCTCAACCGCCACATCCACAAGGCGGCCGCGCGCACGAAAGACTTCAACTTCTCGCTCGTGGGCCTGACCGGTTTCGATCTGCACGGCAAGACGGCCGGCATCGTGGGCACGGGCAAGATCGGACGCATCTTCGCCGACATCTGCAAGGGTTTCGGCATGCGGGTCATCGCGTACGACGCGTTTCCCAATCCGGCCACGGGACTCGAATACGTGGGGCTCGAACAGCTCCTCGCGGAGTCGGACGTGGTTTCGCTCCACTGTCCGCTCGTTCCGGAGACGCATCACCTCATCAACGCCGAAACGCTCAAGAAAGTCAAGCCCGGCATGACGCTCATCAATACGTCGCGCGGCGGTCTCATCGACAGCGACGCCTTGCTCGCGGCGCTCCGGAGCGGCCAGGTGGGCGGCGCGGGGCTGGACGTGTACGAAGAGGAGAGCGAGTGGTTCTACGAGGACCGTTCGGACGTGACGCGCCAGAACAAGACGCTGTCGCTCCTCGTTTCGATGCCCAACGTCATCTTGACCTCGCACCAGGCGTTTTTGACCCGCGAGGCGCTGTCCAACATCGCGCATACCACGCTCGACAACCTGGACGCCTACTTTGCCGGCAAGCCGCTCGAGAACGAAATCTGCTACCATTGCCTCAAATCGGGCGGGCATCCCAAGGAGGGTTGCGTCAAGCGCGCCCAGGGTCTCTGTCAGGGGTGATACCCCGACATTTCGTCATTCCTTTGCAATTTCCGCTTGATTTTTAGGGCGGGATATGATATAATATTATCTAAATGAGCAGAATTGTATACTTTGACAACAACGCCACCACGCGGGTTGCGCCGGAGGTGACGGAGGCGATGCTTCCGTTTCTGGGGGAGATGTACGGCAATCCCAGTTCGATGCACGCTTTCGGCGGGGCGGTGGCGAAGCATCTGGACCGGGCGCGGGAAGAGGTGGCGGCGTTCATCAACGCCGATCCGGAGGAGATCGTTTTCACCTCGTGCGCGACCGAATCGGACAACACGGCCATCCGGGGCGCGGCGGCGTTCAACGGTCCGGGCACGAAGATCGTGACGACCAAGGTGGAGCATCCGGCCGTGCTCAACGCGTGCCGCCATTTGAAGGGTCTCGGCCACGAGGTGGTGGAGTTGGGGGTGGACAAGCTCGGGCGGCTCGATCTGGACGAGCTGCGCGCGGCCCTTAAAGGGACGAAAAAGGCCGTTGTGAGCGTGATGTGGGCCAACAACGAGACGGGCGTGCTGTTCCCGATCAAGGAAGTGGCGGAGATCTGCAGGGAATACGGCGCCACGTGCCACACCGACGCGGTGCAGGTGGCGGGGAAGATCCCGGTGGACGTGAAGGAGACGCCGGTGGACATGCTTTCGATGAGCGGGCACAAGTTCCATGCGCCGAAGGGCGTGGGGCTCATGTACGTGCGCAAGGGGTCGTATTTCAAGCCGCTCATGCTGGGCGGCCACCAGGAGCGCGGACGCCGGGCCGGCACGGAGAACGTGCCGTACATCGTTGGGCTCGCGAAAGCCTGCGAACTGGCGCAGAAGGGCATGGCGGAGGAGCAGTCGCGGCTGGCCCAGATGCGCGACAAACTGGAGGCGGGGATTCTGGCCGCCTGTCCCGATACGATCGTCAACGGCGACCGGGAGAACCGGCTGCCGGGTACGCTCAACGTGTCGTTCGAGTATATCGAGGGCGAGGCGATAGCCTACCATCTGTCGGATCTGGGGATCTGCATTTCGACGGGTTCGGCGTGCGCGTCGGGGTCGCTCGATCCGAGCCACGTCATCCGCGCGATGGGGGTGCCGTTCGTGGCGGTGCACGGCAGCGTGCGGTTTTCGCTTTCCCGGTACAACACGATGGACGAGGTGGACTACGTGATCGAAAACGTGCCGAAGGTGGTGAAGCGGCTGCGCGAGCTTTCGCCGTTCGGTCCCGACACGAAGGTTTCGACGTATGAATAAGGGGCTCGCGATCTTGGGTTTGGCTTTGCTCGCGGTGTCGGCCGGGTGCCGTCGCGAGGATATCAGGCGCTTCGAGGAGCCCGCGCCGGGGCTCACGGACGCCAAGATGCCGGCCTTGCGCAAGGCGCTTTCGAAGTACGAAGGGGTGAAGCAGGACACGGTGCAGCTCAAGGGGAGCGTGCTGCAGCTCGACTACGATTCGATGACGATCGCCAAGGAGAACATTCGCCGCGAGGTGGAAGCATGCTTGAAGTGAGGAACATAGCGTTCGGCTACGTGAAGACGTCGGTGCTGCGCGACGTCAATCTGGTGGTGTCGCCGGGCGAGGTGGTGTCGCTCACGGGGGCGAACGGTTGCGGCAAGACCACGCTCATGCGACTGATGGCAACGCTTCTCGTGCCGACTGCGGGACAGGTGGTGTTCGACGGCAAGGACGCGTTCGCCGATCCTCTCAAGTATCGCCGCCAGCTGGGGTATCTGCCGGAGAAAGTGGCGTTGTACGAAGACATGAGCGTCAAGGAATACCTCACCTACCGGGCCAGGATCAAGGGCGAGGTGGCCAAGCGGATCAGGCGCCGGGTGGGCGAGGCGGCGGCGCTCGCCCGGATCGAGAATCTTTTGCGCAAGCCGATCAAGAACCTGTCGTACGGGCTCAAGAAACGGGTGGCGCTGGCGGATGCGTTTCTGCTTCGGCCGCGTATCCTGCTTTTGGACGATTTCCTGTCCGGACTCGATCTGGAGATGCGCGAGGCGATGGACGACATCCTCAAGGAGGCGGCGGCGTTTTCGTCGGTGCTGACGACGGGCCACGAGTTGGAGGAGATGCGCAAGTGGTCTTCGCGGGTGGTCAGGCTGGAAGGAGGCAGGGTGATATGAGTCCGGCGAGAACGGTAATGCTCCGGACGATCGGCATGGCGCGCAACTACTACGCCACGGCGCTGGCGATGGGTGCGTTCTGGGCGATTTCGGCCATGCTCTTTTGCGCCAACGTGGAGATCGGCGAGGGCGGCACGCTGTCGCTGGGGGAGATCTGGACGATGTCGCTTTCGCCGGTGCTGCCGGCCTTGGCGGCGATCCTTTCGATGGACGTGTGGAGCGACGAGCGGCTTTCGGGACGGATGGACATGCTGCTTACGCTGCCGGTGAGGGAGTTCGACCTCGTGCTGGGCAAGTATCTGGGGGTGATGGCGCTTGTGTGCGGGGCGGTGGTGACGAGCTGGCTGTCGATCTGGGGGGTGGCGTCGTTCGTGGGCCTTCCGCTCAAATTCCCCTTGCTGGGCATGATGGGGCTGTTGCTGCAGGGCGCCTTGTGGAGCGCGGTGGGCACGATGATGTCGGCGCGGTTCCGCCATGCGGCGGCGGCGGCGATGGCGGCGCTGATGGTTACGGTGATAATCCCCCGGTCGTTGTGGTTCGCGATGATCCGGTGGCTGCCGGAAGAGCGCATGCCCTACGGGATGATGCCGCTTGACGCGCACGTGCTGGACATGGCTTCGGGGGTGGTTTCGACCGGGATGCTGCTCGGGTACGGGATCCTCACTGTGCTGGCTCTTTTGATCACGCTCAAATACGTGGAGATGATGCGGCTCGAGGGGTATGCCGCGCGGATTTCGCGCCGGAGCGCCAGGTTTGTGATCCTGCTTTCGCTGGTGGTGGCGGCGTTGACGATCACGTTGGCGATGCGGATGGACATGACGCTGGAGCTGCCGGTTTCGGAAGCGCGGGAGTTTTCGGCGCGGACGCAGTCGATCCTCACCGGGGCGGAGGGCGAAATCGAGATCAATGCGTTCGTGTCGCGCGGCGACAAGCGGTTCAAGCCGATGGTGCAGATGCTGAGGGCGCTGAAGCGCGAGGCGGAATTGTCGGGCGGGCTTGCGATCCGGCTCAAGTTCGTAGACCCGAAGTGGGATTTGGGCGAGGCGGAGCGTCTCGTCCGGATGGGCGCGGCCGAGAATTCGATCGTGGTGCGGCGCGGACGCAGGGTGGCGTCGGTTCCGTTGGAGACGGGGACGGGCGAGCGCGACGTGGCGAGCGCCATTCTGCAGGTGGTGGCGCCCACCCAGCGCAAGAGCGTGTATTGGACGACCGGTCACGGCGAGGCGGCGTTCGGTCAGTACGATGCGTGGGGCATGAGCGATATCGCCCGGGAACTCATGCGCGACGGCTACATCAACAAACCGCTGTCGCTGGATGCCGGCGAAGGGATCCCCGACGACTGCGCGCTCATTCTGGTGGCGGGGGCCAAGACGGAGTTTTCGCGTTCGGAACTGGCGCGGATCGAGGCATATCTCCTGGGCGGCGGAAGATTGTTGACGCTACTCGAGAATGCGGACAATTCCGGGGTTAATCCGATTCTGCCGCAGTGGGGGATGAAGATCGTGTCGACGCCCAAACTGGTCGGTGCGAGGACGCTTTCGGGGTCGGACGTGATAGTGGACGATTTCGGCGAGCATGCCATTTCCGGTCCGCTCAAAGGTACGCAACTGGTGTTCGACCGTCCGGTGGCGATCGCGCCTTCGGCGGCCACTGTTTCGGGGTCCGGTGCGGACAAGGTGGAGTATTCGATGCTGGCCGGGGCGCAGGGACAGGCTTTGGCGGCTATCGGCGAACGCGGAGTGGGGGCGGGCAGCGACCTCGCCTTGCGGCCAACCCGCGTGGCGGCGGTGGGCGACGCGCTATTCGTGATGAACGGACAATTGGCGGCCCGGCAGAACGCCAATCGCGACTTCTTCCTCAATGTCGTGGCGTATCTTTCGGGTGTGGACGCGGTAGTCATGAGCGGTACCGAGGAGGGGGTTTTGACGCTCAAGTACGACCGCAACGAGCGTATCGGCATCGTGCTCGCGTTGGTGGGCGGCATCCCGTTCGCGCTGTTCATGTTGATGGTTCTCAATGCCGTGAGGAGGCGGCACCGGACATGAAGCCGTCGGGCACGATAGCCAAACTGCTGCTGTTGGCGGCGCTGTTGGCGGCGGGCCATCTGCTCGTTTCGCTCCGCATCGCCGACAGTCACCGGACGGTACGCACCAACACTTTGCTGCCTGGGGCGGATGCGGCGCTGGCGTTGACGGTATTGCACGATGGAGTGGAGAGCGTGGCGCTGACCAACGCCGGAAGCTGGCGGATCGAATGGCCGATTTCGGGCGATGTGGATGCCAAGACGATAGCGGCGTTGACGGACGCGTTGGCGTTCGCGCAGATCGAGGATACGCTGTCGGACGTGGAGCTCATGAAACTCGGACGTTCGCACGCCGATTTCGAGCTGGACAATCCCCGGCTGTCGCTCCTGGTCACGCTGGACGCCGGACGCAAAGAGGTGGAGTTCGGCGCGGATACGCCGTCGGGCGACGGGGTGTACGCCACAGTTAGCGGAGACAACTGCGTATTCGTGGTGCCGAAAAAAGCGTTCGAGGCGATGGACGTGACGCTGGCTAGGTTGCGTCGGCGCAACCTCTTCAATATTTCCGACGAAGAGGTGGCATCGGTCGATATCCGGCTGGAGGCGGGCAAGTTCTCCCGCATCGAGCGCGGCAGCCTCAACAACGAGCGTTTCGTGGACTTTCTGGCGTCGCTTCTCGCGGCCGAAGTGAAGGAGTTCATTTGGCCGGTCGGCGGCGAAAAGGAGTCCGTCACCGCAGGCATGAGTTTATTGGCGGGATACGGGCTCGATCCGGAGACTGCGGCCACGGTGACGCTGCATGGCGTGGACGGGATGGACCGGTCGATCAGTTTCGGCAAAGGGGCGGGCGACGGGCTGGTGTTCGCGCTGGTGTTCGGCGGCGGGGCGATCGTGACTGTCGATTCCAAACTCAAATACGATCTCATCGAGGGTGGCGAGGCGTTCAACGATTCGCGTCTTTTCCCGATGGAGGCGGGCGAGGTGGCGACGGTCAACATTGCGGACAATGGGGTCAATTATCTGCTGCAGCGCGACCAGGACGGCGATTGGCAGTTGGAGTCGCCGGTGGCGGCGGCGGCCGACCGGAAGGCGGTGGAGGCGCTGGCGGGCCGGATCGTGAAGCTGAGGACGAGCGATCTGTCGGAAACGGGGGTGACGCTGTCGGTGTCGACCAATCGCGCGCCGGTGAAGGTGAGGACGGAGGCGCTCGCGGGCGAGGATGGCTTCGTGGGTCTCAGGAGCCGCGAGATTTTGAGCGTGGATCCGCAGGACGTGAAGCGTCTGGTGGGCGCGGGAGCGTCGGTGGAGTTCAATCCGGAGCGCAAGGTGTGGATGGTGGAGACGCCGGCCAACGCGGGCAAAGTGGACGAAAAGGCGGTGGAGGCGATAGTGGCGGAACTGAAAAGTCTCGTGGCCGAGCGGGTGGTGAAGCTCAAGGTTTCGGAGGCCGATCTGGAGAACTACGGCCTCGGCGAGCCGCAGTATCGCCTCGCGATCGACATGACCACGAGCGGGGTGGCGCGCAAGAACATTCTGATCGGGTCGGGCACGAAGGGCGGGTATTACGCCACGCTGGGGTCGGCCGACGCGGTGTTCGTGATTTCCGAAAAAACCAAAAAGACTTTGACGGCAAAATTGATAGAGGATGGAGAATAAACGATGAAGAAACTGCATTTGGCTTTGGCGGCAATGGCGGCGATCATGTCGGCGCAGGCGGAGACGTGGTATCCCGCCCCCGATTGGCAAGATACGCCCGATCCGATCGCCTCGCCTTTGGCCAAGAAGGGTGGCACCATCAGGTTCTCGGGCGGACAGGCGCCCAAGAGTCTCAACGGCTACGTGGACAACAACACGTATACGATGATGACGTTTTCGCTGATGTTCGAGACGCTGTTGGGCACCGACACCGAAACGCTCGATTTCGTGCCGGGGCTGGCTAGGTATTGGAGCATCTCGGACGACGGCGAGGTGTTTACGTTCGTGCTGGACGAAAACGCCCGGTGGTCGGATGGCGAGAAGGTGACGGCCGACGACGTGAAATGGACGTTCGACACGATTCTCGACCAGCACAACGACACGGGTCCGTGGAAGATGATCCTGGGGATGTTCGAAAGTCCGGAAGTGCTGGACGAACGGACGGTCAGATTCACCAAAAAGCCGGGTTCGCCCAAGGATTGGCGCGATTTGCAGCATTGCGGGTTTTTCTACATCATGCCCAAGCACTGCTTCGAGGGGCAGGACTTCAACAAGCTGGATCTGACGGGATGCGCGGTCAGCGGACCCTACTATCTTTCGCGGGTGGAGGAACAGGTGGAAACCGAGTTTACGCGTAACGTCAACTGGTGGCGCCGGGATATGCCGAGCTGCCGGTACGTGTGCAATTTCGACCGGCTTCTGGTGCGGTATTTCGTCGACAACGAAAACGCGTTCGAGGCGCTGAAGAAGCGTTCGATCGACGTGTATCCGGTGTATACGGCGCGGATCATGTCGGCCGAGACGCACGGGGAGAAGTTCGACCGCAACTGGATCATCAAGCGTCGCGTGTCCAACCATGCGCCGATCGGCTTCCAGGGATTCGCCATGAACATGCGCAAGGCGCCGTTCGACGATGTGCGGGTCCGCCAGGCGATGGCCATGCTGATCGACCGCGAAACGATGAACCGGACGATGATGTTCGGGGAGTATTTCCTCCTCAATTCCACCTACACCGACCTCTACGACGACGAGCATCCGTGCCGGAACCACTTCTACGAATACAACGTGGAGGAGGCCAAGCGGCTTTTGAAGGAGGCGGGCTACGAGAAGGGTTTCAAGTTCACGTTCCTGTCGCGCTCGGGCACGGAGGACAAGTTCCTGGCGCTCTTCAACCACGCGCTCCGGCAGTGCAATATCGAGATGGAGATCAACCGCAAGGATTTCGCCGGGTGGATGCGCGACATGGACCAGTTCAATTTCGAGATGACCTGGGCCAGCTGGGGAGCGTCCATCTTCCGCAATCCGGAGACGCAATGGCTCGGCTCCGAGGCCGACCGCAAGGGCTCCAACAACACGGTGGGGTTCAAGTCGGACGCGGTGGATGCGCTCATCGCCCGCGAAAAGGGCATGGCGACGATGGCGGAGCGGGCGGACGCGTACCGGGAGATCGACCGGCTTGTCTGCGAGCAGGTGCCGTACGCCTTCCTGTGGAACATCGCGGAAAAGCGCATCCTCTACTGGAACAAGTTCGGCATGCCGGCCACGGTGATGTCGCGCTACGGCGACGAAGACAGCGTGTTCAGCTATTGGTGGTACGACGAAGACAAGGCCGAAGAGCTCAAGGAGGCGATGGCCGAACACAAGTGCCTGCCGGACGTGTTGCCGATGCGGGTTGAATTCGACAAGGCGATCGGAAAATGACGAGAGAGGACTACCGGCTTTTGGACAGCGGCGACGGGCGCAAGCTCGAGCGGTTCGGCCGGTATGTGCTCGCGCGGCCCTGTTCGCAGGCGATGTGGCGGCCGGAGCTGCCCAAGTCCGAATGGGACAAGGCCGACGCCAGTTTCGATCGCGAAGAAGGCAACAACTGGCACGGGAGGGCGAATCTCCCCAAGGAATGGACGATCGAGACGTGCGGCATCAAGTTCCGTCTGGGCGGAACCGATTTCGGACATCTCGGGATTTTCCCGGAGCAGCGCGACCAGTGGCGTTGGATCATGGGACGCAAGTTCAGGACGGCGCTCAACCTTTTCGCGTATTCGGGCGGATCGACGATGGCGTGCGCGCTGGCGGGGGCCGAGACTTGCCATCTGGACGCGAGCAAAGGGATGGTGGAATGGGCGCGGGAGAACGCGCGGCTCAACGATCTCGCGGACCGTCCCATAAGGTGGATAGTGGACGATGCGCACAAATTCATGCGCCGGGAGCTGAAACGCGGACGGAAATACGATGCGATCATCCTCGATCCGCCCACTTTCGGGCGGGGGGCGAACGGAGAGATGTACAAGATCGAGCGCGATCTGAAGGAGACTTTGGGGCTGGTCAAGGAACTGTTGTCCGCCAAGCCGGCCTTCGTGCTGTTTTCGTCGCACACGCCGGGCTTGAGCGTCAAGGTGGCGGAGAATATTTTGGGCCAGCTTTGGCCGGAAGCCAGGCTGGAGAGCGGCGAAATGCTGCTGGACGGGAAGTGTCCGAGCGGCATCTACACGCGGGTGATTTTTGGAGAAAACGAATGAAGCGAATCCTTACGGGAATACAACCTTCGGGCAAACTGCACTGGGGCAACTATTTCGGCGCCATCCGCAACATGGTGAAACTGCAGGAGGCGGGCGAAGACATGTTCATGTTCATCGCCAATTTCCACGCGATGACCACGGTCCGGGACGGCGAAGCTTTGAGGAGCGCCACGCGCGATGTGGTGCTGGACTATCTCGCGTGCGGGATGGATCCCGAAAAGACGGTGCTGTATCGCCAATCGGACCTGTCGGAGGTGCAGGAGCTCGCGTGGTATCTGTCGTGTCTCTGTCCGATGGGGCTGCTGGAGCGGTGCCACAGCTACAAGGACAAGATGGCGCACGGCTTCGATGCCACGCACGGACTTTTCGCCTATCCGGTGCTGATGGCGGCCGACATCCTCATCATGAACGCCGATCTG
>CAMZDY010000040.1 GCA_947305585.1 uncultured Verrucomicrobiota bacterium | reverse complement strand
GAAATCATGCATGCCCTCACGGGCATCGGGGGTTCGAATCCCTCTCTCTCCGCCAGTTTACGCGGGCGTAATTCAATGGCAGAATAGGAGCTTCCCAAGCTTCTTACGTGGGTTCGATTCCCATCGCCCGCTCCATTTTCAGTTGCAGTGCTGCAGAGACTCGTAGTATACAATCTGGCGATAGTCCAGAAAGCCGAAGTGGAATTCGCTTCGGGGTTGAACGTGCTTACCGGCGAAACGGGTGCGGGCAAATCGGTATTGATGGGGGCTTTGGAACTGGTGATGGGCGGACGGGCCGACAGTTCAATCGTGCGTGACGGCGAAAGCGAAGCCAAGGTCGAGGCGGAGTTTGTGCTGAAGGGCAGGGAACTCAAGGAAATCGATGCGGAGCTCGACGAGGCGGGGCTGCCCCGGTGCGAGGACGGCATGTTGACCGTGCGGAGAACGGTGGGAGCCAATGGCGGAGGCAGAACCTGGGTCAACGATTCTCCGGTTTCGTCCGGCACATTGAAGAAACTGGCCAAGCGGCTTCTCGACATACATGGCGCACGATCCAACCAGAAGATACTGGAAGAGAGATTTCAACGCGAGGCGCTGGATGATTTCGGCGATGTCGGAGCGATGCCGGAACGGGTGGCCTACTCGTCGGCCTGGACCGAACGGGTCAAGACCTTGGCCGCGATCCGCGAATTGGAGGGCGATGGCGACGCGGAAGAGGAATTGGACATGCTCCGCTATCAGGTGAACGAGCTCGACGAAGCCGGTTTGACGGAGGAGGATGACACGATAGCCGAGCGTCAGCAGCAGGCGGCCGCGATGGAAGATTTGCTGGCGGCGGCGAATGAAGTTACGGAGGCGTTGGGCGGCGACGGACAGAGCGTGGCGGACTTGTTGGCCCGGTTGCAGCCGGATCTGAGGCTGATGGCGCGTCATTTGGCGGAGGCCGGGGAATGGGTGGATGCGGTAGAGGATATGTGTGTCAAGGCGCAGAATCTCTCGCGGGAAATACATAGATGCATCATGGGGCTGGATGGCGCGGAGAACAATCTGGAGGAGCTGGACAAGCGCCTCACGCTCGTGAACCGGCTCAAACGCAAGTTCAAGGCGGCGAATGTGGCGGAACTACTGGATACGTTGGAGCGGAAGCGGACGCGGCTGGAGAAGCTCGAAAACCGGGAATCGGAACTGGCAAAACTTAATGCGCGGCTGAAGGAGCTGGAGTCGGCGCTGGCATCGAACGGAGCGAAAGTGAGCAGCAAGCGGGCGGAGGTGGCGCACAAGATCGGCAAGGAAGTGACAAAGGAACTTCATGATTTGGGGTTCCTGCAAGCGAAATTCGAGGTAAGGCTGGAAGCGGCGGAGCCCGGTCCTTCCGGTCTCGATCAAGTGAAGTATATGTTCGAGCCCAATCCTGGCGAAAGCGCTCGCGCGTTGGCCGATATTGCTAGTTCGGGCGAAACGGCACGGGTTATGCTGGCATTGAAAAGCGTTCTCAGCGCCCACGACCGCACGGGAGTTCTCGTATTCGACGAAATCGATGCTAACATCGGGGGCGAAGTTGGCCGGGCGGTTGGCGAAAAACTGAAAAAAGTGTCACGGAGCCACCAGGTAATATCGATTACTCACTTGCCGCAAAGCGCGGTGTACGGCGACAGGCATCTGGTGGTTTCCAAGCGGGTGGAGGATGGCCGCACCCGCACTCGCATAGCGGAGGTGGAAGGCGATGCGAGGGTGAGTGAAATCGCCAGGATGCTGGGCGGGGAGAATTTGACAAGCGTAACCAGGAAACATGCGGAAGAACTATTGAGATATGGTAAGACTAGTCGATAACATATTCAGCGAAGTAACCGAGGATCTGGCCGAAGTTTTGCGCAAGGTAAGCGCTTCGGATACGCCACGAGTGGTGCTGGTGTCGGATATGAACGTGGTGAACCAGACAGAAGGGTTGGGCACCAAAATCGGGACCTATTTCAACGCGCACGGCATCAAGCTGTGCGGCAAACCGATAATTCTGGCCGGGGGAGAAAGGATCAAACTGGACAGCATGTCCAGTGCGATGAAGGCGATGAACGGGATTCTCGACGCCAAGGTCGGCAAGAACGATATCGTGCTCGCGTTGGGAGGCGGAACCGTGCTGGATGTGGCCGGGTATGCGGCGGCGCAGGTGCGGGGCGGAACCAAGCTGGTGAGGATTCCCACCACGGTGGCGGCGATGATCGATGCGGCGTACGCCGAAACTGCGAGTATCGACTCGGGAACTGTCAAGGATGCGTTCCGCGTCAAAAGCGTTCCGGATGCGGTTTTGGTGGACCGGAAGTTCGCAATGACGATTTTGGACGGAGTATGGCGCGCGGGGTTCTCGGAGGCCGCTAGACTGGCGGCGGCTTGCGACGCCAAGTTGATGGACTTCATTTTGGACGAGGCGGAAAATCTCCGCCGGAGAGACGAATCTGCCATGTTCGAGGTCATCGGACGGTGCTTCAAAACGCGCCAGAAAAAGAGTCCGATGAACTTCGGAGAATGGAGTGCATTGCGTCTCGAATCGATGAGCAACTACAAATTGCCGCATGGCTACGCGATTGCGATCGGAGTCATGATAGACGCAACTTACTCAATGTTAAAGGGGTTTTTGAGCCAAGACGAGTGGCGGAAGATCGCCGATTTCATGAACAAGTGCGGGGCGATGGATGGCGCTGTCCACAGCCGGCATCTGGTCAATCAGGTGGACACCGTGATGTTCGGGCTGGACGCTTGGGAGCTCGCCTATGGCGATGAAGGGATCTACGTTCCGAATGGTCTCGGGAAACTTGTGCAGGATAAAAAACCTGATCGAGACACTATGCAAAAAGCCATAAATATGATAAAATAATAGTTACTATGAAAATATTTTCAGTTCTTTGCTTCTTTGCGAGCACCGTGGCGATGGCGGCCGAAGTGACCGACATCCAGGTAAAATGCCTGGACGGATTCGGCGGCGATACATCGTCGGTCGCAAGTCGTTGCCAGACCAAAATCGGCCAGGAGTACAGTCCGGTGACGCTGGTGCGCGACGTGACAAGTCTTAGGGACTCGAACGAGTTCGAAGAGATCAGCGCCGATGCCGAGCCGGATACGGCGCGCGGAGGGGTGCTGGTGGTCTTCTCGGTCAAGCGCAAGATGCGTTATCAGGCGCCGATGGTCGTGCGGGGCAATGACGAGTTCGGAGAATCGAAGGTGGCGAGCGAGGCCGAACTCAAGGATGGCTATCTTTACGGCGAAGGCGATATCGCGGCGGCGGCGCAGCGTGTCAGGGCGGCATACGTGAGGAAATACTATCTCGATGCCAAAGTTACGCCGACCTGGCGGGTGCTTTCCGGCAATGACGTGGAGATAACTTTCACGATAGAGGAGGGTACGCGGCAGAAGGTGAAGAACTACGTGTTCGAAAGCTGTTTCAGCATCGACGAGGAAGAACTTCACGAAGCCATTCAGGATTATCCCTGGTGGAACCCGATGGGATGGTTCATCAATTCGCCCACCAGCGAGGAAGAGCTGGCGCAGTGTTGCACCAAAGTGGAGGAAGTGTATCGCAATCACGGCTTTTTGGATGTCAAGTGCGCTTTCCCCACCCGGATTCCGGCGGGTGAGGGCCGGGTGAACATGGCGTTCGAAATCGACGAAGGCACGCAGTACAAAATCGGATCCATGAAGATCGTGGGCGTGACGCGCTATTCCAGCGAGGATGTCTACCGGATGAGCGAACTTCCGGAGTTGGGATCCATTGCGGGAGAAAAGGATTTGGAGGACGCTGGGCACCGCGTGAAAGTGACGGTTGGATCGGGCGATTCGGGTCTCGCCGATACGTTGGTGGAGGTGCAGAAGATACCTGGCGAGGGCGATACTTTGGATGTGGTGTTCAAGGTGACCGAAGGGGTGCCGGTGGTCATAAACGACGTGGAGATACGCGGCAACGACTACACGATGGATAAGGTGATCCGTCGTGAGATCGCGCTGGGTCCGGGCGACCGGATGTTGGAGGATCGGGCCGAGCGCAGCCAACGCAGGCTTGAAAACCTCGACTACTTCACGCGCGTCCGCTACTATTTGGAGACTGCGGACAAGGGTCTCAACGCGAACGGCGAGGAGTATCGCAATCTCGTGTACGAGGTGGAGGAGAAGAACACCGGCAATTTCATGGTGGGCATCGGAGCTTCGAGCATCGATTCGGTGTACGTGCAGGCGGAGGTCAGCCAGTCCAACTTCGATCTTTTCGCGCCCGGGAAATGGTGGCGCGGCGCTGGCCAGAAGGGGCGCGCCTACGTGCAGGTTGGCCCGCGTATCCAGACGTATGAAGTGAGCGTCACGGAGCCCTACTTCCTGGAACGCCAGCTGGAGCTTACGGTTGAGGCCTACCGGCGCGGCCGCTGGTACGACGATTACGACATCTATCGCACGGGGGCGGGCGTGACCTTGAGCTATCCGATGAAGCTGTGGCCGGCCAATTTCTGGCCTACCGACGAGAAGACTTTCGGCCGTTTCGGCATCCGGGGTAGCGTGGAGCTCGTGAGTTTCGACGACATCGAGCACGGAATGTGGACCTGGAAGGGTCAGACGCGCGACTGGCTGGCGTGGGAACAGAGCCAGTACGACGATGCGATCGAGGCTACGATGCGCCTGTTCTGGAGCCGGGATACCCGCGACAACGTCAAGACGCCCACCAAGGGTTCGCGTACGCAGCTCTTTGTGGACCTGACCGGCGGAGACAATTCCTATATCCGTCCGGGCTTCAACTATCGCGGTTATTGGAAGGCGTGGAAGCGCTACAACCACACGCTTACCGCCGGAGTGCGGCTGGAGACGATCGTTGGCGACGACATCCCGATCTACGATCGTATGTTCTTGGGCGGTCCGCGCACGATCCGCGGTGTGGAATACCGGCACGTTTCTCCGTTCGCCAAGGCGGCAGGCGGCGGAGCGGACGGTAGCATCCCTTGGGGCGGCCAGACGCTGTGGCTCGTCAACGCCGAGTACACGATTCCGATCGTGAAGATGCTGCGAGTCGCGGCGTTTACTGATTTGGGCGCAGTGGGCGAGGATGAATTCGATCTCGATTTTTCCGACAACTTCGCGTGGTCGGTGGGTCTGGGGCTCAGGATCGACATCCCGATGTTCCCGATCCGGCTCGACTTTGGCTTCCCGGTGGTCAAGCCCGACGATGCTGATCGCGAAATCTTCTCGTTCATGGTCGGGTACGATTTCTGATTCACTAACAATTTCAAAAGGAGAAACAAATGAAAAATCTGTTGACGGTTCTGGTGTTGGCGGCGGCGATGTCCGTTCAGGCCGAATGCAAAATGGGTACGGTTGACATGCTGAAGCTGGTGCGCAACCATTCGTCTTACGACTCCAACAAGACGCTGCTCGCCGAGACGCAGAAGGACTACCAGAAGAAAATCGACCGGATGAAAGAGGAGATCGACTCCATCCAGGAAGAGGGCAAGAAGCTTTCGGAGAAGCTGCGCAATCCGATGCTGGCGGAGGCGGCCAAGAAGAAGACGGAAAAGGAGATGGCCGACGTGCAGACCAAGTACATCAACGCCCAGCAGCGTTTCCGCAGCGAGGCGATGCGGAGCGAGCAGGAGCTGGCTGACCTGGAGGCGCGGCTCCTCAAGGCCACCACCGAAGATCTGCAGGGCAAGATCAAGGAATTTGCGGAGCAGAACGGCTATGATCTGATCGTGAACGTCACTGCGTGTCCGTACGCTTCGGAGAAGCTGGACGTCACGCTGGAGGTGCTCAAGGTCATGGGCGTCGAGGGCGACAAGGTCAAGGAGTTCGGCGATGAAGGCAAGTGAGCTCGCGAAGCTCCTGAGCGGCACGCTGGAAGGCGATGATGTCGAACTCTCCGCCTGTGGCGGCCTCGAGGAGGCGCGCAAGGGAGACTTGAGCTTCTGCAAAGACCCCAAGCATGTTAAGCTGGTGGAAAAGACGGCCGCTTCCGCCGTGTTGCTGCCGCCGGACTGGAGCTTGGGAGCGCCCTGTTCCATCATCCGGGTGGAAGACCCCAACCACGCCTGCATGGCGGCGGCCAAGGTGTTCGCTCCGTCGGAACCCGAGCGCAAGCCTGGCGTTCATCCTACCGCCATTATCGATCCCAGCGTCAAACTGGGGGCGGATGTGCATGTGGGGCCGTGGACGGTGATCGAAAAGGGGTCCGAAATCGGTGATGATGCCGTCATTGAAGCGCAAGTTTTCATCGGCGAAGGCTGCAAGGTTGGCGCGAGGACGCACATCTACCCGCAAGTGACGTTGCGCGAAGGGACGATCGTGGGCAAGGACTGCATCTTCCACTGCGGCGTGAGGCTTGGCGGCGACGGCTACGGCTTCAACAACGGCCGGCGCGAGGACGGAAGCGTTTATATCGAGAAGATTCCGCAACTTGGCATCGTCGAGATCGGCGATGGGGTGGAGATCGGATCCAATACCACCATCGACCGCGCGCGTATCGGACGCACCTACATAGGTCCCATGACGAAGATCGACAATCTGGTGCAGGTGGGGCATAACGTCAAGGTCAAGGGCTATTCGGGCCTCATTGCGCAGTCGGGCATCGCCGGGTCGACGGAGATCGGTTACGGGTGTCTTATCTGGGCGCAGGCCGGCATCAGTGGCCACATCAAGATCGCAGATGGCGTGCAGGTGGGTCCGCAGGCGGGCGTGCCGCAGAGTCTCGACGGCAGCGTCAAGTACGTTTTGGGCGCTCCGGCCGAAAGTATGAAGGAGTTTGGCGCTAGGACGCTCCTCCCGAAGATGGTGGCCAAGCTCAAGGCGGAAGTCAAGGAACTTAAAGCGAAAGTCGGATGATGGCGGAAAAAATCGCAGTATACCCCGGAACCTTCGATCCCATGACGCTGGGGCATTTCGACCTCATCCAGCGTGCGGCCAAGCTGTATGACAAGTTGATTGTCGCCATTGCCTCCACCAGCGCCAAGCAAGGGGCGATGTTCGACTACGAAACCCGGCTCGCGATGATATCGGAAGATGTCCGCAAGGCCGGGCTAGCAAACGTGGAGGTCAAGAAGCTCGACACGTTGCTTGTCGATTTCTGCCGTCGCGAGGGTGCCAAGGTGGTGATTCGCGGTGTCAGGGTGTACAGCGATTTCGAGTACGAGTTCCAGATGGCGCTCACCAACCGGCGCATGGCGCCGGAAATCGAGACGCTCTTCATGATGCCGAGCGAACATCTTTCCTACGTCACCGCATCTACGGTACGGGAAATCGCCAGCTACGGCGGCGACACCGCTCCGTTCGTGACCGAATCGGTACAGAAACATCTTGTCAATGGAAGAACTGCTGGACGATAGAATCGCGGTCGATCTGGCCAGACTGGACCCCGAAGGAGAGATCCTCGAGGGCGAGGCCGACATCGTCGATCTCGACGAAAAGTACGTTCACCCGTTCGGGGGCGTGAGGTATCGCTTGAGGGCGCAAGCCTTCGGGACGGAACTTCTCGTGAGCGGGCGCCTGGAGCAGGATTTCGAGCTTGTCTGCAGCCGTTGCGGCAAGGATTTCGATACCACAATCGTGGTGGAAGACTTTTCGGAGTCATACGAGATAAATGAAAAAATGCAAGAAATCGTATTGACTTCCGATGCAAGAGATGCTATAATACTCAATCTACCGTCATATCCGGTGTGTGACGAGGCGTGCCCTGGGATCGAGCTTAAGGCCAAAACGCGAATGCCTGCGGACGATCGATGGAGCGCGCTAGACAGTTTTGTAACCGAAGAAGAAAGGAATCAAGAACATGGCGAGTCCTAAACATAAAGTGTCGAAGATGCGCAAGCGTCAGCGGGTTGCTTCGCTCGAGAAGCCCATTCTCGCGCAGGTCGGCACGTGCCCCAACTGCGGAGCCACGATCCGTTCGCATCGCGCATGCCCCAAGTGCGGCACCTACAACGGCAAGAAGGTTGTTTCCGTAGGGGAATGAGCATGACGCGGATCGCCCTCGATGCAATGGGGGGCGACAACGCCCCCGGTGAAATCGTCAAAGGCGCGGTGGAGGCCGCTGTCGGTCTCCCCGACGTCAAGATACTGCTGGTGGGGCAGCTTGCACCCATACAGGCGGTTTTGGACGGCTTGAGCCGGGAGCTCAGGGCCGATGCGCAGCGTGCCATCGAAGGCGGGATGCTGGAGATCGTTCACGCCCCCGACGTGGCGGAGATGGACGAAAGTCCGGTGGAGGCCGTCCGCAAGAAGAAGGATTGCTCCATCAATGTGTCGATGCGTCTGGTGAAGGAAGGGCGGGCGGATGCCTTTTTGTCCGCCGGCAATTCCGGAGCGGTGGCCACTAGCGCCATCTTCAACCTCGGGCGCATCCCCGGCGTGGCCCGTCCGGCCATCGCCATGACGCTTCCCACGCGCGAACCCGGCCGTCCGCTTCTCTTGCTGGACGCCGGCGCCAATATGGACTGCCACCCCGACTGGCTGGTGCAGTTCGCCATCATGGGCAATGCCTATTCGCACGCGGTGCTGAAGCGCGAAACTCCGGCGGTGGGGCTCATATCCATCGGTACCGAGGATTGCAAGGGCAACGAGATGACCAAGGAGACGTTCCCGCTCCTCAAGCAGGTCAAGACCATCAACTTCATCGGCAATATCGAAGGTCACGACTTCTTCAACGGCGGCGTGGACGTGGCGGTGTGCGACGGCTTCGTGGGCAACGTGGTGCTGAAGACCACCGAGTCCATCGCCAAGGCGATCAGTTTCTGGCTCAAGCGCGAACTGATGGCCAATATCGTGCGCAAGATCTGCGCGCTCACGCTCAAGCCGGCGTTCAAGTCGCTCAAGCGTCAGATGGATCCCGATATCTACGGCGGCGCTCCGCTTCTGGGCGTGCCCGGCGCGGTCATCATCACGCACGGCAATTCGTCGCACAAGACCATCTACTACGCCATCAAGGCGGCGGTTTCGGCGGCCAAGGCGGACATTTCGGGTACTATCGCCCGTGCTATCGCCGAGCATACCGAGGAACTCAAGCAGAAATGAGCGAATACAACTTCACCGCCATCGAAAAGAAGTGGCAGCGGTATTGGCTTGAACACAAGACGTTCAAGACCGAAAACAAGCCTGGCGCCAAGAAGTTCTACTGTCTAGACATGTTTCCGTATCCTTCCGGCGCCGGGCTCCACGTGGGCCATCCGGAAGGCTACACCGCCACCGACATCCTTTGCCGCTACAAACGGATGAAAGGCTTCAACGTGCTCCACCCGATGGGATGGGACGCGTTCGGGCTTCCGGCGGAGCAATATGCGGTCGAAACCGGCACCCATCCGGCCGTGACCACGAAGAAAAACGTGGATCGCTTCCGCGAGCAGATCCGCGCTTTGGGCTTCAGCTACGACTGGGACCGCGAAATCAACACCACCGACCCCAAGTACTATCGTTGGACGCAGTGGATCTTCGAGCAACTCTACAAGAAGGGTCTCGCGTACGTGGCGGAAGTGCCGGTCAACTGGTGTCCGGCTTTGGGCACGGTGCTTGCTAATGAAGAAGTTATCGACGGCAAGTCCGAACGCGGCAACCATCCCGTCATCCGCAAGCCGATGCGCCAGTGGATGCTCAAGATCA
>CAMZDY010000039.1 GCA_947305585.1 uncultured Verrucomicrobiota bacterium | reverse complement strand
TCTTGGGCGTAGTCTTGATGGTGATGCCAATTTCCTTCTGTTCGTAGTTGGGCACGGCGATCGTGGAATAGCTGGTGCCGGATGACGTAAATCCGGTCAGCATATAGCGCATTTGCGTAGCCTCTATGGTCGCCTCCTTGTTGTCGACCGTCATGATAATGGGGCTTGCAATATACTTGGTGCGGGTATCGGACTTGGAAGCCTCTACAACCATACCTAGGTTGAGCTTATCGCTGAACCCAGCATAATTAAGCCCCGAACTCACCGGAACGCCAGAAGCTGCATCAACTCCTGTACCGGCAATCGTAGCCAATTTGCCGAATGTCGAAGTGCTTCCGCCACCACCACTTGCCGCACTTTTCATTTTCGCGTGGCTATCAGAAATCTGGTGCACCCAGTCGATTCCGGTCTTTATAGTGTCGCTCAATCCTACCTCGATAATCACCGTTTCTATCAAAACTTGGTTGAGCTTGACATCCATCGATTCAATAATCTGATGGAGAATCGGAATATCCTGCGTGCGGGCCATGATGACAAGGCCGTTGATGCGCTTGTCGGCCAGCACCACCACGTTGTCCTTGCTTAGCTCGCCCGCCTTCGACTCGCCAGCCTTCGTGTTGGCGGGAGTCTTGGTCGTGGTCTGTCGCGACCCGCTCGTCACGTTGGCGTTCGATCCCTTCTGAGCGTTCTGGTTCGTGTTGTTCTTGGAGGAACTCTTCGAATTGGACGCGTTGCCGATGAGATCGTTGATCATATCGCTCACCTCTTCGGCGTCGGCGTACTTGAGCCGGATCACCTCCACCTTCACGTCGGGCGTGGTCTCCACGTCCATCTGCTTGATGATCGTGTCGAAGAATTTCATGTTCGACGGCTGGGTGATGACGATCAGCTTGTTGCTCCGCTCGTCGCTCATCATGATCACCTTGCCCCGGATCATCCCCCGGTCGGCATCGCTCACGCTCATCACCAGACTCTCGTTGGCGGCAACGGTTTCCGGCTGGGGCTGCGGCTGGGCGCCGGGACCGTTGCGCATGCGGTCGCGGGGCGGACGGCCCGGGAACTGCGGCATGGTGTTGCTGGCGTTGGCCGCCCCCTTGCCGTTCTCCTTCTCCTGCGCCGCCTGGCTTTCCTTCACGATATTTTCGAGGATGGTCTTGACGTCGGTCACACTGGCGAACAAAATCTGCCGCACGAACACCTCCTCCAGCACCGGACTTGCCACGTCCACCGTCTTGGCGATCTCCATCATCCGGGCGATATTCTGCTCGGTGTCGGTTACGAGGATCGAATTGGTGCGCTCGAAGACGAGGAGGATGCCCGTGTCGCTCTTGAAGCCCTCGAACAACTTCTGCGCCTCGGAAACGGCGATGTTCTTGAAAGGAATCATCATGCTCACCACCTTGCCGCGATCCTTCAGCTCCGCATCCGGATCGAGGATGAGCGGGATGCCCTCCTTGCGGGCCTTGCTGCGCGGAATGGCGCGGATGAACTTTTCGCCGTAGGGCTCCACGTGCACGCCGTTCATCTCCAGCACCACCTCGATGGCCTCCAGATATTCCTCGAGCGTCAGCCGCTGGCCGTCGCGCGCCTTGAGGCTGATGGTGGCGTTGGGCACGCCCGGATCCTTGAGGATGATCTTGTTGAGACTCTCCGCGTAGGCCTGGAGCACTATATCCACCGCCGCGCCGTCCCAGTTCAAGGGCGGTGCCGCCTTGCTCTTCTCCGGTTCCTGGGCCACAACCAGCCCGGACGCCATCAATGCCAAACCCAAAATCGCATATTTCATGATCGGACCTCCAGCCTTGGTGATCGAATCGCAAATCTTAAATCTTAAATCATAAATCTTAAATCTTAAATCATAAATCATCTCATTCCTCCCTCATGTAGGCGCAAGTCAGCACGAACGACCCCTTCAAGTACCCCTTCTTGCTGCTAGGTTTGAAATTGAGACTCCGGATGTCGAACATCCCGTCGGACGTGTTCTCCAGCTCGTGCATGAACTTGACGAGACTTTCGAGACTCCCCTCCCAATTCTTCACGTCGATCGGCAGTTCCAGCACGTCGCCCGACTCCACTTCCTTGCCGCTCTGGCGCTGGCTGATCGCGATGTGGTGCTTCTCGGCCAGGGTGTCCATCAGCTTGAGCCAGGTGGTGTCGGTGGCCTTGCCGGACGCGAAGGTGGGCATGGCGGCCTTCTCCGCCTCGTAGGCCTCGGTCCATTTGTTGCGCTCGTTGATGAGCTTGCACTCGCGCTCGTACGCGTCCACCGCCTTGAGATACTGCTTTTTCGCCCGGCTCCACGCCGTCTGCGAATGGAAGAACCACACTCCGGCCGCCACCGCATAGAGCACCGCCATCACGAGCGTGGCCGCCAACGCCTTTTCCCGGTTGCCCATTTCGCCGCCCATCCTACTCTTCCTCCCGTTCGTAGGTGCAATCGAGATCGAACTTGTACTTGCCCGCCTTGCTGGACGAAGGGCCCTTCAGGTTGACGGACGGGAAGATCGACTCCTCGCCGTCTTCGTCCTTCATTTCGGCCATCCTGTCCTTGAACTGGTAGATGAGTTCGCCGCTGATGCCTTCGCCGCTCACCTTGACGCCGTCGTCGCGCTTGTAGTTCCAGCTCGAAAGCTCCACCCCCTGCGGCAGACGGTCGCTCACCGCCTTCATGATCTCCAAGGCGCCCCGCGTATGGTCGGAATACTTCCGCACGAGCTTCACCTTGTCGCGCATCTGGGTAACCTGGCGGTACTCGCGGCCGTGCGCCTTGGAAAGTCCCTTCTGGTAGTCGGTCATCATGCCGAGCACCAGCGGCACGCCCAGCAGCACCGCCATCACGAGCGCCCAGACGCCGCCGGCCACCGCCAGACATTTGACGAGTTTCCGCTTGAAGCGCTCGTCCTCCAGCACCTCGCGCCAGCTGTCCGGAAGCGCGTTCAGGGTGGAGGGATCGTCCGCCCGCGCGGCCACGCCCTTCAAAGCCTCGTCGAGGCTCCCCGGTGCGGCCTCCAGCCGGCGGATCGGCCCCAGCCGCTCCAACGGCGAAAGGTCCAGCTCGCCCCGCGCCACCACTTCGTCCAGCTTCTTGACGCCGCCGAAGTCCTCCGCCTCCAGGAGACTCAAAATCGCCTCGCGCTTGAGATCGCTTTCGTTGTCGAGCGCCCGGATGGCCACCGGCAGCCCCGCATCCAGCACCATGAGCGAAGTGCAGTCGGGGCTCTTCAACAGGACGAGCTTGCGTCCATCGCCCTTGAGCTCGTCCCACAGCGCCCGAATCTCGCCGAAGCAGAGCGCGTCCACTTTCGTGACGTTGATCCCCGCCGCGTCGAGCTTTTCGGCGATATCGTCGGCCGAACTTTCCGGCAGGGCCGCCGCGATGTAGGTTTCGCCCTCCACCTGCTCGCAGCTTACGCTGAGCGGCTCGTCGGGATAGGGGCTCATGGCCGCAAGCACGGGCGTCGCCACCGCCACCGGATCCTCGCCCGCCCTGACGCGCACCATTTTCACGAGGAGCCGCGAAAGCGGCAACGCCAGCACCGCCTCGCGCGACTTCTCTTCGCCCGCCGGCAGTTTCAGTTCTCCGCTCTCGTACGCTACCGTCATCTTACCTGAAAAACGTCTTGTAGAGCGCGCGGAGCGCCTTGTCGCGTTCGGAGCTCCGGATGGCGATCATGAAGCTCACTTCGCTCGAACCCTGGTTGACCATCGAAATGTTGATGCCCTCGCTCGACAGCGCCAGACACGCCTTGGCCAGCATGCCCGGCGTGAAGCACATGCCTTCGCCCACCACCATGATCATGGTAAGCCCGCGCTCCACCGTCACGTAATCGGGCTTCACCTCGCGCCGGATCGTGGCGATCACCCTCGCCTCGCGGCCCTTGGGCAGATACTGCTCCTTCACGATGATGCACTGCGTGTCGACGCCCGACGGCATGTGCTCGTAGCTCACGCCCTCCTCCTCGAGACTCGTCAAAAGCTTGCGCCCGAACCCGATCTCGCGGTTCATGAGGTACTTTTCGACCACCAGGTTGCAGCAGTTGTCCATCGCCGCGATGCCCACCACCGTGCCCGGCACCACCCGGCGCGACTGCTGGATCATGGTGCCCGGCTCGCTGGGATGGTTGGTGTTGCGGATGTTGATCGGAATGCGCGCTTTCACGGCCGGGATGACGGCGTCGTCGTTGAACACGCCGAAGCCCGCATACGCAAGTTCGCGCATCTCCCGGTAGGTCATGGTGGGGATGCCCTCGCCCGCCGCCACTTCCGGCACCACCCTCGGATCGCAAGGCAAGACGCTATCCACGTCGGTCCAGTTTTCGTACACGTCGGCGCACACCGCCGCGGCCAGGATGGACCCCGTGATGTCGCTTCCGCCCCTCGGGAACGTGGCCACCTTGCCCTCGCTGGTGTAGCCGAAGAAACCGGGATAGACCACGATCCCCTCGAAATTGGAGAACGCGCGGCTCAAAGTGTCGTAGCTGGCGGGGTCGAGCTGGGCGTCGCCATGCGCCCCGGTGAGGATCATGCCCGTCTCCTTCGGACCCGCATAGCGGCACTTCTTGCCGCGCGCCTGGAACGCCACCGCCACCAGCTTCGCGCTGTTGTCTTCGCCCGCGGCCTTCAAGAGGTCCATGAATTCGTCGGCCGCGAGCTCGTTCACCTTGGCGATGCGGTCCATCAGGTCCATCTCGATCCGGCGCACGATTTCGTCGCCCAAGCGCAACTGCTGGGCGATTTCGGCGTAGCGCTCCACCACCGCGCCGAACTGGCGGTCGGTGTTCTCGCCCTTCATGGCCGTATTCGCCAGCTCGATGAGGAGATCCGTCACCTTCGTGTCGCCCGAATGGCGCTTGCCGGGAGCCGACACCACCACGATCCGGCGCGACGGATCCGACAATACGATATCGATCACCTTGTTCACCTGGGCCGCGTTCGCCAGGCTCGATCCGCCGAATTTGCAGACTTTCATCGCTTTTCAGACTTCCTTCACTTGACCATTCTGAGCACCACCGGCGTGCCGCGCACGATGCCCGACGCCTCGATTTCCCGGATAGACGCTTCCACGTCGCTCGTCCGGGCGGTGTGGGTGCGCACCACGACCGGAATGATTCCCTCCACCTCCTGGCCTTTGAGGAACTCGTGCGAGGTCGCGAGCCGGATGGACACGTTGTGATTGCCGAAAATCGTGCCGAACTGCCCGAACGTGCCGCAACGGTCCTCCACCATGAGGCGGATGTAGAACTCGCTCCGCACCTCGCCCGCCGGCATCACCGAAAGCTTGCCTTCATTGTCGTAGCGGATGGCGCTCTTGTACCTGGCGCCGCCGCCGGCGAGGTTGCGCGCGATGTCGCCGATGTCGCCCACCACCGTCGAGGCGGTGGGAGCGCGGCCCGCGCCCTTGCCGTAGAACATGAGATCGTCCGAGAGGTCGCCGTGCACCATCACCGCGTTGAACACTTCGTTCACGGCCGAAAGAAGATGCGTGTTGGGGATGAGCGTGGGATGCACGCCCACCGCCACCCGGTCGCCGATCCGGTCGATCTGCGCCAAAAGCTTGATGGAATAGCCCAGCTTGCCGGCATAGACCACGTCGACGTTAGAAAGGTTGCGGATGCCCTTGACCTCGATCGCGTGGGGATCGACCGGAATCGAATAGGCGAGACTCGCCAAGAGGCACGCCTTGTGCGCCGTGTCCCAGCCGTCGATGTCCAAAGTGGGGTCGGCTTCGGCGAACCCGAGCTTCTGCGCATCGGCGAGCACCTGCGCGAACGCCGCGCCTTCGCGGATCATGCGCGTCAGGATGTAGTTGCACGTGCCGTTCAGAATGCCCTTCATCGACTCGATCTCGTTGCCCGCGAGACCCTCGCGCAGACTGCGGATGATCGGGATGCCCCCGCCCACCGCCGCGCCGAAATAGATGTCCACGCCCGCCTGCGCCGCCGCCTCGAAAATCTCCCGGCCCGACTCGGAAAGGAGCTTCTTGTTGGCGGTTACCACGTTCTTGCCGGCCGCGATGGCCGCCAGAATCAGCTTTTTGGCGATGCCGGTGCCGCCGATCAGCTCCACGATAATCTGCACTTCCGGATCGTTGATGACCTCCATCGCATCCGTAGTGAGCACCTCTTGCGGCACGGCCACGCCGCGATCGCGCACGATATCGAGATCCGCAATCCGTTTGAGCACCACATCCACGCCCAAACGCTTCGCAAAGGTCTCCCGATTCCTCAGGAGGCCATCCGCCACTCCGGCTCCGACCGTGCCGAAACCGAGTATGCCAACGCCTATCTGCTTCATCTTCTTTTCCCTCTCGTGGGTACAATAATCCTATTGAGTGTATATTATATCATATTTCGCCGGAAAAAGCAATACCCTGTCGGGTAAAATGCGTTTCCGGTCAGCGCCGGCGCATCGTGCCGAGGATCTGGTTTTTGAGCAGCTGCAGATCGTACCGGGCGGCCGCGTCCGAAAGTTTCTCGTGTTCGGCGTTGACCTCGCGGAGAAGCGCGGTGAACTGGGCCTCGTAGCCTTCCGCCTCCATGATCTGCTGGCGATACTTCATCTCGGTGGAGTAGCCGGATTCCGCGCCGTCCTTCCGCATAGCCTCGCGCGCCTTCTGGGTCAGCTCCGAATTGATGCCGATGAACTTCGTCCGGAGCGGTTTTACGATCGTGTAGCAAGGATAGTATTTGGCATACCCGCCGTCTTTGGCGATCAGACGTTCCATCTCGTCCCGGTACAGATCGATCAACGTTTCGCCATCCATCCGCATCAACGTCTCGTGCAGCGCCTTGAGCCCCTCGGGCGAGTAGCGATCGGCCCCCTTGTAGTTTTCGTTGTACGCGAGCATCAGCCGGACCGCCCTGTCCGCCGACTCGAAGAACGGCAGATATTCGTCCACTCCGCCTCCGGTATGCCGCGCCCCGCCCAGACCTTTGAGCTTCACCCCGTCCGCGGAAACGATATTCACGTCCGGCACCCCTCCGCTGGTCTTCAAAAGCTGCGCCACCTCGGGATTCTGCGTCCGGCATTTCTCCGACAAAAGACTCTTGTCGTTGGGCGAATCGATGTACACCAGGACGTACCGGTCCTTGATCGCCCGCTGGAATTTCTCGGTCGAAAGCACCTTGTTGGCCAGCACCTTGCACCATCCGCACCAGTCCGATCCGCTGAACACCACGAGCAGGAGCTTGCCCTCCTCCTTGGCCAGGTCCAGCGCCGCATAGTAGTCGTCCATCCAGCCCGGGATGGTCGATTCGCCCGTTCCCGGCAGACGCGCCAAGACCTTCTCCTCCTCCCCCTTCTTGAGACTGTCGCCGAGCTCGCGCTCGTTCTTCGCCAATATGGCCCTCGTGGCCACGCCGTACTGCTCGAGCGGCATCTCCTTGCCCAGCTTGACGTAAGTCTGGTTGGACGGCGACGATATCACCTTGCGGAGCTTGCCGTTCTCGATGGCCCGCAACACCACCCCGCCATACTGCAAACCTTCGCGCGTGGACTTGCTGACGGACGACTGCGACCCCCAACCGTTGTACGATCTCGAAGCTCGCCTCGTCTTCGTCTCCTCGACCTCGGGCGAAACGAACGTAAACTTCTGCGTCTTCGGGTTGTCCCCGCCGAACTGGAACCGTCCCACCTCCTCGATGGCGAACACCCGGTCGCTGCCGTTGGAGCCGATCTTGCGTCCCAGGAACAGCGCCTGCACGATCACTTCGGTCGATTCCTTCTTGGACGCGTCGCACACCACCTTGCCCTTGTACGACCATTGCGTGGTCTTCACCGTCACGTCCTTCGAGATCGAGTAATACGAATAGCTCCGGTCGTTGTCCTTCTCCCGGTTCTCGATCCGCTTGGGCGTATCCAGCGACAGGGTGACCGTGTGGTCTTTGGGCTGCTTGGGCTCTTGCTGTTTGGCTTTCTTGCGTTCCTCCTCGGCCTTGCGCGCCGCTTCCGCCTTTTTCTTCTCCTCGGCCTTGCGCGCTTCCGCCTCGTCGTCATCCCCGTCACCGTCCGCCTCTTCCTTCGGCTCCGTCTCCAGCCCCAGTCTCAGTTCGTACACCGGGAAATACCGCTTGCCCTTCGCCCGGAACGAGAAATCCGAAAACACCTCGGTTTCCTTCCGGCCCGCCGCCACTGCGTATCGCACGTCGAGCACCTGTTCGTCCTCGCCTTCGCCGTAGAAGAGCAGCGTGTAGACGTCGCCCACCTTGACCGCAGTGTGCTCGAAGGTGTATATCAAACGCGGCACTTCCTTGTCCGTAATATCCCTGAACGGATTTTGCTCGTCCTTCACCACCCGGGCGGACTTGTGGCTGCCGTCCTCGCACCTTATCGTCAGGTACCGAGCATGCGTGATGCCCAGATTGTCGGACACGAATCCGAGCGAAAGCGATTTCAGCATCACTTCCTGCCCCGCATGCTTGCCGTCCCAATCCGGAATCGCAAGATCCACTTTCTTGAGTTTGCGGAACGACCCCCGGTCGAAAACCGTCCCTAGGTTGTTCACCAATATATCTTTACCGTCCTGACGGATGATCGACGCTTCCAGACCGCAACAGCAACCAAGCACCAATCCCAGTGCCAGAGAGAGTTTCCAGTGCATGTTGCCTCCTGTTAATGTCATTTCACTGGATATTATATCATATTTTAATCCGGATTGCAAGCGTTTTCTTGGAAGAAACGGCTTGCGATCAGGCCCAGTCGGGGTCTACGCGATAGCCCGCTTCCCTCGCGAGCGCGCGGTCGTCGTCGTAATCGGCGCCGGGCGTGGTAAGCAAAGGCCCGGCGATTCCGGCACTCATCCCGACATAAATGCAACGCCGCGCCTCGTCGTCGGTGAGGTCGCGCCGCCCGCCCGCGAACCGGAGGGGAATGGACGGGTTGACAATGCGAAGCACGGCGATGCGCAGCAGAATATCGTCGATGGAAAGACGCGGCATCTCGCCCAAAGGAGTACCCTTGATGGGATGGAGGATATTGACCGGAATCGAATCGGGACCCACCTCACGGAGCGTGAAAGCAAAGTCGATCACGTCCTCCACGCTTTCGCCCATGCCGATGATGCCTCCGCAGCAAATCTGGAAACCCAGTTCCTTGGCCGCCTTCAGGGTGGCGAGCTTGTCGGCGTAGGTGTGGGTGGTGCAGAGTTCGGCAAAGCGAGCGAGCGAGGTCTCGAGGTTGCAGTGGATGCGCTCCAGTCCGGCCGCCTTGAGTTTCAGGAGCTGTTCGCGCGTTACGAGTCCCAAGGAGGCGCACACGTGCGGCTTCGTCTCCCGGCGCATCGCCCGGACTGCCGCGCAGATTTCGTCGATCTGCTTGTCGGTCTGGCCCCGGCCGGAAGTTACGATGCCGATGCGGTTAGCGCCGTTCGCCTGGGCCCGGCGCGCCGCTTCCACGCACCCTTCGCTGCCGATCCAACCGTAGGTTTCGCAACCGGTAGCGTAATGCGCCGACTGCGCGCACCACTTGCAGTTTTCGGTGCACTTGCCTTGCCGGGCACTGACGATGGCGCAGAAATCGAAGGTGCGCGGCGCAAATTCAAGCGTGAGCTCGTGCGCCAGCTCCAGCAGGCGAGCCAGGTCCCACGTGCGCACCATCTCGCGCACTTCAGCCGCCGGCAACGATGCGAAACGCTTCAACC
>CAMZDY010000038.1 GCA_947305585.1 uncultured Verrucomicrobiota bacterium | reverse complement strand
CGATTCCGGCGACCGCAAGAACGAACCCGTGGAGGAGCGGCTGATCAAGAAGTATCGCCAGTACGCCAGAGTGCTCAACGAGCCCGACGAGGAAAGCGTGCTCCAGTATTATCTTTCGGCCGTGGCCCGCGCCTACGATCCGCACACCGATTACATGAGCAAGACGACGAAAGAGGATTTCGACATGGAGATGAACCTCCGGCTCGGCGGTGTGGGGGCGGAGCTCGGCATGGACGAAGACGACGGCGCGCTCAAGATCGGCCGGGTCATGCCGAACGGACCGATCGATCGGGACGGCCGCATCAAGAAGGGCGACAAGATCACCGGCATCAAGAACGGCGACGGCGAAATCGAAGACATCCTGTGGCAGCCGATCAAGAAGTCCATCAACAAGATCCGCGGACCCAAGGGGACCGAGGTGACGCTGGAAATCAAGCCCAAGAGCGATCCCAAGGCGCGCAATCTCATAACCTTGACGCGCGATATCGTGATACTCGACGACCAGGCCGCCACCGGACGGGTGGAGCGGGTCGAGGTGGACGGCCGCGAACTGAAACTCGGCTACGTGTTCCTGCCCAGCTTCTACGGCACGATGGACAAGCGGTTGGGCGACGACGGCTTCCGCAGCTGCGCGCTGGACGTGAACCGGTATATCGCCGATTTCAACGCCGAGGGGGTGGACGGGCTCGTATTGGATCTGCGCGGAAACGGCGGCGGCAGTCTGCGCGAGGCGGTGCTGTTGAGCTCGCTCTTCGTGCCGCGCGGTCCGGTGCTGCAGGTCAAAGACATCCATACGGTGGTCGCCTATCCGCTTCCGGCCGGCAACGTGGTGGCGTTCCGCAAGCCCATGATCGTGATGATCGACCGCGAATCCGCGTCGGCTTCCGAAATTGTGGCCGGCCATCTGCAGGACGTGGGACGGGCCGTGCTGGTGGGCGATTCCCGCACCCACGGCAAGGGTACGGTGCAGGAGGTGGACGAATTGGGCGCCAAGAAGTATGGCGCCGTCAAGATCACCAACGCCCGGTTCTACCGTATCAACGGTCGCTCCACGCAGACCGAGGGCGTCTCGCCCGACATCTATCTTCCCTCGCTTCTGGATTCGCTCGATATCGGCGAAGACAAGCTCACCTATTCGCTGCCGTTCTCCAAGGTGGATCCGGCCGACTATTCCGCCTGCTGGGACGTGGAAAAGATGCTGCCGCAGTTGAAGGCCGCCTCCGAAGCCCGGCTCAAGGACAACGCCAAATACCAGGACCACCTCAAGAGCGTTAACGGCATGAAGGACATCGTAGAGCGTACCGAGGTTCCGCTCGAATACGAGTCGCGCAAGGCCATGATGCGCAACGACCGGGACCTGCGCGCGTTGAGCGAAGACGACGACGAAAACGACGAGGAGAAGAGCGCTTCGCGCCGGCGCGGCAACCAGCGCAAGAAAGACGATGTGGTGCTGGACGAGACCTTCCGGATTCTGGGCGACATGGTGATCCTCAACGATGGCAGGCTGCTGCCGGAACCGAAAGGATGGTGGGAATGAAGAAGATCGCGTTCGTCAAGATGCATGGAGCCGGCAACGACTTCATCATGATCGACAACCGCAACGGACAGTTCCCCGACTACGACTACCGTCGGATCGTCGCCATGGGAACCCGCCGGAGCGGCGTGGGGTGCGAAGGGATCATCCTCGTGCAGAATTCGGAAATCGCGGATTTCAAGATGCGGTTTTTCAATCCCGACGGCAGCGAGGCTGAGATGTGCGGCAACGGCGCCAGGTGCGTGGCGGCTTTCGCCCGGGAGATCGGGGCGGTGAAAGGCGATTCCATGCGGTTCGAGACCATCGCCGGCATCGTCTCGGCCGAGATCGTGTCGGATCGGCTGGTGAAGGTGGGCATGCCGGAGCCCAAGAACTTCGGCGAAGATTTCGTCGTTGCCGGAGTGCCGCACAAGATCGTCGAGGTGGAGAACCTCTCCAAGGTGGACGTGGAACGCGAGGGACGCAAGATCCGCATGAGCGAAGAATTCGCCCCCAACGGAACCAACGTGGACTTTGTGGTGTACAAGCATCCCAACAAGGCGGTGATGCGCACTTACGAACGCGGGGTGGAGGCGGAAACCGGCGCCTGCGGCACCGGCGCGGTGGCCACTGCGGTCATCGGCGTGAAGGATTACGGGCTGGAGTTTCCGGTTACGGTCAAGACGGTTAAAGGCTACGAGCTGGTGGTGGACGGGGCTTTCGACGGCGAAAGCGTGACCGGAGTGTCGCTTACGGGCCCGTTCAAGAAAGTGTTCGAGGGCGTGCTCGATTGGGACGAACTCGACGCGGACGGAGAGTGATGGAAAAGTTCGAGCTCGATTCCTCGCTGCAGGAGGAGATCCGCACCAAGGTGTTCGGCGCCGACTTCATGAAGCTGGTGCAGTCTGTCCGGCGCGGAGGGGAGCACTTCCGGATTTCCTTGCGGCCGGTTTCGATCGGCGGGGAGAAGCGTTTCTAGGCGGAGATGATGGATGGCGGCAACGTGCAGGTGAAGAATCTCGCCCTGGGCGACGTTCCGGCCGGACTTGACGAGATAATCGCCCAGAAAGGCGCACGCGATCTGCATGTCATCTGCGGCAGCGGCGATCTGCACGTGCGGGTGACGCGCAAGGGCCATGTGCACGTTTCACGGTCGGGCAAGATGGATCGCAAGGTGGAACTGTTGCCGCACGACCGGGTCAAGAAACTTCCGCTGGAAGCTTTCGACTCGTCTGCGCTGTTGCGCGTCACCGGCATCGCCGACGGCACCGGCGCGATCCGTTCGTCGATGCGCGGCAAGTACAACCAGGTCAACGAATTCCTGCGGATCGTGGGCAGCACGGTAAAGGCCGATCCGGAACGCGAATTCGTGGCGGTGGACTGCGGATGCGGCAAGGCTTATCTCACTTTGGCGCTCTTTTTCTACCTCGAATCCGTGCTCGGGCTCGAGAAAGTGTCGGTGATCGGCGTGGACCGGCGCGGTGACGTGATCGCGTCCGCGCGCAAAATGGCGGAGAGCCTGGATGTGGCGGACCGGGTGCGTTTCGTCGAATCGGATCTGGCCGGTTTCGAGCTCGACCGGGCCGACCTCGTGGTGTCGCTGCACGCATGCGACACCGCCACCGACGAAGCCTTGGCCAAAGGAACGGAATGGAAGGCCGCCTACATCCTTTCCGCGCCTTGCTGCCAGCACGAACTCCAGGCGCACATGAGCAAGGAGCGCAATGCCGAATTCGCCGGTCTCTTGCGGCAATCCATCTTGCGGGAGCGGCTTTGCGACATTCTTACCGACTCTTTCCGGGCCATGATCATGCGGATCATGGGCTACAAAACCCAAGTGCTGGAATTCGTGTCGTTCGAATCGACCGCCCGGAACATCATGCTCAAATGCGAATGGGGCGCGAAGCCGGGCCAGGCGGATCCGGTGAACGAGTATCTGAACTTGCGCGACTACTGGCACGTGCGGCCCTGGCTGGAAGAGCGGCTGGGCGACCGGCTCGGAAAATATTTGTGATTTTATATTGACAAATGCGCCGGAAAATGGTATACTATATTCAACACTTGACAAAAGCCGTCGGGTGAACTGTACATTGGAGCGATAAATGGCAAAATTGAAAAAGCCTGGCAAGCCGCGCAAAAGCGTCGCGGGCAAGGTGTCGAAAAAATCCGTCAGGAAGTCCGGGAGCCTGGAGCTTGACCAGTTGGACGGGGATGATATTCCGCCCGAGTCGGCCGACGAGATCGAGCGCGAAGCCAAGAATATGGACATGGAGTCGCTTGCGGCGCAGGTTACGCGGCAGGAAGAGCGCGGGCTAAATGCTTCAACCGAAGAGGCCGACGACGAAGACGACGATTTCGACGAGAACGTGCCGGATGTGACGGTGGAGGATTTCGGCGGCAAGGCCGCCGCCAAAACGGAAGAAGACGAAGAGCTGTTGCCGTCGATGGAAGGCATGTCCATCCTGCGCGAGACGGAAATCAACGACGTTATCCAGGAGATCAAGCGCCGCAGCGAACAGAACGGCGGCTACGTGACCTACGAAGAGCTCAACCAGATTCTTCCGCAGAACATCGTCGACGCCATCCAGACCGACCGCTACCTCAAGATCCTCGAAGCGCTCGGCGTGCATGTGATGCGCGAAGAGGACGTGAAGCAGTGGCTGGAGAACAAGAACCAGCAGCTCAACGACAAAATCCGCCCGGAGATCGAAGATCCCATCCGCATGTACCTGCACCAGATGGGTCAGGTGGAAGTGCTCAATCCCGACGAGGAAGTGCAGTTGTGCGAAGACATCGAGCGCTCGTCCTCCCGCTCGCGCGACATGTACAACTGCTTCCTGTTCGTGCCGGAGCAGTACGAGCGCATCCTGAACGACCTGGAAGGCCAGAAGATCCGTTTCGATCGCGTGGTCAACGAAGAATACGAGGATGACCGCGACGACTATCTCAAGCTCATCCCCTCGTTCCGCAAGCGCATCAAGGAGTGTTCCAAGCGTCTGCGCGAAGCCAGCGAAAGATTCCTCGAACTGGCCGGCAAGGATGGCGTGCAGGCGGCCAAGATGCGCGGGGCGGAGGCGTCATTGGCCAACGCCCGCAAGGCGCTCAGGACGCTCTTCGAGGATATGAAGTTCAAGCAGAAGCTGCTGGAGGATCTGTGCGACGACGCCGACGACCACTACTATCTGCCGTACCGCCGCCTCTTCAAGCAGTATTCCGATCTGATGAGCAACGAGCGCGCCAGCAAGCGGCGCGACAAGGCGGCCAAGGAGCTTCGCGACAAAATGGCCGTGTACGAGCGCGATTTCGGCATGGTGCCCGAAGAGTTCATCACCACCTTCGCCGAGTTGCGCAGCGAAATCAAGAAGGGCAAGAACGCCCGTTCCAAGATGGTCAAGGCCAATCTGCGTCTGGTCATCTCCATCGTCAAGAAGTACATGAACCGCGGCCTCAGCTTCCTCGATCTGATCCAGGAGGGCAACACCGGGCTCATGAAGGCGGTGGAGAAATTCGAGTACAAGCGCGGCTACAAGTTCTCGACCTACGCCACCTGGTGGATCCGTCAGGCGGCCACCCGCGCCATCGCCGACCAGGCGCGCACCATCCGCATTCCGGTGCACATGATCGAGAACATCAACCGCCTGAGCCGCATCCAGAAGCGTCTGGTGCAGAAGCTCGGCCGCGAAGCCACTGAGGCGGAAATCGCCATGGAGATGGGCTTGCCGCCGGAACAGATCCGGGGCATCCGCAAGATGGCGCAGCAGCCGATCTCGCTCCAGGGCAAGGTGGGCGACAACGACGATGCGCATTACGGCGATTTCATCCCCGATCTTTCCAGCGAAAACCCGTTCGAGGTCACCGAGGGGCACCTCCTCAAGGAGCGCCTCACCGACATCCTCGGCACGCTCACCGAGCGCGAGAAGCAGGTTATCGAGAAGCGCTACGGACTTTCCGACGGCTACAGCCATACGCTGGAGGAGGTGGGGCGGCTCTTCAACGTGACGCGCGAGCGCATCCGCCAGATCGAAGCCAAGGCGCTCCGCAAGCTTCGCCATCCCAGCCGCATCCGGTCGCTGCAGGATTACCGCAACCAGATTTGACAACCCAAACCATAAGAACGACAAAGAAAGAAGAGGAAGAAATATGTGCTGGACAGTTACAGCAGGAGCGGCGGCCGCAGGATTCGTGGCGGGAACCGTGGTGGCATCCATCGTCTGCAAGCTCAGGTGCAAGGGCGCCTGCAGCCGGGAAAGCAAGCCGAAGAGCGTGCGCAAGAGCGAGCAGATGTTCCAGAAGACGCATCCCGCGCCGGCCGACGGGTCGATCGAGATATACGTCGGCAACCTTAGCTACGATATGACCGACGAGCTCCTCAACAAGGAATTCTCGGCCTACGGCAAGGTCAATTCCGCCCGCATCATCACCAACCGTTACAACGGCAAGTCCAAGGGCTTCGGATTCGTGCACATGCCCAACCAGGCCGAGGCCGACGCTGCGGTCAAGGCGCTGAACGACAAGGAAGTGCTCGGTCGCCGCATCAAGTGCAACGAAGCCAAGAACGTCATCAAGTAATATGGCCAAGGTTCTGGTTCCGCTGGCTGCGGGATTCGAGGAAATCGAAACCGTCAGCATAATCGACATTCTCCGTCGCGGAGGGGTGGAAGTGGTTTCCGCCGCTATCGGCGAAGCGCTCGAAGTGCAGGGCGCCCACGGCATCGCCATGAAGGCGGACAAGCCTTTCGGCGAGGCCGCCAAGGACGATTACGACGCCATCGTGCTGCCTGGCGGCGGCGAGGGCACCGAAAATCTGCGCCGTTCTGAAGCGGTGCTCGAACGGATCCGGGCCCAGAAGGCCGCCGGCCGCCTCAATTGCGCCATTTGCGCGGCGCCGCTGGTGCTGGCCGATGCCGAAGTGATCGATCCCGGCATCCACGTCACTTGCTATCCCTCCGTCTCGGTGGAGATGGATCGTCCGGTGGCTTCGGTGCCGGTAATCGTCGATCGCGACATCATCACCGGGCAGGCCCCCGGCGCCGCCATGCTGTTTGCGCTGGTGGTGTTGCAGACGATCGCCGGCGAACGCGTGGCCCGCAAGGTGGCGCGCGGGCTGGTGACGGATGTGATGGAATGAGTCTGCTTGCGGCTATACTGGCCGTAAGTTTTCTTTGGTCGTACGATCCCGACCGGCCCGAAGAGCCGGTAACCCGGGCTATCCTGGAACTGGCCCGGGAGGATCCGTCGATCGCGCCGGCCAAATGGGGCGGGCTCGTGTTGCCCGGAGCGGGCGGACGATCCACCTTCATGCTTTCGCTCGCCGGCGGAACCGCGCCCGACATCTACAAGGCATGGTTCCATATCCTCCGGCACGATATCGAGCAGGGCTTCGTGTATCCGCTCGACGAGTGGATTGACGCCGCTTCCGTCCCCCAAGACGACATCTGGAACCGCGTGCGGGTCAAAGATGGACACGTTTGGGCGCTCTCCACGCCGGGCGTGCAGTATTACGGCATAATCTACCGCAAGGATCTCGTTCGTTCCGCCGGACTCGATCCCGCCGATCCGCCTCGCGACTGGAATTGCTTTTTCGACTGGTGCCGGGCGCTCAAGCGTCCGGGCGTGAGACCGTTCGCGGTGGAGAACCGTCCTTGGGGATTCCTTCCCTGGGTGCAGTCGGCCGGGGGCGACGTGGTGAACGAGGAGGGTACCGCCGCCACTTTCGACTCCCCAGCGGCCATCGAGGCGGCCGGGTTTATGCAACGGCTGGTGCGCGAAGATATGATCCTCGGCTTCCCCACGCTCACCCAAGCGGACGAAATCAGCCAGCGCTTCGCCTCCGGCGAAATCGTGATGGTGTTCGGCGGCGAAACGCTGGTCAAGCGACTCGTGGAAGCGCAGAATTTCCCGGTGGAATTGATCGGCATGATGCCGTTCCCCGCCTCCTCGCCGGACAAACCCCGCGTTTTGCAGGCGCACAAGCATTTCTACGCCATGAGCGAGTCGGTGGCGCACAAACCGAAGGCGGAGCGCGACCTTATATTCCGCTGTCTCGCCGCCATGAGCGATGAACATCTGGCCGACGAGGAAACTGAACGCGCCATCCGGGAAGGGCGGGCGTTCTGGCTCGAACCCGACATCAAGGACGGACTCGCGAACGGCTCCATCAAAGCGGTCACCGAGCCTTGGGCCGGTTTCTGGCAGGCGGCGTCCGATCTCGTGCAACGCCGGTTTCTGGGGCTTCTCCTCTCCGATGCCGGCAAGACGATGGACTGCGCGGCGGCGCTCAAGTCCATCAACGACGACGCCAACCGGGGACTCATGTTCGCCTCCGACAAGTCGGAGATCGACCGCGCCCGTCCTTACGCCCGCGTGATTTTGGGCGCCATCGCCGTTTGCGCGCTCGTGGCCGGATGGTTGATCTGGCGCGGCCGTCCGGACCGACCGTCGAGGGGACAAACTTCCGCCGGCTTGCCCTTAAAGCGGCGCATTGCGCCGTGCGTTTTTCTTTTCCCGGCGTGTGCGAGCATTCTGTTGTGGTCGTACTATCCCTTGCTCAAAGGCGCGATGATGGCGTTCCAGGATTACCGGATCGTGGGCGGGGTGTCGTTCGCGGGACTCGACAATTTCATCCGCGTGGCCACCGATCCCAACTTCTGGAGCGCATGGCTGCGCACGTTCGAATACGTGGGGATTACGCTCGTGCTGGGCTTCCTTACGCCGATCTTCCTCGCCTTGATGCTGTGCGAGATCCCCAAAGGCAAGGTGTTCTACCGCTTTCTCTATTTTCTCCCGCATCTTACGTCGGCCTTGGTGGTCACGCTCCTTTGGAAGCTCATGTTCGACCCCACCGAAAACGGCATCCTGAACCAGATCGTGATGTCGCTCGGGCTTCCTCGCCAGTCGTGGCTCCTGGATCCGGCCTGGGCGATGGTCTGCTGCATTCTGCCGGGCGTCTGGGCGGGGGCGGGGATCAGTTCCCTCATCTACATCGCCGCCTTGTCGTCGCTCCCGCCCGACTATTACGAGGCCGCGGCGATCGATGGCGCCGGCATCTTGAGCCGCTTCCGCCATATCGTATTTCCGCAGCTCATGCCGCTCATGGTCATCAACTTCGTAGGCTCGTTCATCGCCGCTTTCCAGGGCATGGGGAGCATCTTCCTCCTGACGTTCGGCGGGCCCGGCGACGCCACGCAGGTGTTGAGTCTGCAGATCTGGAAGGAGGCCTACAACAACCTGCGCTTCTCCACCGCCACCACGATGGCGTGGTTTCTGGGGGTGGCGCTAATCGGCTTCACCTATCTCCAGATCCGGTTCTTGCGGCGGGTGGAGTTCCGCCAGGCCGCCGCCAATTGAGTTCACGCGAGCGCGTTCTTCACCGCTTCGGCGAATTCCCGCAGATCCGGATATCGCCCCGCCGCATAACGATCGAGTGCGGTCGGTTGGGCGTTGACGATGAAAACCTTGCCGCCCGCCTGCAACGTGAGGTTGGGGAGCCCCGCCGCCGGAAACACGGTGAGCGACGTTCCGAGCACCATCATCACGTCGGCGCCGATGGCCGCGCTCTGGGCCGCGATCAGCGCTTCTTCCGGCAGCATTTCGCCGAAGAAGGTGATGTCGGGCTTCAAGGCGCCGCCGCAAACGCACCGCGCCACTTCCGCGCCGGCCTTGAGCTGCGAACACACCTGTTCGAACGTGGCCGACTTGCCGCAGATCCGGCAATGATGCCATAATGGCGACCCGTGCAGCTCCCACACGTTGGACGATCCGGCCTTTTGGTGGAGCATGTCGATATTCTGCGTAGCGATGCCGGCTAGTCGGCCCGCGTCCTCCAACTGCTTGAGCGCCAGGTGCACGGGCCCCGGGCGGAACTTTTCGAATCCGTACACGAGTTCGCGACATCCCCGGTAGTATACGCCCGGATCGCGGTCGAACCAGTCGATATCGAAAATCTTTTCCGCCTCCGGGTTGCGGTACATCCCTTGCGGACCGCGAAAATCCGGGATGCCCGAAAGGGTGGAAACCCCCGCTCCGGTGAGCGCCACCGTCCTTTTCGCGTTCAAAACCGCCTCGATCAATTTTTTCATGCTGATATTATACCATATTCCCGCTTAAATGTCAACCTGATAGACATGGAAGTTTTGTCGATTTTTGATTTTTGGGCTTGCAATTCGGGCGGAAATATGATATACTATTAGGAAAAGATGGTGAAAAGTGTCAAGCAAAAGGATGTACCGAAAATGCGAAAAGGCATAATCTTGGCCGGGGGCGCGGGAACGCG
>CAMZDY010000037.1 GCA_947305585.1 uncultured Verrucomicrobiota bacterium | reverse complement strand
CCTTGAGGTTACGCGCGACCTCGCGCAGAAGTTCAACAACGCCTACGGCGAGATCTTCAAACTGCCGGACGCGTACATTCCCGAATCGGTGGCCACGATCCCCGGCACCGACGGCCAGAAGATGAGCAAGAGCTACCACAATACGATCGAGCTCTTCGAAGACGCGAAATCGATCAAGAAGAAGGTGATGGGGATCGTGACCGACTCCACGCCGATGGAAGCGCCCAAGGTGCCGGAGGGCAATTCCATCTACGAACTGTACAAGCTTTTCGCCACGCCGGAGGAAACGGCGGCGATGGCGGAGAATTACCGCAGAGGCGGATACGGGTACGGACACGCGAAGAAGGCGCTGTTGGAGGCGTATCATCGCATGTTCGATCCTTTCCGGGAAAAGCGTGAGGCGTTGGCCAAGGATCCGGGTTACGTGGAAGATGTTTTGAACGAGGGCAAGCGGCGCGCACGCGAGGCGGCGGCTCCTTTGATGGAAAAAGTCAGAAAGGCGGTGGGAATATGATCGAACTCGATCCTACTAAGATGAAAGACTGGCAGATCGCCGAGGCGGCCGAGGACAACGGCTTGAGGCCGATCGAAGACCTCGTGGCCGAACTGGGTCTCCAGAAAGACGAATGGACGCCTTACGGGCGGGTGCTGGCCAAGGTGGACGTGACCAAGGTGCTTCGCCGGGTGGGTGAAGGCCGCAAGGGCAAGTATATCGACGTGACGGCGATCACGCCTACGGCGTTGGGCGAAGGCAAAACCACCACCACGCTTGGGCTCGTGGAGGGATTGGGGCGTCTGGGCAAGAAGGTGATCGGCTGCGTGCGTCAGCCGTCGGGCGGCCCCACTTTCAACATCAAGGGCTCGGCCGCGGGCGGCGGGCTCGCGCAGGTGGTTCCGCTCACTTCGCTTTCGCTCGGATTGACGGGCGACATGGACGCCATCACCAACGCCAACAACATCGCGATGGTGGCGCTCAATTCGCGTATGCAGCACGAGCGCAACCATGATGACGCGTGGCTGGCCGAAAGGGGACTCAAACGGCTCGACATCGATCCGGCGCGGATCCAGTTCCGCTGGGCGATGGATCTTTGCGCGCAGGGCCTCCGGAACATCGAAATCGGCCGGGGCGGCAAGCTGGACGGCTTCAATTGCGAATCCGGATTCTATATTTCGGTGGCGTCGGAGGTGATGGCGATTCTCGCCATGTCGTCGGATCTCAAAGATCTGCGCGAACGGCTGGGCAAGATCATCGTGGCTTATTCGAAAGACGGCAAGCCCGTAACCACGCGCGATCTGGAGGTGGACGGCGCCATGTGCGCAATCATGGTGAACGCCATCAAGCCCACGCTCATGCAGTCGCTGGAGGGCCAGCCGATGTTCGTGCATGCGGGACCTTTCGCCAATATCGCCATCGGGCAGAACTCGGTGGTGGCCGACAAACTCGCCTGCGCGCTGGGCGACTATGTGGTGACGGAAAGCGGATTCGCCTCGGACATGGGCTTCGAGAAGTTCTGGAACATCAAGTGCCGTTGTTCGGGGCTCAAGCCCGACGCAGTGGTGCTGGTGGCCACGGTCCGGGCGCTCAAGGCGCATGGCGGCGCGCCGGCGGTCAAGGCGGGGTTGCCGCTCGATCCGGTGTACAGCACCGAGAATCTGGAGCTCCTCGAGAAGGGTTGCGACAATCTGCTGGCGCATATCGACATCATCCGCAAGTCGGGCGTGCAGCCGGTGGTGTGCCTGAACGCGTTCTACACCGACACCGAAGCCGAGCGGGAGCTGGTGCGCAAGGTGGCGGAGGGGGCCGGGGCCCGGTTTGCCGTTTCCAACCATTGGCTCAAGGGCGGCACCGGCGCCGAGGAACTGGCGCGTGAAGTCATCGCCGCTTGCGACGAGCCTAACGATTTCCGCTATCTCTGCGATCTGGACGAGCCGCTAAAGGACCGGATCGAGAAGCAGGTCAAGGAAGTATACGGCGGCGACGGGGTGGACTTCGAACCGGTTGCGATGGAAAAACTGGAGCGGCTGCAGGCCGATCCGGCGACCGCGCGGCTGCCGATCTGCTGCGCCAAGACGCAATATTCGCTTTCGCACGATCCCAAACTGCTGGGCCGGCCCAAGGGTTGGCGCATGCCGGTCAGGGACGTGCTCGTGTATCAGGGCGCGGGGTTGATAGTGCCGGTGGCCGGCGAAATCAAACTTATGCCCGGAACCTCGGCGTCGCCGGCATATCGCAGGATCGACGTCGACACCGAAACCGGAAAAGTGAAAGGACTGTTCTGATGCCCAGGAAAATCGTATTGATCGTCAGTCTCGTGGCCGGAATTTCGGCGGCGATGCTGACCAAGATGTATATCGGCGGCAAGATGATGGCGTTGCAGAACTTGCGGGCGGACTTCGACCGCAAGTTCGAGACGGACAAGGTGCTTTGCTTCAAAAACGACGTTACCGCCGGGATGGTGCTGTCCGAAGAGGATTTGGGGTGGGACTATTTTCCCACGCTGGGCATGACCAATCAGGTGGTGATGAAGTCGGAATCCAATCTGGTGATCGGCAAGACGATGCGATATGGGCATATCCGGGGCGAGGTTCTACTGTGGAGCGATATCGAAGGCGGCAATCCGCGCGACGTGGGGCTTTCCGGCGATATCAAGCGCGACATGCGCGCCATCTCCATCAACTGTTCCGGGGCGGCTGCGGTTTCCGGCAATGTTCGCGCCAACGATCATGTGGATGTTATCGGAACGTTCGTATTCCCGGAAAAGGACGGAACGCTCAAGCAAGGCGATATCGAAACCTGCACGATTCTGCAGAACGTGCTGGTGCTGGCTATCGGACAATCCACCGCCAAGAACGAGGTGATGAACCGCGGGTATTCGACGGTGACGCTCGAGGTGACCGCCAAGGAAGCCGAAATGATCGCCTTCGCCGAGCAGATGAAGGGCCGGCTGGTGCTGACCTTGCGCAATCGCAACGACAATAGCGCCCACGACCTGCCGCCGGTGGATTACGAAAAGATCAAGGCCACCATCGGCACGCTCAATCTGGAACGCAAAGCCAAGATGGAACGCAGAAGATGATTCTGACCACGCTTATCAACGGCAACCGGCAGGCCCGCGAACTCGGCGAGGGACTTTATGTCATCGGCCGGGGCGACGGATGCCGGATCCGGCTGGACGCGCCGGAGGTTTCGGAGCGGCACGCCATATTGACCATCCGCGACGAAACGGCGAAACTGGAGGATCTGCGCAGCGCCAACGGCACCTACGTCAACGGCGATGCTATTTCCGACGCGGTATATCTCACGCCGTCGACGGTGGTGCAGATCGGCCCTGTGATGCTGCGGGTGAGTACATCCTCTTCCTCCGAAGACACCGTCCACCGTCCGGAGCCGGCGCGGGAAACGAGGCCGGAGGAGCCGCCGGAGCCGGAGAACAGCGCGGTGGATCCCTACTACACCGAGATCAAGCGTCAGATCCAGCGCGAGCTGCTGCGCCGGCTCGATTTGAAGCGGCTTACGCTCTCGGGCGTGGACAAGGATGGGCTGGAGACCACCGCCCGGACGAAAATACGGGAAATCATCGACGAGGTGATGGACCGGGGTCGGCTACCCGACCGGATCGATCCGGACGTTCTGGAGCAGGACGTGTTCAACGAGGCTATGCGGCTGGGGCCGCTCGAAGATCTGCTGGAGGACGATACGGTTTCAGAAATCATGGTGAACGGTCCGGAGAAGATATACGTCGAGCGGAACGGCAAGCTGGAGCTTTCGGCGCAGCAGTTCACCGATGAAGCTTCGGTGATGGCCATCATTGAGCGCATCGTGGCGCCGCTCGGACGGCGCATCGACGAGAGCCAGCCGTATGTCGATGCCCGCCTGCAGGACGGTTCGCGCGTGAACGCCATCATTCCGCCGTTGGCGCTGTCCGGTCCCACCATCACGATCCGCAAGTTCGCCAAAGAAGCGCTGACCACGGAGGACTTCATCCGTTTCGGCACCTGGAACCAGGCGGCCGCGAACTTTATGAAGCTGTGTGTGGAGATGCGCAAGAACATAATCGTGGCGGGCGGAACGGGATCGGGCAAGACTACGCTCTTGAACCTGCTGTCCGGCTTCATTCCGCCCCGCGAACGCATCGTGACGATCGAGGACGCGGCGGAACTCAAACTGCAGCAGCCGCATGTGGTTCGGCTGGAATCGCGTCCGGCCAACATCGAGGGCAAGGGCGCGGTGACGATCCGCGATCTCGTGCGCAACGCGTTGCGCATGCGCCCGGACCGCATAATCGTGGGCGAATGCCGCGGCGGGGAGTCGCTGGACATGCTCCAGGCCATGAATACCGGCCATGACGGATCGCTCACCACGGTGCACGCCAATTCGCCGCGCGACGTCATCTCGCGTCTGGAAACGATGGTGCTTATGAGCGGCATGGAACTGCCAAGCAAGGCGATCCGCGACCAGATCGCGTCGGCGGTGGACATCATCATCCACGAGGCGAGGCTTTCCGACGGTTCGCGCAAGGTGATGGCCATCAGCGAAGTGACCGGCATGGAGGGCCCGCAGATAGTGATGCAGGATCTTTTCGTATTCGAGCAAACCGGAATCGACGAGCGGGGCCGGATACTTGGTAAATTCAGACCTACCGGTCTGATGCCCAGTTTCTACGACCAGCTGTCCGCGAGTGGAATCCATATTGATCCAAGGATGTTCCAACCGTGACCGCATTGATCATAGCGCTGCTCTTCGGAGCGATGTTCGCCGGCATAGTCTACTACTTGCTGGCGGGGGTGAAATTCAACGTGGCCTGGCAGCCGGGGGAATCGCCGCTGGCGAAATATCTCAACAACAAGCGCCGGGCCAAATTCAACGAACAGCTGCCCGACGCTTTGGCCACCATGAGCAATGCGATGCGGGCGGGCTTGTCCATCAACCAGGCGTTCGAGTCGGTCATCGAGAACGGGGAAAAGCCGGTTTCGGAGGAATTCCAGATCCTGGTGCAGTCCATCAAGGTCGGCATGTCGATGGAGGAGGCGCTGGAGACCATGACCGAGCGGGTGGGCAGCGAAGATCTGCTTCTGGTCAACACCGCCATTCTCATCGCCCGCAAAACCGGCGGCAACGTGACCGAGATTTTCGACAAGATATCCGACACCATCCGCGGACGGATGAAGATCGAACGCAAGATCAAGACGCTTACCGCGCAGGGCAAGCTGCAGGGCATAATCGTGTCGCTCATGCCGGTGTTTCTCGGCGTGGTGATGACCGCCTTGAAGCCGGAAATGATGATCGGCTTTTTCCTGTCGCCCATCGGAGCGGTTTCCGTGCTGGCCACGATCGCTTTGATCGCTTTGGGGTGGCTCATGATCAGCAAAATAATCAAGATCGACATTTGACGCCATGAGAAAGCAAATCCATATTTATCTTGCCGTTTCGCTCTTGGCCGCAGCGCTGGGGTGCGAGACGTTGGAGAACGCCAAACGCGTGCAGCAGCAGTTGGCGCCGATGTCGGAGGAGGATTGCCGGAAGGAGCCGGAATCCTATGTGGATTTCACCGGTTGCACGCTGGAGGAGCTGGTTTTGCTGGCGATAACCAACCGGCCGTCGGTGATGAAGAGCTATTTCGAGCTGGAGGATGCTAAACTGGCGCTGAAAGCGATCGACGCCAATGCGCCGATTCTTTCCGGCACGCCCTGGAATGCGCTTTCGGCCGACGTTTCGGCCGGCTACAGCGCAAGTTCGGAGCATTCCCACGGGGGACTCAAACCGGCGCGCCACGGCAAGGCGTCGGCGGTGCTGTCGCTCGATCTGCTGGTTTGGGACTGGGGACGCAACGCGGCGCAGGCGCAAGCCCAGGCTGAAAGGGTGGTGGCCGGCGAGATCGGACTCTTCGAATCGTGTCTGGACGTATTCGAGGAAGTGTCGGAAGCGTACTTCAGGGTGCTCATCGCCGACGCCATGCTGGAGATTGCCCATACCAACGAATACGTCAACGCGGTGCAGGTGGAGCGCGCCGAACGCAGGCTGGAAGCCGGCGAAACGCAGCGGGCCGACCTTCTTCAGGCGCGCAAGAATCTGGCGCAGGCCAAGGAAATGGTGGTGGTGCGGCGCGACAACGTGAAAACCGCCGGGGCGCAGCTCGTCAAAGCGATGGGGTTTGATACGTCCCGCGCCAGCCGCGACGACATTCTGGAGCCGCTGGCCAATCCCCTCGAACGCTACCGCCGGGTCTTCCCGCTCACCGATTACACTTTGGACGAGGCTTTCGATTTCGCCTGCACCAATTCGCCCGCCATGAAAATCGCCCGGGCGAAGGTGCGCGCCGCCTCCAAGAGCGTGGATGCCGCCAAGGCCGATCTCATGCCGCGCGTGGCGCTTTCGGGGTCGCTCAACTGGACCGATCCCCTGTGGTGGTGGAGCTGGGGGGCCAATCTGACGCAGAATCTGTTCTCCGGTTTTTCCAATTTGACCGCGATCGACCGGGCGGTGGTGGCGCTGGAGATGGCGGCGGTGGACGTGGCCGAGGCGGAACAGCAGCTCTCCAAACAGCTGGCCGACGCCATCGCCACCCGCGATGACGCCAGGGTGGCGTGCGAGTCGGCCGACGCCACCTACCGGGCGGCCAAGGAGAATTTCGACGTGATCGCGCAGCAGTACATGGTGGGCGAATGCACCCAGCTGGAGTATGCCGACGCCGTCAACACTTTGATCACGGCCATGGGCGGCAAGGTGGAGAACTTCTATGTCGAGCAGATCGCCGAGTCCAGTCTGTACCGCTATCTGGGCGTGGATCCGGTGTATGAACTCGAGGAGGTGGAGCAATGAATCAGATCGTAGCATCGTTGCTGGCTTTGTCGCTTTTCGGCGCGCCCAAGGAGAAGATGCCGACGTACCGTACGGCTCCCATCGGCCGCACCGACATCGTTTCCACGGTCGAAGCCACCGGCACGGTAACCCCCATCAAGAAGGTGGAGGTCGGCGCGCAGGTAAACGGCAAGATCGTCAAATTGTACGTGGACTACAACTCGGTGGTGACCAACGGACAGGTGGTGGCGGAAATCGATCCGCTCGTGTACCGGGCGAACTACGAGAGCGCCGTGGCGCAGCTCCACCAGAACGAGGCCAACGTGATGCTGCGGGAGGCCACGCTCGCCTACGCGGAGAAGACCCTTGCGCGCAAACAGAAGCTCCGCGAGTCGCTGTCGTGTTCGGAGGCCGATCTCGATTCGGCCATCGAGGCGCGGGATAGCGCGGTGGCGCAGTTGGCGGCGGCCAGGGCGTCGGTGGAGCAGTCGAAGGCGTCGGTCAGCCAGGCCAAGGCGAATCTCGACTACTGCACGATCGCAAGTCCGGTGAACGGCGTGGTGATAACGCGTTCGGTGGACGAAGGCCAGACGGTGGTTTCCTCCATGAACGCGGTGGGGCTTTTGACCATCGCCGAAGACCTGAAGACCATCTGGATCGAAGCTTCGGTGCCGGAAGCCGACGTTGGCGCCATCCGCGAAGGGCAGACGGTATCGTTCACCGCCGACGCCTATCGCGACCGGTTCACCGGGGTGGTCCGGCAGGTGCGCATAAGCTCCTCCACCACCAACAATGTGGTCACCTATCCCATCATCGTGGAGGCCGCGAACACGGACGAGAAGCTTTTCCCCGGCATGACGGTAACCCTGACCATCGAGACCGACCGCGCCGACGATGCGCTGGCGGTTACGCAGGCGGCGTTCCGTTTCCGGCCCAAGGACAAGGAAACGGAGTTGCGCGGCAAGAAGCTCTGGCTGGTGAAAGACGATGGCGATATTGAGGCCGTCCAACCGGAATTCGGCGTCAGCGACACTTCGTTCACGCAGGTGAAGGACGAGTCGCTGGAGGGGCGGCTGGTGGCGATCGGCTACGAAACAAGCAACGTGCAGTCCAGCGCCGGAACCTCCAATCCTTTCATGCCCAAACCGCCGCAGCGCGGCAAGAACAAAGGAACCGCCCCCGCGCCCAAGCAATGAGCCATCTCATCGAGATCAGAGACCTCTACAAGATCTACGCGCAAGGCGAGGAGCCGGTGCGCGCGCTCGACGGGGTGTCGCTATCGATCGACGAAGGCGAATTCGTGGCCATCATGGGCGCGTCGGGCTCCGGCAAATCCACTATGCTGAACATTCTGGGCTGTCTCGACACGCCAACCCAAGGCACTTATCTCTTGGACGGAATCGAGGTGGCCGGGCGGTCGCGCAAGGAGTTGGCGCACATCCGCAACCGCAAGCTGGGGTTCGTGTTCCAGAATTTCAATCTCTTGCCGCGCACCACCGCAATCGAAAACGTGGAGCTTCCCGATCTCTATATGGGCCGGCTTACGCGCCGGCAGCGCCGGCGCCGGGCGCTGGAGCTTTTGAAGCGGGTCGGACTCGGCGGACGCGGCACCCACACGCCGGCTCAGCTTTCGGGCGGACAGCAGCAGCGTGTGGCGATCGCCAGGGCGCTCATGAACGAGCCGCCCGTACTGTTCGCCGACGAACCCACCGGCAACCTCGACACCAAGTCGTCGGTGGAGATCATGGAACTCTTTACCGAACTTTCCAAAGAGGGCATAACCATCGTCATGGTCACGCACGAGGACGATATCGCCGCGTTCGCCGGGCGTCATCTGCTGATGAAGGACGGCCATCTCGTGAAGGACGACAAGCGGGAGGTTCCGGCATGAGCATCGCTATGATCTTCAAGGTGGCGATCTTGGCCATTTTCCGCAACAAGACGCGTTCGCTCCTGACGTGTCTCGGCATTATTTTCGGTATCGCGGCGGTCATCGCGGTGCTGGCCATCGGCAAGGGGGCCAGCGCCATGATGGTGGCGGAGATCAGCCAGATGGGCAACAATCTCCTCATGGTGTTTCCCGAGCACCGGCAGGCCGGCGCGGTGCACCAGGGGTTGGGCGGCGGACAGAACATGACGGCCGAGGACGTGACGGCCATCAAGCAGGAGCTGTCGCATTTGATCCAGTACGCCTCGCCCCAGGTGAACGCTTCCTGCCAGCTCATGTACCAGAACAAGAACTGGTCCACCCGGGTGCAGGGCGTGAGCACCGACTTCCCCGACATCAAGAACTGGACGATCAAGGACGGCCGTTTCTTCAACGACCAGGAGGAGCGCCGCGCCTCCAGAGTGTGCGTCATCGGCACTTCGGTGGCCGCCAACCTTTTCGGCGACGAAGATCCGGTGGGCAAGACGATGCGGATCAAGAACATGGCGTTCAAGGTGGTGGGCGTGCTGGCCTCCAAAGGTGCCAACAATTGGGGCGACGACCAGGACGACACGGTCATGGCGCCATACACCACCGTTTCCCGGGTGTTGCAGGGCTCGGCGTTCAAGTCAATCAACATGATGAACCTCTCGCTCTATGACATGGACGAGCTCGAGGAGGCCAAGGTGGAAATCTCCGCGCTGCTGCGCCAGCGCCACAAACTGGCGGACTACCAGGACGACGATTTCGAGACGCGCGACACCACGGAGATCATGAACACCATCGGGTCGGTCACGGGGCTCATGACCGTCCTGTTGACGGTGGTAGCGGCCATTTCGCTCTTGGTCGGCGGAATCGGCATCATGAACATCATGCTCGTTTCGGTGACCGAGCGCATCAAGGAGATCGGGCTCAGGATGGCCATCGGTGCCACGCCGTTCATGATCCTTTCGCAGTTTCTCCTGGAATCGATGGTGCTCGCCACCGTGGGCGGAATAATCGGCGTGGCGGTGGGCGTGGGTATCGCCCAGCTTATCGGCGCGGTCAAGCACTGGCCGATCGTGATCGAAGTGTCTTCGGCCGTCTTCTCTTTCGGATTTTCGGCGTTTGTCGGCATGTTTTTCGGATTTTATCCGGCATACC
>CAMZDY010000036.1 GCA_947305585.1 uncultured Verrucomicrobiota bacterium | reverse complement strand
AGGCAGCGCCACAGCGCCTCGTAGCCGTCGCGGGCGATGTACTCCTCGATGTGCAGGGGCGAAATGTGGCCGCAGTTGCGGAGCGCCAGGCACATCTGCTTCTTGTAGAAGTTGGTTTCCGCCATCGCCAGCACCTTGGCGGGATCGGCGATCGTTTCCGGATAGAGGTATTCCTTGACCGGCTTGCCGCCCATCAGATGCTCGGTCACGATCTTGCCGACCTTGAGCTCGTCGATGTGCGAATAGAAGACGTCGCCGGGCTGGACCACCACGATGGGACCCTGCGAGCAAAGCCCCATGCAACCGGTCTTCACCACCTGCACCTTGTCCGCAAGGCCCGCCGCCGCGATTTCCTTCTCGAACGCCGCCGTCACCTTGAGCGAACCGGACGACGTGCACCCGCCGCAGCACACCAGGACGCGCGTCTTCCGCGCCATCTCCGCCTGCGCCTCGGCCTTGATCTTCTGGAGTTCTTCCAATGTCTTCATAAAGCCTGCCTCCCCTATCAGTTGTACTTGGCGAGGATGTCGTCGAGCTGGTCGACCGTGAGCCGCCCGTAGACATCGTCGTTGATCATCATCACCGGCGCCATGCCGCACGCGCCGATGCAGCGGCAGCTGTCCAGCGAGAACTTGCGGTCGCTGGTGCACTCGCCCTCGCCGATGCCCAGCTTCTTCCTGAGCGCATCCCAGATCTTGTCGCCGCCCTTCACGTAGCAGGCGGTGCCCAGACATACGGAGATGCGGTACTTGCCCTTGGGCTGGAGATTGAACTGCGCGTAGAACGTGGAAACCCCATAGATTTTCTCGATCGGGATTCCGGTGCCGTCGGCGATCATCTTCTGCACCTCGATGGGAAGATAGCCGTAAATTCCCTGCGCCTTCTGCATGATGGGCATGAGCGCGCCGGGTTGATCCTTAAGTTCGGCGATAACTTTCTGGAGTTCCGCCGCCTGCTCGGGGGTGCCGGTAAAAGGCAAAGTCTGACTTTTCATGGCTAATATTATACCGAATATTGACGAGTTTGTCCAGTAAAACTTTCAACTTTTTTGCGGTGCGCCTACTTGCCCACGCAGAAACGCGAGAAAATTGACGTGAGCAGATCGGAGGAATATACCGCCCCCGTGAGGCGGCCGAGCGATTGCGCGGCGGCGCGGACGGCGTTGGCGCACAATACGGCATCGTCGCTCCAGTCCAAAGCGTTCCGCGCCTCCACCATAAGCGCCGCCTCGCGTTCGGACGGCGTGGGGCCGTCGTCCGGCACCTGTTCGAGGTGGCGCGCCATCTCCCGCCGGAGTTCATCCAATCCCTCGCCGGTGAGCGCGCTCACGTTGAGTTTGCCCTCCACCCGGCCGAGATCGCACTTGGCGTGCACCGGTCCCGCGAGATCGATCACGTAGTCCGCCGCCGCCATAAGATCCTTCGCGCGCCGCACCCCCTCGCGTTCGATCGGATCGGCCGTTTCCCGGAGCCCCGCAGTGTCCGCGAGTCGCACGGGTATGCCGTCCAGGTCGAAATACTCCTCGATGGAATCGCGCGTGGTGCCGGGAATGTCGGATACGATCGCCCGGTTGCGTCCGAGAAGCGCGTTCATGAGCGACGACTTGCCGGCGTTGGGAGGACCCGCAATAACCACCAGCGCACCCTCGCGCAGCATCCTGCCCGCCTCCGCCCTGCCGATTTCGTCCGCCAGCCGCCGTTTGAGATGTTCCATCCTTTCGCCTGCCGACGCCATAAAACCATCCGGCAGCTCACCTTCGTCCAGGTCGAGCGAATGCTCCAGGTCCGCACTCAAGGCAAGCGCTTCTTCATAGAGGGCGCGATAGACTTTGGACTTTTCGCCGTCAAGCCGTCTCCGGGCGTCGGTCGCCGCACGATTCGTCTTGGCGTCCACGAGTTCGATGACCGACTCCGCCGCCGAAAGATCCATTTTGCCGTTCAGGAACGCGCGTTCGGTGAATTCACCCTTCCGGGCCAGCCGCGCTCCGTTCTCCAGACATAGTTTCAGCACCTGCCGGGGCACCACCGCCCCGCCGTGCGAATGCAGTTCAACCACATCCTCGCCGGTATAGGAATTGGGAGCCTTGAACGTCAGCACCAGCAGATCGTCCACTGCAAGCCGACGGAGGGCGAACCGGCCGGGCGATGGCAGCTTACCGGCTATCCGTCGGCCCACCTCGAACGCTTCGTCGCCTGAAATCCTGATTACCGCCACCCCTCCGCGACCGGGCGCGGTGGCGATGGCGGCTATGGTATCGCCCGCCATCAGCTCTGCTGGGCGCCCCGGAAGAAGCGGCGCATGCCTTCCACCGACTTGCACGCCGCCAGCATCGCATAACCTTCGTCGGTGCGCAACACCCGACTGATGGCCGACATGAGCTGGAGATACGGCGTCTGCGCCTGATCGTTGGCCAAGGTAAGCACGATGATCTGGACGGGCGATTTGTCGATCGTCTCGTAGTCGGGGAGGCATCCGGCGGCAGTGCCTTCGTTGTCCAAAATGGCCACCGCGCCCGCAATGGAGGTTACGGATGCGTCGCGCCCGTGCGGCACGGCGATGCCGTGGTCCAGCCCGGTGGGCATCGACGCTTCGCGCTTCAAAACGGCTTCCGTGGCCGCCTTCACGTCTTTCACGTGGTTCGGATTCTCCTTGCCGATGGCCGCCACGATCTTGCGGATGGCATCTTCCTTGTTGGCCGCCTTGAAGCCCGGCAGCATCACGAAGCCCTGCACGTAGCGGAGCACGTTGCGCACCGTGCCGCGGGTGGTCCCGCCCGACTGGGTGTCGCGCAGAAGCTTGCCCATCGCGTCCGACCGCATGGGCTTGCTGATGGACTTCGCCAGGTCGTTCACCTGCGAAGCCACCTCCATCCACGCCGTCATCAGCATGGCCTCCTCGGTTTCGGTGCACTGCACGAGAATCTTGTTGCCGCTGCGCCGGATGGACATTTCCATATCGTCCATCACCACTTCCCAGATATTCTCTTCCTTGGAGAGCAGCGAAGTGAAAAACCCTTCCGTGCGGAACTCGGCCACCAGTTTGGTGAGGATGTAGTCGGCCACTTCCGGCGACGACAGCTCGAACGACGTCTCGCGCGAATCGGAGGCGGACGCCTTGGGATGGCGCACGCCTTTCGCCTTGGGCGTGAAGAGCCCCACCAGCGCGGGAGGCGCCACCACCGTAGTGATAAGCGTCATCATGATGCCGATGCCGAAGATTTCCTGGGTGAGGAATCCGGCCGAAAGCCCGATGCCGGCGATGATGAGCGCCACTTCGCCGCGCGGCACCATCCCGGCGCCGATCCTTAGCCCGCCCAGCCAGTTGAAGCCGCAGAACATCGAAGGCACCATGCATCCGAACACCTTGGCCGCCACCGCGAGAATCGTGTAGATCGCGCCGAACAGCAATACCGGACCCGAACAAAGCTGGGTCACGTCGACCATCATGCCCATCACGCAGAAGAAAATCGGCACGAGGAACGTGTACACCGGATCGAGCGACTCCTGGATGGTGTGCTTGAGGTCGGTACGCGAAAGCGCCAATCCCATCACGTACGCCCCGATGATCATCGCGAGCCCCATATACTCGAAAAATCCAGCGAGCACCATAGAAAGCCCGAACGCCATCGTCGAAATCACTACCGGGTTTTTGAAGCTCACTTTGAGGAACCGGGCGATGTAGCGCGCCGCCAGCACCCCCACGAGCGTGGCCCCCAGCCATACGCCGAACGCCTTCGCGGCCACGAGGCCGATATTGCCCCAATCCATCCCCCCGGCGCCGCCGCCCTGGGCCGCCGCGAGATTGGTGGCGATGATGCCGTTGCCGATCGCAAGCACGATGAGTCCCAAAACGTCGTCGATCACCGCACCCGCCATGATGGTGGTGCCCTCTTCCGAGTCCATCTTCTTCTTCTCGGAGAGGATCCGCGCCGTGATGCCCACCGAAGTGGCGGTGGACATGATGCCCATATAGAGCGGGGCCGCCTGGGTCATCGCGTTCGCGAACGGCATTTGCGCAAGCTCCGCGAAGGACGGGAAGAACTTGGGCAGGAACACCACCGCGCAGATGTCGCCAAAGAGGAAGCTCACCACCACTCCGCCCACGCCCACCATCGAGCCCACGAACGAATACTTGAGGAACATCTTGAGGTTCGTCTCAAGTCCCGACAGAAAGAGAAGAATGATGGATGCGAGCGTGGCGATGCCGTACAGGGCGGGACTCGTGGCATCGAATGCGTGGCCGTCGGCCGCCAAAGCCCTAAGCGCTCCGCCGTGGAAGAGCCCGTCCGCGAAAAGCCCCGTGCCGAATCCAAGACCGCCAAGCGCCCAAGGGCCGATTACGATACCGGCCGCAAGTTCGCCCAGGATCGACGGAAGTTTCACCCGTTGCGCCAGCATGCCGCCCAGTTTGGCGGCGAAGATGATGACGCCGATCTGTATAACGAGGAACATCATCTCCTCGGTTCGCGGCAGATCGAAATTGGGATAGGGCGGAATGTTGCCGCCATGCGCGGCAAAAGCCGCACCGGCGCCCATCGCGGCAAGTGCGGCGAGCAAGAACTTCTTACTTCTGTTCATAAGGCGAAATCGACGGAATCTCAAGCTCCGCCGGCTGATGCTGTTCGACAACCGGCACCGGCGCCGACGGCTCCTGCGACTCGCCGGTGGCATGCGGAAAGGCCACGAGCATCACCCACGCGACCACCCCGGTCACGAGACCGACCACCGCGCCGATCTTGATCCAGTCGAAAAACTTGACCGGTTCGTGCCCATGCTTCTCCAAAAGTCCGGAGGCTACGATATTCGCCGTCGAACCGACCACGGTTATGTTGCCGCCGAAGCACGCACCGAAAAGAAGCGCCCACCAGAGAATGCCGTAAGCCGAACTCTGGTCGCACAGGTTCTGGATAACCGGAGTGAACGCCGCCACGAACACGATATTGTCGACGAACGCCGAACCGAGCGAAGAAATGACGATCACAAACGGAATCATCGCCTTGGCTCCGCCCTTGACGTGCGCGGTAAGCGTGTCGGCCAGATTGCGCGTGATGCTGGGCTCGCCGTTCACGCCGGCCGCGTTGAGCGATCCGGCAATAGCGAAGAGCAGCATGAAGAAGAGGAGCGTCCACCATTCCACGTCCTTCTCCACGTAATGGCGTGCGCGGTGCGGCCGCCAAATCATGAGAATGCCCGCCATGATAAGGGGCGTCATAATGAGAAACGCGTTGTGGTTTTCCGCGCCGCCCAGCGCCAGCAAGTGCTCTATCTGATGGTGGAAAGCGATGATGCACACCGTGGCCAAGAGGATGAAGAGTCCCGTCTTGTACGGAATCTTCAAGGCCGGCCCGAGGCCCATCTTGCGGTGGCGCGCCATCGCCAGCGTCATGGCCCGGATATCCTTGCGGAACCAGACTACCGTCAGAACCAGCGTCACCATCAAAGCCGCGAACGCCACCGGAGTGGCCCCCACCAGGAACTGGGCGAACGTGAAGCCCGCCTTGTTGCCGATGAAGATGCCCACCGGATTGCCGAGCATCGTGGCCGAAGATCCGATATTGGTGGCCATCACCGCCATCAGCACGAATGGATGCGGCCTCAGTTTGAGCGTATCGCACACCTGGAACACGAGCGCCAGCACCACCACGATGGAACTCACCTCGTCCACCACCGATGCGAGCACGGCCGACAGCACGCAGAGAATGAGCGAAAAGCTCACGCCGTTCATCTTCCGGCGGTTGATGATGGTCTGGATGACCCAGGTCAAGAAACCGAGATCCTTGAGGACGCCTACGATGATCATCATCCCCACCAGGAAGAAGATGATATCGAGCTCGGTGGCCTTGAGAATGGTATGGAGCGTCATCGCATGGCAGGAAATCAAGATCGCCACGCCGATGAACGCCGCCGCCACGCGCCGTTCCCAGAAAAAGAGCGTGGTGGAGATCACGCCCGCGAAAACCGCCAGCGTAATCTGCTGGGTGGTGTTGACGGCCAACCCGGCAAACCTCCCGCCGAAGGAAACCGCCAAAACTATGGCTGCGAGCAGCAGCAATTTGGAATTGAACTTTATCATGGCAATCCTACTCGCGGAAAATCTTGTTCAGGAAGTCGCTGATGCGGATAAGCCCCACCAGTTTGTTGCCTTCGCGCACATAGCAGCAAGGCGACCGGTATCGCGTCATCTCGCCGGCCACCTGGATGGCGGGCGCGTCAGGCTTGACCACCGGGAAATCGTCCACCATGATCTCGCGGAGCCAGGTCTTGCGCTCGTTGGCCAACACCTCCGCAAACGGCTCGAAGTTGGCGATGGGCGAAAGGTCGTCCATCCAAAGAAGATATTCCGGCAGGCACAGGCGCAACAATCCGCCCGCCTTTACGATGCCCCTAAGGTCGTTGTCGCGATCCAGCACGGCGATTTCGCTTACGCCGTTCTTGATGATGGTATCCACGCAAACCTGCAAAGTGTCGGTGTCGTGCAGATAGAGAAACTCGCGGCTCATGATGTCGGCGGCCGTGATGTAGCGCGGCAGATACGCCTTGCCCGACTCGAAAAACCGGTAGATGTCGCCAGCATTCGTCATGGCGGCCACCGTGCGCAACACTTGATCGTCCTTGAGGGCGGTGCCGAGCGCGCGCAAAATCTGCAGATAGAGGGCCGGTTGGTTCTGAGGAATCAGCAGGAGAAACACGATATGCACGGCCGACTTTTCGCCCGGCCACACAATACCGCGTTCGCTTGTGGCGATCCGCACTTTAGGCTCGCCGATGTCAGCCAGGCGGGCATGGGGCACCGCAAGTCCGTCGCGGATCACGGTGGAGCCCATCGCCTCGCGCGCCGCCACCTGACGGTAGGATTCTTCGTCCGGCGTCAGGCGACGGATAACTTCTTCGCGCGACATCTCCCCGCAATGGGGGATGATGTCGTCTGCGCCGAAGAAGTTGGTAAGGTGAAGGTCTTCGGGTTTCAAACCGAGTACTTTCTGACGATCGCCTCGTATTCGGCGGCCTGCGCCTCCATAGATTCGACCATCTTGAACTGCGTATGGCAACGGACCAGATTGTGGTCGTCGTAGGCGGTGCGGAAATACGTATCGCCCGCAAGGTAGTCGGTGAGGAACCGGATGCCGATCGTCATCGTGATAAGCCGGCCGGAGAACGCCAGGTTGGCCTTTTCCGCCTCGTTCAGGAACTTCGCCTGCGCGAGGTAGCCCTTCACGAGCGCCTCGAAGTATTCCTTCTTGGAATAGACCTTCGAGAGATCCTTCTCGTCCTCCGCCGCCGCGGCCGAAGAGGTGCGCACCATGTCGCCGAAATCATACAGCGCGGAACCTGGCATCGTGGTGTCGAGATCGATCACCACATTGGTGCCGTCGGGCGCCAGCATGACGTTGTTGATCTTGGTGTCGTTGTGGGTGATGCGCTCGGGTATCTCGCCCGACTCCATCAGCTTCACGATCTTGGCCGCTTCTTCGCGACGCGCGTCGACCCAGGCAAGCTCCTTGGAGACCAGCGCCTTGCGACCCTTTACGTCCTTCGCCGCCGCCTCGTCGAGAAGCCGCAGGCGGTCGACCGTGTTGTGGAACTTGGGGATGATCTCACCGAGACGCGGTTCGGGCAGGTCGGCAAGGTCGTTCTGGAACTTGGCGAACGCACCCGCCACGAGCTCCGCCTGCGCCGGATTGGTGACGAGGTCGACGGACGTATAGCCCTCGAGGAACGAATAAAGGCGCCAGGGATTTTCGTAACCCTTGACCTCCAGCGAACGGATACCCTTCTTGGCGAGATGCTCCGTCACCCGGAGCACGTTGGCCTTCAGCATTTCGGGCGGGAAGATATCGGTATTTACGCGCTGCAGGATGTAGCGCGCGCCGCGTTTCGTCTCCACCTTGAAGGTGTCGTTGATATGGCCGGATCCGTAGCGTTCGACCGAGGTCTGGTCGGTGACGCCCATGGAGGAGAGGGCCTGAGCCAACTCCTCCTGGGTGTAGTTGCGGTTGCTCATCTTACTTCTTGCCCTTCTTAGCCGGCTTCTTGGCGGCGGACTTCTTGATTACGGGAATCTGCGCGGCCGCCACGCTCTGTCCGAGACGGCGGAAGTGTTCGTCCGGCACGAAGAGCTCGATCTTCTCGGCCCATTCGGGATAGACGTCCTTCAGCATGGTCTGCGCCGTCTCCAGAATCACGTCGCCGCCAAGGCCGGAGGTTACGCGCCCGAGCAGCATCATGCTGGAGTAGTCGTAGAACTCGTTGTACCACGGAATCGCGTGCGCCAGGAAGCGGCCGATCTGCACGTACACCTTGAGCGCGCGCTGGTCGCCCTTCTCCATGGCCGCCTGCACCACCTTGAGGCGCTCGGGGAGCTTCATGTCGGCCGGGAACTCGAAACCGTACTTCTCGGCGAGCCAGTTGACGGCCTGCTGGCTGAACGCCATCGCGCCCACGCCGGCATCGCCCGACCACTCGCACTTGGGGGCGTTGGGGTTGAAGTCGACCGGGGCGAACGCCAACTCGGTGATGCGGCCAGTGAGCGCGCCCGAGGGATCGATGTAGCCCACCGCCTCGGAGGAGCCCATCGCCACGCCCAGGATGCCCTTCTTGCCCATCGTGATCATGCCGGCCAAAGCCGAAACGTCGCCGTCGTTGTAGATCTCGAACGGCACGCCCCAATCGCGCTCGACGCGGAAGAACATATCCTGCGCCACCGGATACTTCTCTGGGTTCTGCTCCTTGATGGCGCGGAAGAGCGAAGCCACGCCCATCTTCTTGCCCACAAGCGTACCGGCCGTAGACCCGCCGATCGCGTCCACGCGCGGCAGCGTGGCGGCGGCTTCCTTGAGCCCGGCCGTCAGCTTGGAGTAGTGATACTCGGGATCGGGATTGTTGCGCGGATCCCAGGGGAATTCCTTGGAGAACACCACCTTGCCGTTGTTGAGCGCGGAAATCTTGAAGTCGCTGGCGCCCAGATCGAACCCGATGCGGCAACCGTCCGCCACCGTCTTGACCTTGGTGAGCGTCTCGTTCGTTTCGGGCATCTTCTTGAGCGGAAGCACCACCGCCTCGACGGGGCGCCCATAGAGATCGGAGAAGAAGCCATAGTCGAACTTGCGCGAACCCTTGGGCGTATAGGCCTTGGCGACAGGCTGCACCACCGCGTCGGGACCCGCCAGATACAACTTCCAGCCACCGGCAGACCATACGATGAACTTGGCTATCCGGTCCACCACATAGCTCACCTGTTTGGCGGCCTTCGGATCGAGACGCTGGGGAATCGGCAGATCGTAGCGGAAGATCTTGCCGTCTTCGCGCTCCCAGGCTATCGCCACCACGTCGGCCTTCGCACCGATGCCGTCGTAGATTTCCCAAAGCGCGTTCATGGGCGCCACGAACTCGCTACAACCTTTGCACTTGCATGCCATGAGTTACCTCCTTTAGTGGATTTTTAAAAAACAGACGTTAGGAAATATGCACCTGAAGCGATCAGAAACTGCCGTTCATCAGGATCATCAGCGGAATCGGATTGCCGGTGGTTATGGCGTTGAATACGCCCAGCTGCAGACCGTGCATTTTCTTGGCGTAGTTGACCACGCCGATCTGGATGCCTTCCGCCTCGTCCGCCACGTTGATGGCACCGACGGAAATGCCCATAAAGCTTTTTTCGTCAACATTCAACGCGCCCAGCGCCACGCCAACGCAGTCCTCTTCGTTTATGCTGGCCACGCCAACTTGCAGACCGCACATCGTCTTGTCCAGATTGACCGCGCCCACCTGCAGACCGTACATCGCGTTGTCCCAATCGATCAAGCCAGCCTGGATGCCGGCGCAAATGCCGTCCACGATGTTCACTCCGCCGGCCTGGATGCCATATTCGGCTTCGCGGGTGACCCCCACCACCGAAACATCAATGCCCATCACATCCATATTCTCCATGTAGAAACCGGCCGCACACGTCCTGACGCCGTACACCGATCCGGCAGGGAAAGGAATCTGGAACGGCAACGAAACGAACTCCACTCCGATCGGCGACCACCAGCCCGACCACGAAGCCGACCGGTTGTATTCCGCCGACGCCGCCAACGAACATCCAAGAACCGCCACCAACAATAGTTTTTTCATTTGCCGTTACCTCTTTCGATTTGCCTGCAAGCACAGACTGCAGCCAGATGCGATTTTGCACCTAGTTGACATATAGTATATCATTTTTTCGGCCATTTGTCAATAGCCACAGCGATTTAATTGAAATTGGCGGGCCTGGCGGGACTCGAACCCACTACCCACTGCTTAGAAGGCAGTT
>CAMZDY010000035.1 GCA_947305585.1 uncultured Verrucomicrobiota bacterium | reverse complement strand
GACATGCCCTTACTTCGCGCAACGCCAACAGCCGCAACCACGATCGCCGCCGCGAACCCCACCGCCATCATCATTTTATGAATCATGGCCTTACTTTCTCCATCAAATCCTTAGCCCCTTGCCCGGCGGTCGCATTCTTTCAGCCCGGCGCAAATATCGGACGAATCGGGGTTGGTCCACTCGTACGGGAACGTCCGGCACTTGTCTGGCTTCACGGGATGGATCCGGCAGCGGTTGTCATCGGTCAGCCACGCGCACGCGCCGTCCGGACGGCTCTTGAGCATCAGCCCTTTCCGGTCGGGAGCGATCTCGGTTTCGCGGTCGATGAATTCCTGATCGGAAACGCCGAGAAACGCCGCAATCCGCGCGATTTCCGCGTCCGACACGCGAACGATCCCGTCCTTGATGCGGCAGCACGCCCCGCACCCTCGACACTCGAATTCCGATCCCATCATGGTGAAGATATTATATCATATTTTCCGCCTGATTGCAAGCGCAAATATCAAATATTTCCCGGCGATTGGGGCGGGGGATCAGAGATTGGGACGGGAGCGCTTGATCCGGTCCCACGCGGCGTTGAGCCGGGCCATCTGCTCGGTGGCGCGCGCAAGCATTTCTTCGGAAAGCCCGTTCTGGCGGAGCACGTCTGGATGGAGCCGCTTGGCCTTTTCGCGATAGGCGCGCTTGACGGTTTCGTCGTCGGCATCGGGCGGCACGCCCAGGATGGAGTAGTCGTAGGCCGCTTCCGGCGCACGACGCGCATTCCGTCTGCGACCCGACCACATCCCGCGCTCATGCGCCTTCCAGGCGTAATATTCGGCCCGGATCCCGAGCGGCACGATGATGCGCCGGAGGATCTCGAGTTCGTCCGGATGCAGCACGCCGTCGGCGAAGGCGAGGTCCCACAACATGTCGTAGACGAGCTCGCGGATGGCGATATCGGGCTGGTGGAGGGTAAAGTCGGACGCGTACTCGTAGATGGTATGACGGTCGAGCTTGGCGCGACGGAACGCCTGGATGCAGTAATCGCGCTTTTCGCCCCGGAGCCCCAGCCGGTCGAACGCCCGCTCGCAGAACGCCACTTCGTCGCGGGTGACGAGTCCGTCCGCCTTGGCCAGTTTGGCGAACATGGCGGCAAGCGCGGTGAGGGTGACGAGTTCGCGCCGCTCCTGCGAGGCTTCGCGATAGGCGGACTGGACGGGACGGGCGCCCCGGAGCTTCTCCTCCAGTTTGCCGCCCAGGATGGCGCCGATGATGCCGCCCAGGAGTCCGCCCACGCTGGACCCAACGTACATTCCGGCCAACGATCCGATCCAGCCCATCAGTTTGGTTTCCGTCCTTCGGCGAAGAGCGTACGGTAGCCCTCGAGACTGAGGTGGAGTCCGTCGGTGTAAAGCTCCATTTTGATCAGCCCCCTTTCGTCCAGAAACTTGGCGGACGCATCCACCAGCACCACCTTCTCGCCGTCGCAAATCCCGGCCAACAGCCGGTTTGCGTTCCGGATGCGCTCCATGCCGTCGCGGGGACACTTGCGGTCGTCGCGCGGCAGAATGGACACGATTTCGATCTTCGCCTCCGGATGCTTGGCCGCCACCATTTCCGCGATCTGCCGGACGCCCGCGCAGATTTCCTCCGCCGTCCAGCGCTTGGGCACGTTGTTGGTGCCGATAAGGATGCGGAAGAGTCTCGCCCGGTAGCCGTCCAGCTCGCCGTGCTCGAGCCGCCAGACGAGGTTCTCGATCCGGTCGCCCCGGATGCCGAGATTGAGCGTGTTGAGACCTCCGTAGAACTCCTCGAACACCTCGCGGTTGCCGCGCGGCTCGCTGGTCATGAGCTCGGTGAGGGAGTCGCCCAGAAAGACGATATCATACGGTTTTTCACCGTTTGCCGCAATCGTTTCGAGGAATTGCGCATGCCGACCCTCCCACGACCAGCGTTTGCCGGTTTCGGGTTCGCGGCTCACGCCCGTCACCGCCAACATGGCGCAAAGAATGGCAACCATTTGCATCGTTTACACCTTGATGACGGAGCCGGGGGCGTATTTGCCCGCCACGATATCCTTCGCGATGGGATTCTCCAAAAGACGCTGGATGGCGCGCTTCACCGGACGGGCGCCGAACTGCGGATCGTAGCCCTCCTCCACGAGTTTCTCCATCATGGCGTCGGATACCTCGAGCGTGAGCTCCTGCTCCTTGAGCCGGGAGGCGAAGTCGTTAAGCTGAAGCTTCACGATCGCGCGGATCTGGTCTTTCGTGAGCGAATCGAACTCCAGGATCTCGTCCAGCCGGTTCAGGAACTCGGGCCGGAAAATATCCTTCAGCATGTCTTTCGGCGCGTTGGACGTCATTATGATGACGGTATTCTTGAAACTCACGGTGCGGCCGTGGCTGTCGGTCAGACGGCCGTCGTCCATCACCTGCAAGAGCAGGTTGAACACGTCAGGATGCGCCTTTTCGATCTCGTCCAGAAGTACGACGCTGAACTGTTTGCGCCGGACGGCCTCGGTAAGCTGGCCGCCGTCCTCGAAGCCCACGTAGCCGGGCGGCGCCCCCACGAGACGCGACACGGCGAACTTCTCCATGTACTCGGACATGTCGAGCCGCACCATGGCGTTTTCGTCGTCGAACAGTTCCTTGGCGAGCGCCTTGGCGAGCTCCGTCTTGCCCACGCCCGTCGGCCCCAGGAAGAGGAACGCCCCCACGGGACGCTGACGCGCCTTGATGCCGGCGCGCGAGCGCAAAACGGCGTCGGCCACCGCATCCACCGCCTTGTCCTGGCCGATTACACGCTCGTGCAGGATCTGGGAGAGACGCGAAAGCTTCTCGCGCTCGCCCTCCATCAGCTTGCGCACGGGAATCCCGCTCCAGCGCGACACGACCTCGGCGATTTCGTCGGCCGTCACCTCCTCGCGCAGCAAGGCGCCGGCGCTCTTGGACTTAAGCTCGGCCTCGTGCGCCTTGAGCTTCTTTTCGAGTTCGGGGATGATGCCGTACTTGAGCCGGGCTGCGGTTTCGTTGTCGCCCTGCGAGAGCGCGCGCTCCAAGCGGTTCTTCTCCTCCTCCAGACGGGTGCGGACGCGCCGGACATCCTCCAGCGCCGCCTTTTCGCCCTTCCACTGCGCGGTCATCCGGTCCAATTTCTCCTTGAGCGTCTTGAGCTCGGACTGCAACTCGGCGAGCCGCGCCTTGGATGCGTCGTCCTTTTCCTTCTTGAGGGCGATCTCCTCGATCTCGAGCCGCCGGACGTGACGCGAAATCTCGTCCAGCTCCTGGGGACACGAGTCCATCTCGGTGCGGATGCGCGCACAGGCTTCGTCCAAGAGGTCGATGGCCTTGTCGGGGAGGAAGCGGTCCTGGATGTAGCGCGAAGACAGCGTGACGGCCGAAACGAGCGCTTCGTCGCGGATGTGCACGTTGTGGTACTTTTCGAACCGCTCCTTGATGCCGCGCAGGATGGAGATGGCGTCCTCCTCCGAAGGCGCATCCACCTGCACCGGCTGGAAACGGCGCTCGAGCGCGGCGTCCTTCTCCATGTACTTGCGGTACTCGTCGAGCGTGGTGGCCCCGACGCAGTGCAGTTCGCCGCGCGCCAGCATGGGCTTGAGCATGTTGCCGGCGTCGGCGCTGCCTTCGGTCTTGCCCGCGCCCACAATGGTATGGATCTCGTCGATGAAAAGAATGATCTGTCCGTTGGACTCCTTGATCTTCTTCAACACCGCCTTGAGCCGCTCCTCGAATTGGCCGCGATACATGGCGCCGGCCATCAGCGCCGTCATGTCGAGACTGAATACCGTGCGGTCCTTGAGTCCGTCCGGCACGTCGCCCCGGACGATCCGTTGGGCCAGACCCTCCACAATGGCGGTCTTGCCGACGCCGGGCTCGCCGATCAACACGGGATTGTTCTTCGTCTTGCGGGACAAAATCCTGATGACATCGCGAATCTCGGTGTCGCGGCCGATAACCGGATCGAGCTTGCCGGTGCGGGCAAGCTGGGTAAGATCGGTCCCGTACTTCTCCAGACACTTCTCCGGATCTTCCGGTGGTTCATAGTTCATATTCATGGTTTAAATCCTCACTTTCACCCTACTCTATGCAAGGATTATGCCAAATACTTGCACCTAAATAAGAGACAAAGAGGGACAATCTGTCGCATTTAGGCACGAGGATGAAACTTGGCACAACTATCCTTCAGATGTTCTACGCTCACGTGCGTATACACTTGGGTGGTAGACAGCGTGGCGTGTCCCAGCATTTCCTGCACGCTACGGATATCGGCGCCCGCATCGAGGAGATGGGTGGCGAAGGAGTGGCGAAGTTTATGGGGAGACAAGTCGGTACCGAGTCCGGCGCCGGCGAGATAGCGCTTCATGGAGCGTTCGGCGTCGCGGGCGCACATCGGCTTCATGTGGACCGACAGGAACACGTTGCGGTACTGGGGATAAATTTTCGCCTTCAACGCATCGAGCGCGTCGATGGCGGGCTCGCCCAGAATCACAAGCCGCGATTTGCCGCCCTTCCCGAGCACGATTATCTTGCCGGACTCGAGATCGATATCGTCCCAAGCGAGATTCACCACCTCGCTGATGCGGCAACCGGTGGAGTACAGGAGTTCGAAGAGGGCCCGGTCGCGCAGAAAGAGAAACTCGGTGATAAGCCCCGCTTCGAACTGGCGCCGGGGCTCTTCCAGAAACCGCTTGCATTCATCCACCGACAGGATGCGCGGCAACCGGCGCGACTCCCGGGGGCCGTGCAGCAGCGAGAACGGGTTATCCACCGCCACGCCGCGACGTTGCAGAAACCGGTAGAAAGTGCGCAAAGCCGCCAGTTTGCGCTTCACGCTGGCGGGGGAACAGTCTTCGCGCCCCAACGCCACCAGAAACTTGCGCGCCGCGCTGTCGCTCACGGAACCCCACTCCACCGGCGGAACCTTGGCGGCGCCCCAGACGAAGGTGACGAACTGGGCGATATCGGCAAGATAGCTGTCGCGCGTGCGCAGGCTGGCGTTGCGTTCGCCCATCAGATGGGTGGAGAACGCAGCCACGGACGCGTCCGACGCGGCATGCCGGTTGGGACGGATCATTCCAGCCCCAACCGCTCCGACGCTTCCTTGAAGCCCGGTATCTGGTCCTTATAGAGCTGCAGTACGCGCTTCAAGGCCGACAGCTGACGTCCGCTGAGACTCTTGCGCCGGTCGAACTGGGCTTCCAGCGAGGCGATGAACGCCTTGTCGTCGTATACGCGATTGCCTTTGCGGCTGGGTTCGCGCCAGTTCTTGATTTTCCGGGCGAGCGCCAGCATTTCCGAGATGGCGGGATCCACCTCGCGAACCACGAATCCGCCCGGCACGAACGGTCCGAGCTTGGCGGCGATCTCCTCCGCTTCGGGCGAATTGCCGATATTTTCGCCCAGCGCCTTGACGAGAATGATAAACTGCTTGATCGACAGCGGCCGGTTGTGCGCATACTGGTCGCGCAGCGACTTGATGAATGGATTTTCCTTCATGCCGACCCGTTCGATCGCGTCGAACGCGTACTTGACGAGCTCGGGATCGGCCTTGTCGACGGTGGAGGCCACGCTGCCGGCCAGACCCTCCTCGCGGAGGATGCTGACGGCGTTGGGGATCTGGTCGGCGTACTGGAGCACCATCTGCACCAGGAATTTGAGCTGCTTTTCGCTCAGGGTCTTGCCCGATTCGCCCTGCTCGCGGATGCTTTCGTAGAACTTGCGGTCGTCGTAAAGCCGGTTGCCGTCCTTGACCGGTTCCTTCCACTCCTTGACCTGCGAAAGAAGTCCGAACACGAGATTGAACTTGGATCTGGACGGCGGCTCGATCTTATCCGCGCTCGCCTTGATGTCGGACAGAAACTTGGCGTAGAAAGCGCTCAGCATCTCGTTCATCGGTTCGCCGTCCGACTCCACCTTGTCGAGTTCGGCCTCCATCTGGGCGGTATAGCCCACGTTGAAGAGCGAATCGAGATTCCCCACGAGATAGTCGCACACGATGGTGCCGCGCTCGGTGGGCACGAGTTTCTTCTTTTCCGTGCGCGCGTACTCGCGCAGCTTCAGCGTTTCGATCGTCTGCGCGTAGGTGGAAGGCCGGCCGACGCCGTTTTCCTCCAACGTCTTGATGAGACTCGCCTCCGAATAGTGGCTGGGGCCCTTGGTCTGCTTTTCGTCGCAGATCCAGCGGAACACGTCGAGCATCTCGCCGATCTCCAGCTTGGGGAGCTTGTCCACCTCGTCGGAATCCTGGTCGGCCTCGCCGTCGCCCGCCTTTTTCTGCTTGAGACTGAGCTTCATGACCTTCAGGAAGCCCTCGAACTCGATATCGGTGGCGGAGGCGGAAAAGACGTATTTGTGGATGAGCTTGTCCTTGACCGGCTCCAGATAGACGGTTTTGAGCGAGGTTTTGGCGTCGCTCATCTGGCTCGCGAGGAAGCGCCGCCAGATGAGATCGTAGAGTTTCAGGTCCACCGGCTCGAATTTTGCCTTGTCGGGCGTAAGCTCCACGTTGGTGGGGCGGATGGCCTCGTGCGCGCCTTGGGCATCGGCCTTGGACTTGAAGAAATTGGGCTTTTCGGGATAGAAAGCGTCGCCGTAATTCGTCCGCACGAAAGTCTCCGCCGCCTTGCGCGCCAGTTCCGAAACGTTGACCGAGTCGGTTCGCATGTAGGTGATGGCGCCCGATTCGTACAGCCTTTGGGCGGCCTGCATGGTCTTGCCGGGACTGAACCCGAGCACGCTCGAGGCCGCCTGCTGCAAGGTGGAGGTGGTGAACGGCGGAAGCGCATGGCGCGTTTTGGGCTGGACCTTGATGTCGGCCACCTTGAGCTCGGCGTAGGAGAGGTCCATGATCACGTTGTCGGCCGTCTGCTTGTCCTTGATGGACGGCTTTTCGCCGTCGAAGCGCGACAGCTTGGCGATGAACTTCTCGTTGCGGCCGGACCGCTTCTTGGCTTCGGCGCCCAGCAGATAGTAGGTTTCGGGCTTGAAGGCTTCGATCTCGCGCTGCCGCTCCACCAGGAGCCGGAGCGCCACCGACTGCACCCGTCCGGCGCTGAGACTCTTGGCGTTGTTGATATGGATGTTCTTCCAGAGGATGGGACTCACCCGGTAGCCGACGATCCGGTCGAGAATGCGCCGCGCCTGCTGGGCATCCACGCGGGGCATGTCGATATCGCGCGGCTCGGCCACCGCTTTGAGCACGGCGGGCTTGGTGATTTCGTTGTAGGTCACGCGATAGAACGGCTTCGACTTGGCAGCGTCCTTGAGCACCTCCCTGAGATGCCAGGCGATGGCCTCTCCCTCGCGGTCGGGGTCGCTTGCGAGATAGATTTCGTCGGCGCCCTTGATGGCGCTTTTCAGTTCCTTGACCACCTTTTCCTTGCCCTCGCTGATTTCGTAGGTGGGCAGGAACTCCCACTTGTTCTCGCCGACGGGTTTGATTTCGATGGAATTATGGTGCCGGGGAAGATCGCGAACGTGTCCGACCGAGCTTTTGACCACGAAGTCGGACCCTAGGTACTTGCCGATGGTCTTGGCCTTGGCGGGCGATTCTACAATAAGCAGTTTCTTCATTTTTTCCATGATGGTACGATATTATACCAAATAACGGAAAAAATGTCAAGCCTGAGCGACGACGAGACGATCGTCGAAGGGATATTTCACGCCGGCGATCTCCTGCGTGGTTTCATGTCCCTTCCCGGCCACGATCACCACGTCGCCCGCCTTCGCGTGCGCCAGCGTCCAGAGGATGGCGGCCTTGCGGTCGGCGTCGCGATGGGTCACGCGCCCCGCCATGCCGGACACGATCGCGTCGATGATGGCTTCGGGGTCTTCGGAGCGGGGATTGTCGCTGGTGACCACCGTCTCGTCCGCGAGCCGGGCGCATGCCGCGCCCATCAGCGGACGCTTCATGGGGTCGCGGTCGCCCCCGGCGCCGAACACCACCCACAGTTTGCCGGGACAGAATCCGCGCGCGGCCGCAAGAACCTTTTCGAGTCCGTCTGGCGTATGCGCGAAGTCCACGAACACGCGCGCGGGCGAAGAACATGCGATTTCCTCCAACCGGCCCCAGCGCGGTACGAGCCGGGGAATCTCCGCCTGGATCAGCTCATGCGGCACGCCGGCGCATTCGGCCAAGGCGGCCGCCACCAGCACGTTGGTGCGGTTGTAATCGCCCGCCAGCTTGAGTCCGTCCAGATCGTACGCGGGATTCCGGGCGGAAACGGGAATCACGTTCAGCGGCAGCTTCTTCACCGCCTCCAGCATGGCGGAGCAGTTTTCGCCGTCCAGCGCCACCACGTATGGACTGCCGGGGGCGAGGCGTTCGGCGAACGACAGCTTGACCCGGAAGTATTCCTCCATCGTCTTGTGGTAGTCGAGATGGTCCTCGGAGAGATTGAGGAACGCGCCGCCCGCGAATACGGTATCGCCCGTGCGGCGCTGGTGGATGGCGTGGGACGAAACCTCCATCACGCAATCCTTAGCCCCCGACGCCTCCATTTCGGCGAAAATCGTCTTGAGTTGATTCAAGGGCGGCGTGGTGTAGCCGGTGTAGAACTTGCGCGCCAGCGTATCCACTTCCACCGTGGTGATGTAAGCCGCACGCATGAACCGCGCGGCGATCCAGGTGGTGGTGGTCTTGCCGTTGGTGCCGGTTATGCCCCAGATTCTCAATCGCGCACTCCGTTCCAGGCGGCGAAACGCTTCTCCGCCAGCGCCTTGTAATCGCCCTTGCCGCCGTTAACGAACGGATCGATGGAAATGCCTCCGCGGGCGGCGAATTTGCCGTAGACTTCCATGTACTTGGGCTCGAGCAGTTTTTCGAGATCGCCGAAAATGACGTTCACCACGTCTTCGTGGAAGTCGCCGTGGTTGCGGAACCCGAAAAGATAGAGCTTGAGCGACTTCGACTCCACCAGTTTGGCGTCCGGAATGTAGCGGATCGTGAGCGTGGCGAAGTCGGGCTGGCCGGTTTTGGGGCAGAGCGTGGTGAATTCCGGCGCGGTGAACGTCACCCAATAGTCGCGTTCGGGATGGGCGTTGGCGAACGTATCGAGAATGCCGGGATTGTAGGTCATGGGCGCTTGGACGGTCTGGCCCAGCGCTTTCAGTTGTCCGATGTCTTCACGCATTGAGGTTCCTCCAGATGCAAATTCGGGTCTTACCGTACCGGCGGTCGCGCAGAAGTTCCCAGCCGGGCGTTTCCTCCGCCTGCTGCACGGCCGTCATTTCCGCCACAAAGAGCCCTTCCGGCTTCACCACTCCGCGCGTTTTGAGCGTGGCGAGCACGCCGGCATAGCCTTTCTCCGCGCCCAAAGCATACGGCGGATCGGCGAACACGAGGTCGAAACCGGGACCGGAAAAGGTATCGAGGTAAAGATAGGCGTCCTGCACAAGCACGGTGGCGTCGGCTTTGAGCGCGGCGAGGTTCTTGCGGATCGTCTCGGCGTGGCGGGGGTTCTTTTCGACCATCGTCGCGCGGGCGGCGCCGCGGCTCAGCGCCTCCAGGGCGAATGCGCCCGTGCCGGCGAAAAGATCCAGCACGCCGGCACCCGGAACCACCGTCTGCAAAATGGAAAACAGCGCTTCCCGCACCCGGTCCTGGGTGGGACGGATGTCGCTCGTGCCGGGCACCAGGAGATTACGCCCGCCGAAGATTCCGCCGGTAATTCTCATAACCCTCGCGCCGCAGCCTGCAACTGGGGCATTCGCCGCAGCCTTCGCCCGGGATGCCGTTGTAGCAGGTGACGGTTTCGTTCGCGATCACATCCAAGATGCCGAGCTTCTCCGCCAGTTTCCATTCGTAGGCCTTGTCCTTGCGCATGAACGGCGCAACCACCTTGATCGGGTAATCGAGCGCCAGCCGGATGGCCTTCTCCTGCGCCTTGACGAACGCAGCGCGGCAATCGGGATAGCCGGAGAAATCGGCCTCGCTCACCCCCAAGTGAAGTTCCTTGGCGCCCAGCGACTTGGCCCACACCGCGGCCGCCAGCAGAAAGAAGGCGTTGCGTCCTTCCACCACCGTGGTGGGACACTTGGCGCCGGCCTTCCGCTCGATCTTGATCGATTCATCCATCAGCGCGTTCGTGGTGAGATGGCGGTAGAAGCCGAAATCCACCACCTGGTGCGTCTTCACCCCGAAGCGTTTGGCGAGCCGGCGAGCATACTTCACCTCCACCGCATGGCGCTGGCCGTAGCGGAAAGTGATGGCCGCCACTTCGTCCGCGCCGTATTTCCTCGTCGCCAGCGCGAGACAGGTGGCGCTGTCCTGTCCGCCGCTCAATATGACCACGCACTTCATTTTGCCAGACAATAAGGTTGGATGGGACATCCCTCGCACTTGGGCCGTACGGGGGCGCAACGCGTCTGCCCGAAACTCACCAGGTGGGAATTCCACGTTTTCCAGTAGCGGACGGGCAGTATGCGCCGCAGCGTCATTTCGGTTTCGAGCGGGGTTTTGGTTTTCAAAAGCCCCAGCCGGTTGCAGATGCGGTGCACATGCAC
>CAMZDY010000034.1 GCA_947305585.1 uncultured Verrucomicrobiota bacterium | reverse complement strand
ATCCGCTCCTCAAAGCCATCTGGGAGAAGATGACGGGCGGGGAATGTCCCTACAAAAGTCCGACGGACATGGGCGTGAACCGGATCGGGTTTGGCATCGTGGACGACGAGGTGGTGCAGTATGCCTCCAAGCAAGAGGTGATCCGCCGGTTCCTGCGCTACCAGTGCCAGTTCGCGGAGGGTACGACCGACCGTGCTTCGGTGGAGCGGGCGAACGAGCTTATGCGGGAGATGGGGCTGAGCCCCGAGGACCGTCCGGTGGTGCAGGCGGCGCGCAAGGAGGCGGAAGCGGCGCGGATCGCGGGCAAGGGCAAGTCGGGCGGAATCGTGTCGGGCGCGGCCATCGAGCTCAAGGACGGCACGATCGTCACGGGCAAGAACTCCGATTCGCTCCATGCGGCGTCGGCGATGGTGTTGAACGCCATCAAGAAGATTTCGGGCATTCCGGAGCAGATTCCGCTCATCGCGCCCAACGTGGTGCAGTCGGTCCGGCACATGAAGGAGGATATCCTGAAGGGCGGGAGCGCGTCGCTCAACCTGGACGAGGCGCTGATCGGCCTCGCGATTTCCGCCGCCACCAATCCGGCCGCGCAGATCGCGATGGAGAAGCTGAACGAGCTCAGGACTTGCGAGGTGCATATGACGCATATCGTCACTCCCGGCGACCAGGCGGGCTTGAGGCGGCTCGGGTGCCGGTTCACTTCGGATCCGTATTTCGCCACATCGGGGCTTTTCCACGGGGAGAACTGAGTTTTGGCCGAAGCGCAACTTTTCGCCGACGACTACAAGGTGACGCTGGACGTGTTCGAGGGTCCGCTGGACCTTCTCCTGTACCTGATCCGCCGCGAAGAGCTGGACATCTACGACATTCCGATCGAGCATGTGACGGTCGAGTACATGAAGTTCATCAAGGAGGCGCGCGAACTCAATCTGGACATCGCGGGCGAATTCGTGGTGATGGCCGCCACTTTGATGGTGATCAAGAGCCGTATGCTCCTGCCGGTGGACCGCCGGACCGCCAACGAGGACGGGAGCGAGGAGTGGGTGGATCCGCGGCTCGATCTCGTAAGGCAGCTCGTGGAGTACAAGAAGTTCAAGGATGCGGCGCTCCGGCTGGAAAAGATGGAAGCTTTGCGGCAGAACGCGTTCGATTTCGGGGGCGGACGGCCCAAGTTCGAGAAGACGGCCGCCGACGCCCGGAACGCGCTCGCCAATCTCGACCTCTACGACCTCTTGACGGCGTTCCAGGAAGTGGTGGCGCGCGCGAACGAGATTCCGCACGAGGAGTTGAAGGGCATCCGCTATTCGGTGCCGGACAAGATGGACTACGTGCTGGAGCGCGCCCGCAAGGAAGGGCAGCTCGGTTTCACGGGGCTTTTCCCGCCGGATGCGGCGAAAGGCGAGATCATCGTCACGTTCCTGGCGCTGTTGGAGCTGTTGCGTCAGCACCGGGTGATCGTGTACCAGAACGCGGCGTTCCACGAGATTACCATCCTTCCGTCCCGCGAAGAGCCGGAAGACAAACCTTTGGAGAGACCGGACGACTATGAGTGAAGAAACGAAAATACCCCTGCCGAGGTCGCTGCAGGAGATAGTGGGGGCGCTTCTCTTCGCGAGCGAAACGCCGCTCACCGCCGGGGAGCTCCGGGAGAGCGTGCGCGCGGTGGAGGCGGAAGCGGGCGACAACGAAGAAGTGATGGAGGTGTACCGCACGTGCACTTCGAGGGAGATCGAGTCGGCCATCAAGGGCGTGGGGAAGGCGCTGGAGGTGGCGGCGTGCGGTTTCGAACTCGTCTGCACCGGCGGCGCCTACCGGATCCAGACGGTGCCGAGCGCGGGCCGGTACGTGCGGGCCATGCTGCGGCTGGACCGGCCGAGCCGGTTGGGGCGGGCTTCGCTGGAGACGCTCGCCATCATCGCCTATCGCCAGCCCGTGACCAAGAGCGAGATCGAGGAGATCCGCGGGGTGGACGTGACGGCCAATCTCAAGACTTTGATGGATTTGCAGGTCGTGCGGCTCGTGGGCAAGAGCGAGCTTCCCGGCCATCCGTTCCTGTACGGCACGACTCCGCTCTTCCTGGAGCATTTCGGGCTCAAGAACCTGCAGGAACTCAACGATCTCGACCCCACGCTGCAGCGGTCGAATCCCCGGCTCAAAGCGGCCAGCTACCGGCGTCCCGGCAAGACGGAACTCGAGGCGGCGGCCGAAGAGCGAATCAAGGAAGAGGAAAAAGCGGCGCAACAACTTGAAAAGGAGGAACCAAATGAAGATGCTGAAGATGCTGCAGGCGGCGGCGCTGGCGACGGCGATCTGCTCGGGATGTGACTACCGGGAACGGCAGGCGCGGGAGAACGACCGCGACAATTCGGTGTTCCGGGCGGCGATGGCCGATTACCAGGCCGGACGTCTGGACGCGGCCGCGAGCGGTTTCGAGAAGGTGATCGAGAGCACCCCGCTCAACGCCACGGCGCGTTTCCAGCTGGCGAGTCTCCAGCACGACCACCAGCGCAAGTATCTGGAGGCGATCGCCAACTACCGCATTTACGCGGAAATCGCGCCCAAGAGCGACAAGAGCCAGGTGGCGCTCGAACGCGCCAAGCTGTGCGAGGAGCAGTACAAGGCCAAGGTGGAGCAGGATATCCGCAACAGCGAGAACGCGGGACTCGTTTCGGAGCTTAACGAACTCAAGAAGCAGTTGGGCGAGATGCAGGCCACGGAGAAGGAGCTCCGCGCCACGATAGCCGCGAAAGAGAAGGCCATAGCCGACATCAGCGCCGAGAATACGCGGGTGAGGCGTTTCGTGGGGTCGATCGGCGATGGCGAAAGCACGGAAAAGCCGGTGGTGGTGGCCGACGTGAAGAAACTGCTCGACGAGGAGGAGGACGACGAGGATCGCATCCGCTTCTCGGCCGATGTGGCGCAGCTACTCCGCGACGAGGTGGTGGAGTCGCTCGAACCGCCCATGCCGGTTTCGGAAAAGAAGCCGCCCAAGCCGGTGGTGGAGAAGGAGTGGACCGCGCCCGAGACCTATGTGGTGAAGGAAGGCGACACGCTCTACAAGCTCGCCAAGGAATTCTACGGCGATACGGGGGCGTGGAAAATCATCCGCGACGCCAACAAGGCCACGATCACGACCGACGGCCGGATCAAGGCGGGCCAGGAGATCAAGCTTCCGAAACCATGGTAAACGATTTCTTCGTCAAGCCCGGCCATGCGTATTCCACGGACGAACTGCCGTGGCATCTCGCGATGATTCCGGACCGGTTCGTCAGATATCTGGCGGGCGGCGGAATGATGGCGTGCGGGCGGACGATGGCGCAGGACAAGCGCGACCGTCGACAGAACCGGTTTCTGGCGATAATGGGCGTGGTGGGAATAATCTATCTAATCTTATGGGCAATATGAAAAAACTATTGGCGATATCGATGGTGCTGGCGTGCGGAAGCGTGCTGGCGCAGAGCGGAAAGGACGCGTTCGTGCGTCAGCAGGCGATGGCGGAGTTGCAGCGCGTGACGAGCCAGATCGACCTGTTGCAGAACAACTACGACGACCTCGCCGCGCGGGTTGCGCGGCTGGAGCGTGGCAACCGGGAGGCGGACCAGCTCCGGGCCGAGATAAGTTCGCTCCGCAGCCAGCTGAACGAGCTCAAGAACCAGCTCCACAACCAGCGCGCGGAGATCGTGAAGGACATCTCCGGCAAGATCGCGCAGATGCCGATGAACCAGCCGCCGCCCAAAACGCCCAAACCGGTGGTTGCGGAGGGGAGCTACCTCGAATATACCGTTTCGAGCGGCGACTCGCTCTACATCATCGCCAAGGCGTTCAAGACCACGGTGCCTAAACTGAAAGCCATGAACCCGAACATCAAGGGCGACGCTTTGCGGGTGGGCCAGAAAATCAAAGTTCCCAAGGAGTGAGGCGATGAAAATCCTGGTGGTAGGTTCGGGCGGCCGGGAACACGCGATCGCGTGGCGGCTTTCGAAGGATGCGGATAGGCACGAGCTCTATTGCGCGCCCGGCAACGCGGGCACGCTGGCCATCGCGGAGAATCTCCCGATCGGCGCGGAGGATGTGGAAGGCGTCGTAGGCTGGGCGGAAACCAACCGGCCGGATCTCGTGGTGGTGGGGCCGGAAGCTCCGCTCGTCAAAGGGCTCGTGGACAAGCTCGAGGAGAAGGGTATTCTGGCGTTCGGTCCGGTGGCGGCGGGCGCGAGAATGGAAGGCTCCAAGCGTTTCGCCAAGGAAGTGATGGAAAAGGCGGGCGTGCCCACCGGCAAGGCCGAGGTATATGCTGACGCCGTCCAGGCCAAGGCGGCGCTCGGGAAATTCGGACTTCCGGTGGTGATCAAGGCGGACGGACTTGCGGCCGGCAAGGGAGTGGTGGTGGCGGAGACGCGCGAACAGGCGGAAGCGGCCATCGACGAGATGCTGGTGGGGAACAAGTTCGGCAGCGCCGGCGCGGAAGTGCTGATCGAGGAGTTTCTGGACGGCGAGGAGTGCTCGATCCTCGCGATGGTGGACGGCGAAAACGCGGTGCTGCTCCCCAGCTCCCAGGACCACAAGCGCGTGTTCGACGGCGATCGGGGCCCCAACACCGGCGGCATGGGCGCTTATTCGCCGGCGCCGGTGGTGACGGAGGCGATGCTCCCCGCAATCAAAGAGCAAATCATCCTGCCGGTGGTGAGAGAACTCAAATCGCGCGGAATCGTCTATCGCGGCATCCTCTATGCGGGACTCATGATCACGCCGGAAGGCGGCAAGAGGGCGCTTTCGGGAAGTCTCGTCAACGTGGTGGAGTTCAACGCCCGCTTCGGCGATCCGGAAACGGAGGCGGTGCTGCCCAGGATCGGGGGCGACTTCGCGACGCTCCTCAAGCATACGGCCCAAGGTTGTCTTAAGGACGGAGATCTGACGGTCAAAGACGAGGTGGCGGCTACGGTCATTCTGGCGTCGGGCGGCTATCCGGGGTCTTACGCCAAGGGCAAGGAGATTACGGGACTCGAGGGTCGCGACGGCGCCATCGTTTTCCATTGCGGCACCAAGCTGGTGGACGGCAAGACGGTAACTTCCGGAGGACGCGTACTTTCGGTCACCGGCCTCGGGGCTACGCTGCGCACGGCAGTGGACAACGCCTACGCCAAGGCGGGCGAGATCGCTTTCGAGGGAATGTTCTACCGCAAGGATATCGCCCATCGGGCATTCGGCCGATGAAGGTGGTTTCGCTCGCGAGCGGCAGCAAAGGCAACGCTTATCTGGTGGAGTCGGAGGGGCAGACGCTCCTTGTCGACTGCGGGATAAGTTGCCGGACGCTCGTGGAGCGGATGTGCCGGACCGGATTCGAACTTGCCTCGCTGGCGGGGGTGGTGGTGACTCACAACCACCATGACCACATCGACGGGCTTCCGGTGCTGCACCGGAAACTGCCGGACGTGCCGATCTTCGCCAACCTGATGACGGCCGAAGCGTGCGAGGCGACGAACCATCAAGTCAAAGAGGACTTTTTCACCCTTTTCGAGAACGGCCAGGAGTTCGACCTGGGACCGTTCTGCATCCATCCCTTCTCCATTCCGCACGATGTGCCGGACCCCGTGGGATTTGTGGTCAGGGCGGACGGCAAGACGTATTTCCATGCGACCGATCTGGGGTTGCCGCTCAAATCGGTGGGGATGAAGTTCAGGGAGGCCGACGTGGCCACGCTGGAGTCCAACCACGACGTGATGCTGCTCAAATCGAGCGGACGCCATATTTCGCTCATCCAGCGGATCATGGGGAATAGGGGGCATCTCTCCAACTATCAGGCGGCGGAACTGGTGGAGGAGTTCGCCGGGAAGAAACTCAAGAAGCTTTTTCTGGCGCATCTTTCGCAGGATTGCAACGAGCCGCATCTGGCGCTCAAGGAGACGTGCGAGGCGCTGAAGCGGATCGGCAGGACGGATGTGGACGTGGAGGCGTTGGAACAGTTCGCGCCGGGAAGGGTGTACGATGCTTGACTTCAAGGGTATCGCGGTGCACTACGGCCATCAGGACGTGCTTACGGACGTCACTTTCCGCGTGAACGCGGGCGACCGGATCGGGGTGGTGGGGCCCAACGGGTCGGGCAAGTCCACGCTTTTCAAGATCATTCTGGGCGAGATGGGGGTGGACAAGGGCGAACTCATCGTGGAAGGAAGCCCCCGGATCGGCTGGACGCGTCAGAGTCCCGAGCCGGACAGTCCCGAAGAGACTTTACTCGAGTATTCCATGCGCGGCATCCCCGGTCTGTCCGAAATGGAAGCGGAGATGGCGGAGCTGGAGCAGGATCTGCAGGATCCGGTCAAGATGAAGCGTTACGGGGAACTGCAGAGCCGTTTCGAGCATCTGGGCGGGTACGACATCGAAACTCGCGTCAAGGTGGCGCTGGGAGGGCTCGGGTTCACCACCGAGGAATTCGGCAAGCCGTTCAAGTCGTTTTCCGGCGGCTGGCGGATGCGGGCGGAACTTTCGCGCGTGCTGGCGTCCAAACCGGACTTGCTCCTCCTGGACGAACCGAGCAACTATCTGGACCTTCCGGCCGTCGATTGGCTGCAGAAGTTCCTGAAGGCGTACGACGGCACGCTCATGCTCATCTCGCACGACCGGTATCTCCTGGGAACGCTTACGGACATCATCGTGGAGGTGGATGCCGGCACTGCCACGCGCTACGAGGGGAATCTCGACTACTATCTCGTCGAGCGCGAGGTGCGGTACGAACATCTCAAGGCCGCCAAGGAGAACCAGGATCATCACCGCGAACAGCTGCAGCGTTTCGTGGACCGCTTCCGGGCGCAGGCCACCAAGGCGGCGCAAGCGCAGAGCCGGCAGAAACTCATCGACAAGATCGACGAAGCGCGGATCGTGCTCCCCAAGCGCTACACCAATTCCGGCCGGTTGCGGCTGGCCGAACCGCCTTCGAGCGGCATCGAGATGTTCCGGTGCGAGGATCTGGAGTTTTCGTACGACGGGAAGCGGAAGGTGCTCGACAAGGTGTCTTTCAACATCGCGCGCGGCGACAAGGTGGCGCTCATCGGCTACAACGGACTCGGCAAGACGACGCTCATGCGGATCATCGCGGGAACGCGCCGGCCCACCGGCGGCAAGGCGGTGCTGGGGCATAACGTGGTGCCCGGATACGTGAGCCAGGAGTTCGCCGAGACGATTCCGCCGGACGTCACCGTGTACCGCAACGCCAAGAACGTGTGGGATCAGGCGGGCGGCGGCCCCGAGAAAAATTTCCGCAACCAACTGGGGGCGTTCGGATTTGACGAAAACGACGTGGAAAAGCCGGCGGGGGTGCTGTCGGGCGGAGAGAAAATCCGTCTTGCGTTTCTGCGGCTCTTCCTCGCCGCGCCCAATTTCCTGCTCTTGGACGAGCCGACCACCCACCTCGATCTGGATGGACGCAGATTGCTGCAGGATGCGCTCCAGAAGTACAAGGGGACGATTCTCCTAGTTTCGCACGATATCGAGTTCGTGCGCGCGGTGGCCACTTCGATCATCGAGATCACGCGCGAAGGCATCCGCACCTTCCCCGGAGGGTACGACTATTATCTCGAGAAGCGCGACGAATATGCATCTTCGGGCGCGCCCAAGGCGAAGGAGAAGCCCGTCAAAGGCGCCGACCAGCCTTTGACTTCCAAAGAGCTCCGCCAGCAACGGGCGGCCGAACGCGCCAAGATCGCGCCGCAGGTCAAGGAGTTGAAGCGCCAGGTGGAGAATTGCGAAAAGAAGATCGACGAACTGCAGGCCAAGCTCGACGAGGCCAGCAAGGAACTGTTCAATCCTTCGCCCGCCACCGATTTCGCCGAGGTCAACCGGCTCGTGCGGACGTTGCAGTTCGAAATCGACCGCTACACCGCCACCTGGGAGGAAGCGGCCATGAAACTGGAGGAGTTGACAAAGCAATGAAAACGCCGCTGTTGCTGAAAGCGCATGACATTCGTCTCGTATGGGGCGAGGAGCATTGGGTGATCTCGGCGCGCCAAGGTGCGGCGAGCAAAGTGGCGAACGGCGTCTACCGGGGCAAGGGTCTCGACGAGGTGGTGGACATCGAAGGCGTGAACGTGACGGGCACGAAAAGCCCCGATCCGAAGGTGTTTCCGCTCCTTATGAAGATCATCGACGCCAAGACGCAGCTTTCGTTGCAGGTGCATCCCAACCGCACCACGGCCTATATGCTGGGCGGCGAACCGAAAAGCGAGGCGTGGTACGTGATCGATGCGGACCGGACTAAGGGCGAGGGACCGATCGCCGGGGCGATTCTGGCGGGGCTCAAGCCGTCGGTCACGCCGGAGAGCTTTTTCGAGTCGGTTCTGCACGGCGGGGCGGATCGGGCCGCGGTCCGGTACGAAGTGAAGCCGGGCGACATGTGCTACATTCCGGGCGGCACCGTGCATGCGATCGGCGGGGGAGTGAGGATTTTCGAAGTGCAGGAGACGAGCGAAAGCGTCTACCGGCTTTTCGACTGGAACCGGTCGGGGCTCGACGGCAAGGCGCGTCAACTCCATATCGCCCGGGGCTTGAGCGCCATCAATTGGCGGGTCAAGGGCACGGAACTCCTGAAGCGCGCCATCGGCACTCCGTTCTTCACCATGCGCGAACTCGATCTGGACGGCAAATTCCAGCGCGCGCTCGACACCGCCAGTTTCCGCGCCTACTTCGTGGTGGATGGCGAGATATCCGTCTCCTGTGGCGGCGAAACCGTTTCGGCGGGCAAGGACGGCGCCATTCTGGTCCCGGCCGACGCGGAGGAATTCGTTATTTCCGGCAAAGCTCGGATCGTGGTGACTACGCTATAAACAGAATTTCCAACCAGAAAGGAATAGCTATGCAGAAAACGTATCTTTCCGCCAACCAGTATCTGTCCGACGTCTGGCAGCTTGCCGCCAAAGTGCGCAAGGACGGTTGGCGTCCGGACATTCTGATCGCATTGTGGCGGGGTGGCGCGCCGGTGGGGGTGGCCATTCACGAATTCTTCAAGTTTTCCGGCTGGAGCGTCCAGCATATTCCGCTCAAATGCTATTCCTACACCGGTATCGGACAGAACGAAGGTTCGGTGGAGTTCACTTTCGGGAGTCACGTTTTCGGCATGCTTAGGCCCGGCGACAAGGTTTTGGTGGTGGATGACGTGTTCGATACCGGCAAAACGGCCCAAGCCATCACCGACAAGCTTCAGCATTTGGGGGTGGATGTGGAGATGCGTCTCGCTACCGTATACTGGAAGCCCCACAAAAACCGCACGGCGCTCAAACCTTACTATTACGTCAAAGACGTCGGCAGCGAATGGATAGTCTTTCCGCATGAAATGGAAGGACTTACCCTGGAAGAGCTCAAAGATAAAGATCCAGAGCTGGCTGATCTGACAATTTCTGTAAACCAGTAAGCGGCATTTTTACACATTCTGGAAGATTTGGCCGGTTTTATGCTGGCATTATGATTGCTTATACCTTACTGACTGTTCAAATCAGTAAAAAAGGAATTACAAAAAATGAGTAAGTATGTCGAGTCGGTCTTGGAAGCGGTCAAGGCCAAGAATGCGAACGAGCCGGAGTTTCTGCAGGCGGTGGAAGAGGTGTTCACCACGTTGGACCCGGTGTTGAAGGTGCATCCCGAGTATCAGAAGAATGCCATTTTGGAGCGCATGGTGGAGCCCGAACGCGTGGTGATGTTCCGGGTGCCTTGGGTGGACGACAAGGGGATCGTGCGGGTGAATCGCGGTTATCGCGTCCAGATGAACAGCGCCATCGGTCCCTACAAGGGCGGTCTCCGATTCGATCCGTCGGTCACGCTTTCGGTCCTCAAGTTTCTGGCGTTCGAGCAGGTGTTCAAGAATTCGCTCACCACGCTCCCGATGGGCGGCGGCAAGGGCGGAAGCGATTTCAACCCGAAAGAGTCGCCCCACACCCCCGGCAAGCGTTGCAGCGACGCCGAGGTGATGCGCTTCTGCCAGAGCTTCATGAACGAGCTTTATCGCCACATCAGCGCCGATACCGACGTTCCTGCCGGCGATATGAACGTGGGCGGGCGCGAAATCGGCTACCTTTTCGGCCAGTACAAGCGCCTCGCGAACGAATGGACGGGCGTTTTGACGGGCAAGGGGCTCAGCTTCGGCGGCTCGCTCATCCGTCCCGAGGCCACGGGCTATGGCGATGTGTACTTCGCGCAGAACATGCTGGCCAAGCGCGGCGAGACGTTCGAGGGCAAGCGGTGCGTAATCTCCGGTTCGGGCAACGTGGCCACCTACGCGGCCGAAAAGCTGATCCAGCTCGGCGCCAAAGTGCTTACTCTCTCCGACCGTTCGGGCACGATCCTGGTGGACGAGGGAATTTCCGAAAAGCTGCTCAAGGACGTGATGGTGCTCAAGACGGTGAAGCGCGGGGAGCTCGCGGAGCTCGCCAAGAAGAGCAAGGCCGTCAAGTTCTTCCCCGGCGTGAACAGCTGGCAGGTTACGGACAAGATCGACGCCGCCTTTCCCTGCGCCCGCCAGAACGAACTCAACGGCGAGGATGCGGAGTATCTGCTCAAGTACGGTTGCACGCTGGTGGGCGAGGGCGCCAACATGCCTTCCACGCCGGACGCCATCGCCAAGTTCCTCGAAGCCGGCATCATGTATTCGCCGGGCAAGGCTTCGAACGCCGGCGGCGTGGCCACGTCGGGCCTCGAGATGTCGCAGAACAGCGAGCGCGTGGCGTGGACCGCGGAAGAGGTGGACGCCAAGCTCAAGAACATCATGAAGGCCATCCACGACAATGCTTGGGAGGCCGCCGCCAAGTACGGCCGCAAGGGCAATTACGTGGTGGGCGCCAACATCGCCGGCTTCGTCAAAGTGGCCGATGCGATGGTTGCGCAGGGCGTGTGCTGAGCACTTTCCGGAATCCCTAAAATGCAAAAAGCGTCAAGTTTTGCTGGACAAACTTGGCGCTTTTTGGTATAATATCTTCCACTATGAATAAAATCGTCGCAAAGAAACAGTTGTCGGACAACGTCTTCCAGATGGAAGTCGAAGCTCCCTTGATCGCCAGCGAGCGCAAGGCGGGCCAGTTTGTCATCGTAATGATCGATGAGGACAAGGGCGAGCGCGTGCCGCTCACCATCGCCGATGCTTCCGTCGAGCGCGGCACCATCACACTCATTTTCCAGACGGTGGGAGCGACCACGCTCAAGATGTCGCACCTCGAGGTGGGCGATTCCATCGCCGCCATCCTGGGTCCGCTCGGCCAGCCCACCCATATCATGGGCCGGGACGGCGGCAGCAAGCCGGGCCGCGTGGTGTGCGTGGGCGGAGGAATCGGCGTGGCGCCGATGCATCCGATCGCGCAGGCCCTCAAGGCGGCGGGCAACGACGTCACCATCATCATGGGCGCGCGCAACAAGAGTCTCTTCGTGATGGAGGACGAGATGCGCGCCATCGCGGGCGACAAGCTCATCCTCATCACCGACGACGGC
>CAMZDY010000033.1 GCA_947305585.1 uncultured Verrucomicrobiota bacterium | reverse complement strand
TGGAGGTTGCATGCTCACCCGTCGCGAAGTGCTCGCGCGTCTCGAAGCGGCCGGGGTCCTTGGAATCCCCACCGTCAATTACGGAATGCTCCTCGCTTTGGCTCAGGGCGTGGACGTGGAAAGTGCGATGGTATGAAAGAACTCGAACAGGTGGAAGAAGTCATCGGTGCGGTGTGCGCCAAAAGCGGACGCGACCGTTCGGAAGTGCGCATCGTGGCCGTCACCAAAACGCACGGACCCGAAGTGGTGGAGGAAGCCAGATCGGCCGGACTTCTGACGGTGGGCGAAAACAAGGTGCAGGAGGCGATGTGGAAGAAGCCTTTGTGCGATTCGCGGCTTTCGTGGCATTTGATCGGCCACCTGCAGACGAACAAGGTGCGTCATGCGCTCGCCACGTTCGACTATTTCCACTCCATCGATTCCGCAAAACTTCTGGATAAGATCGAGGCTGTATCGGAGGAGATGGGGCTTTGTCCTCAGATCCTGCTGGAGGTTAACGTGTCGGGCGAAAAGTCCAAGTCTGGCATGAAGCCGGAAGAGGTTCCTTTCGTTCTTGAGCACGCCATGGCGCAATGTCCGCGCATTGACGTGCAGGGATTTATGACGATGGCGCCTTTTTCTATGGATCCGGAAGCATCGCGTCCGTATTTCCGTCGGCTCAAGGAACTCCAGATCCAGATGCGCAAGGTGAGCGGACTCTACCTCCCCGAACTTTCGATGGGTATGAGTGGCGACTACGGGGTGGCGGTGGAGGAGGGCGCCACGTTTGTCCGGCTGGGCACCGTTCTCTTCGGTTCGCGTCCCAAGGCGAAGCGCCAGGTCATGAGCGACGATACCGGGTTCGAAGTGTGTAAAGTCGTAGACTGAAACCTTGCTAAGGAGATTGCACATGATCAAGATGCTCTATCGCGTTCCCTATGCCGACACCGACCAGATGGGAGTGGTCTACTACGGCAATTATCTCACCCTGTTCGAGCGCGCCCGCAACGAACTCATGCGTGCGGCCGGCTACACCTATCGCGAGTTCGAAGAGAACGGCTGGGCGCTCCCGGTGGTGCATGCGGAGGTGGACTACAAGTCGCCAGCGCGTTACGACGATCTTCTGGAGGTTTCGGCCTGGGTGGAAGCGGCCAAGGGGGTCCGCTGCAAGATCGCCTGCGAGGTGCGCCGCCAGGGGGAGGAGAAGCTGCTCGCCAAGGGCCATACCGTGCACGTGTTCGTGGACGTGAAGACGCTCCGGCCCATTCCTCCGCCCGAAAACTTCCTGAGCCTATTCCAGCCATCCACGGAAATATGAACCGAAAAGCGACAGTGATGGCGTTGACCGCGTTTTGCTTCCTGCTGGCGGGATGTAGGATGGACCGCATGACCATACGCGAGCCGGTTTCGGACCGCTTCATCGAGGTCGAAAGCGGCGACCGGTTCTGGGTGGAGCTGGAAGAGAACACCACCACCGGATTTTCATGGACGGTGGCGTCGGACGATTTCCGGGAACTGGTGGAAACGTATGTCAGGCACATTCCATGCGAGCCGGGACCGGACGAAGAGGCTCGTTGCGGCGCGCCGGGCAAGGCGGAGGTGATGATCCGGATCCATCGGGGATTCGTGGGACCGGCTACGGTTGTGATGAAATACGCGCGTCCCTGGGAACCGGATAGACCGGCACGAACGATCAAGTTCGTTTTGTGGAAGCGCGATGGCGACGTGGCGCCGTGGAAGGACTGAAGCGATGGGCAATACGATATTGGTGGTAGACGACGAAAAGGGCCTTCGGGACGGGCTCAAGGTGCAGTTGTCGGCGAACGGTTTCGAGGTGCTGACGGCGCGCAACGGCGAAGAGGCGCTCAAGGTCTATCGGGAGTCGCGGCCGGACCTCATTGTGATGGACGTTATGATGCCCAAGATGGACGGCTTTGCGGCGTGCCGAGAAATCCGCAAAGGCGACAAGATCACGCCTATCGTGTTTCTTACCTGCCGCGATTCCGAAATCGATCAGGTGCGGGCGTTCGAGCAGGGGGCGGTGGATTTCATCCGCAAGGCGGATCTTGGCGGGCCGGGTATGGGCGAAGGCGTGTTCGTGTCTATTCTCGACCGTCACATCAAGCGGGTGGACGAGTTGTTGAACGGCGGCAGAGGTAGCGAGGCCGTGTTCATGATCGGCAACGCGGAGATTGACACCGAGGTGCTGCTCGTCAGGATCCCAGGCGAAAAGGTTCCGCTGACGGCCACCGAGGCCGACATGCTCAAGATCATCTACCGCAACCGGGGCAAGTGCGTAGGTTACGACCTGTTGATCGACGAACTGCGCGGACACGGATTCGTGATGGATCCGCACACGCTGCAGGTGCACATGAGCCGGATCAAAACCAAGTTGGGACGGGCGGGCGATCTCATCCGCAACGTGCGCATGCGCGGCTATATCATCGACCGGTAGCGGAAAATGGTTGACCTGGAACTGGAACACGCCCAAGGCGACTTGGTGATGGGGATCGACGAGGCGGGACGAGGTCCTTTGGTCGGAGGAGTGTACGCGGCGGCGGTGCACGTGCCGCTCGCGCTCGCGGACGAACTCTTGGCGGGAGCTTGGCGGGGCATAAACGATTCCAAACAGCTTTCCGGCAAGAAACGCGAAGAGCTGGCGGAAATTATCAAGCGTACGCCAGCTTGCAAATGGTGCGTGGCGAGCGCTAGCGCGAAGGAGATTGACGAACTTAACATCCTCAAAGCGACGCACCTTGCCATGCGGCGGGCGGCCGAAGGCGTGGGGGAGATGAAGATCCTGGTGGACGGATTGCCGGTCAAGACGTTGCCCTATCCTTCGCAAAACGTCATCAAGGGCGACGCGAAGAGTCTTTTCATCGCGGCGGCATCCATCCTCGCCAAGACCGCGCGAGATGCGGACTGTCTGCGGCTGGAGCGGCTCTATCCCGGCTACGGCATCGCCAAACACAAGGGATATCCCACCAAGGCGCATTATGAGGCGCTAAAGCGGCTGGGGCCTTGTCCCGAGCATCGCATGAGTTTCAGACTGGATAAATAGACATGATCTGCAAAGTAATGGCCATCGTGAACGTCACGCCGGACTCGTTTTCCGACGGAGGCAAGTATTTTCGACCGGAAGAGGCGGTGAGAAGGGCCCGGAACTGTCGGGAAGAGGGGGCGGATGTCATCGATTTGGGCGGCGAAAGTACGCGCCCGGGGGCGGAAGCGGTAGGCTGGGAAGAGGAGTGGGGACGACTCGAACCGGTCGTGACAGGAATCGATTTCGCTCCTGTGAGCGTGGATACGTACCATCCGGAAACGGCGGAAAGCTCGCTCAAGCTCGGGGTGGGGATGATCAATTGCGTGCGGCCGGAAAGCGTGGAGGCCATGCTGGAGTTGTTGAAGCGGTTTCCGGACGTGGAGTTGGTGGCGCCTTTCAGATTGGGCGACGACATTTCGAGATTCGAAGGGGTGTTGGAGCGGGTTTACCTCGATCCGATGATAGGGTTCGGAACAACGCGCGAAGAGGATGTGGAACTTCTGCGGAGCGTCAAGGAATTGGCGAAGTTCGGCCGGGTGCTCGTGGGTGGAAGCAGAAAACGGATCGTCAAGAAGCTGACGGGCGAAAAGCTGACCGGCAAGAATCTGGGCGGGAATCTGGGTCTTGCGCTGTATGCCGCGGCGAACGGGGCGAGCATGGTGAGAGTGCATGACGTGAAGGAGACGGTTCAGGCTTTGAAGGTATGGAATTCGTTGCGATAGACTTCGAAACGGACGATGAAGGCCGGCCTTGGCAATTGGGGGTGGCAAGGTTCCTGGACGGCAAGTTGGCGGAAACGCGCGACTGGCGTTTTGCGGACGGGAACGTACTTGAAAAGTGGGAGGAGATATACGGCTTGTTGCGCGATCGTACGCTCGTGGCGCACAACCTCGCGTGCGAAAGGACGATCCTTACTCGCCTAGCGCCTCTCACCCGGCTAGGCCCTTGGGCCGATACGCTCAAAATCGCGCGAAAACGCTATCCGGGGCTTGAAAGCTACGAATTGGGCGCATTGTGCGCGGCGTTCGGTTGCGTACCGGAAATGGCGGGGCGCACTTGGCATGATGGACTTTACGATGCGGTGGCGTGCGGGATGCTGTATGAGAAAATTGCTTAGGCTATTTTGGGAGTTTTTCCGCATTTCGCTCTGCGTGGTGGGCGGGGGATATGCCATACTTTCGGTGGCGGACGAAGTTTTTTCGCGTCTCGGCTGGACGGAGGAGGGCGAACTCGTAGAAAAACTGCCCGTCCTCCAGATGGTCCCCGGGCTCATCGCCGGCAATTCCGCCATCTACGTGGGGAACAAGATGGCGGGGTGGCCGGGGGCGCTGGTGGCGTTGGTGGCGGTGGCTGTTCCGAGTTTCCTCATCTTCCTCGCCATCTCGATGGGGTACGGGAATATTCCGCTCGACAATCCGCTGTTGAATAGCGCTTTCGTGGGGCTCCGGGCCGCCTTGACCGGCATCATCGCCGGGGTGATCTGGAAAAACTGGACGAAAAGCGTGAGCGGGGTGTTCGGATATGTGGCGGTTGCCGTATGTGCGGCGATTCTCGTTTCGGGCCGCGTCAATCCGTTCTGGGTGCTTTTGGGGTCGGCGCTGTGCGGGATCTCCTTCACTTTGTCCACAAAGGGAAAGTACGCCTGTTCGGTCCTTCCTTCCATCTTTTTCCTCTTCGCCATGTACGGGTCGGTGGCGTTTGGGGGCGGGTATGTGCTGGTGCCTTTTTACGTGGCGGACTTCGTGGGGGCTACCGCGCCGTACCTTCAACTGGCCGAAGACGAGTTCGCCAATATCATGGCTTTGACCCAGATGACGCCCGGTCCCATCTCCATAAACTGCGCCACCTTCTTTGGATTCCGTCTGGGCGGGATTTTGGGCGCGGGGGTGGCGACGGCGGCGCTACTTCTTCCGGGGTACTTTCTCCTGCTGGCGGCGCTCAGGGGTCTCGAAAGGTTCAAAAACTCGAAAATCGCCAGTGGAATGATGGTTGGACTCAAACCAGCCTCGATGGCGATGATGATTTGCGCGCTGATTTCATTTGCAAAATTTTCCAATTTAGGGTATAATATTATTTCAACAATTCTATTTTTAGGTGTCTTTGCACTTCAAATCAGAAAGAGAAAGAAAATGAGTCCTATGATAACGATACTGGCTTCAGCGCTTTTGGCGATGGTCGCGGGCGCGTCGGAAGTTTCGGTGGAACGCTATCCCGACGCGGATTCGGTGGTGCTTGACCAGGTCGAGCGCACCCGGTACAACCCCGACGGATCCTACGAAATCGACGTGGAGGTGTATGTGAAGGTGTTGACCGAGAAAGGGCGGCGCGAAGAGAGCGAGCTCTCGGTCAGCTACAACCGGCGCTACGGGTACGCCGAGATCAAGCATCTGGGGATTATTGGCGAGGATGGCGAGGAAAAGTCCATCGACTTCACCAAGACGATGAAGGAAGCGAGCGACAATTCGTCCATGTCGGAGAATATCTACGATTCCATGGCGAAGAAGCTCACCTGCACCATCCCCGGCATCAAGATTGGCGACATTGTGCACGTACAGTACCGGCGGATCATGGAAAAGAGCCGCATCGAGAACCAGTTCGCCGACATGGCGATTACGGAGTGGCAATGTCCGATCCTCAAGACCACGATCATAGTGGACGCGCCCAAGGAGCGTCCTTTGAAGAATATCCGGATCCGCCATCCCCTCGAAAACCACATTTCCGAGACGGTGGAGGAAAAGGGCGACCGCATCGTCTACACCTGGACTACCAACTATCCGGCGGAGCAGGCGTTCGAGGATCCCAACATGCCGCCCATGTACACCCAGGTGGAATGCGTGAGGTACTCGACGGCCGAAAACTGGCAGGAGATTTCGCGCTGGTATTGGGACACCTGCGCGCCGCACCTCGCCAAGACCACCGCTTCGATGACGAATACGGTCGAAGAGGTGGGTCGCGACATCGAGAAGCTTTACAAGTGGGTGGCGCAGGAGATCCGCTATATGGGGCTTACGATGGAGGATACGAGTCCCGGCTACGCGCCGCACGACGTGGACATCACCTACAACAACCGCTATGGCGTGTGCCGCGACAAGGCGGGGTTGCTGGTGGCGATGCTGAGGATCGCCGGCTTCGAGGCGTATCCGGTTTTGATCCACAACGGCGCCAAGCAGGATCCCGACGTGCCGATGCCCTACTTCAACCACGCCATCGTGTGCGTCAAGAAGGACGGGGAAATCATACTTATGGACCCCACCGACGAATCGAGTCGCGATATCTTGCCGAGCTACCTCTCCGACAAGAGCTATCTCGTGGCCACGCCCGAGGGCGATCCCCTGCGCACGAGTCCCACGATTTCGCCCCTGGCCAATTCGCTCGTCATCGACACGCAGGGCGTGCTGGAGCCTTCCGGTTCGGTGCTGTTCGAGATGAAGATCGACTTCAACGGCATCAACGACAATACTTTCCGGTCGAGTCTCGTGCGCAAGACGCAGGCCGAGCAGCGCAACTACATGCAGCGCATCCTGCGCGCGCGCTATCCCGGAGCTGAGCTTTTGAAGTGTGACATTTCACCCAGGGACCTGCAGGACACCACTCATCCTCTCCGGGCCAAGATGGTGGTGCGCATTCCCGATATGGTGCTTGGCGGCGAAACCAAGGATGAAATCACTTTGCCGATGTTCTCGCGCAGTTTCGGCGTGGCGAACTGGCTCTTGACGGGGCGGACGAGTCTCGAAAAGCGCAAATATCCGCTCGTGATCGACACGACGGCATCGGCGGAGGAGCATATCGCCATCCAGACGGCCGGAGTGCTGGGCGAAATGGCCAAGCTGCCGGACGACGTGGATATCGAGGCGCCTTACGCCTATTCCCAGAAGTTCCGTTTCAACGGCAACGAACTGCGGCTCGATGCCGTAACCTCCATCGACAAGGTGGAGTTTACGCCGGAGGAATATTACGCCATTCGCGAGGAGCAGAAGCGCATCGAGGCCAGCCAGCGCGAGCGGGTGATGTTCGGCAAGAACCGCACATTCGATGCCAATCTGCGGTACCGCTACTGGTCCGACGAAACGAGTTTCACCGGCGACAACAGCTGGGTGGTGACCAACCATTGCGTGATGGAGATCTTGACCTACGACGGCAAGAAGTCCAATTCCGAGCTTACCTTCCTCTTCAACCCCACCTGGAAGAACGTGGAGGTGGTTTCGGCTTGCGTTTCGAACCGCAACGGACGCGTTGCCTGGCTCGACAAGGAGAAGGAGATCAACGTTATGGATGCGGCCTGGGCAAGCTCCGCGCCGCGATATCCGGCCACCAAGACGATGGTGGTTTCGCTGCCTTCGGTTGAAGTGGGCTCGGTGGTCAGCTACACTACCGTCACTACGGTCACCGACGCCCCGGTTGAGTTCTACGACTACTGGTGCTTCGATTCGTTCGATCCGGTGGACGAGCTTTACGTGAAGTGCGGCGACTGGGAACGGCGGGTGGTGCATCCGAAGCGTCTTACCGTCGAACAGCTGTTGCCGGAAGACCGTCTGTGGCGCGATTCGGTGACGATCAGCTCCAACAATTTCACCCGGCAGTGTGCTAGGCTGGCTCCGGCGCTGGACGTGAAGCCGCTCGAGTTTCCGGAGGCCGGCACGACGCTGGAGGATATCCGCAATTGGATGATCCGCCACATCAGGTTGGCGGGTCCAGGCCTCTACGAAGTGCCGCTCAAGTACCAGTTGACCGATCCGGAAACGGTGATCAAGGAGCGGTACGCCAACCGTCTGGACTATATCCGCACGATGACCGCCATTTTGCGCGGGGCGGGGTACGAGACCGATATCGTGTTTGCTACGATCGATTCCGGAGTTTCGCAGGCCACCAAGGATCGCAATATGTACAAATATCCCAACGTCGGAATGTTCAATCAGGCGCTGGCGCGGGTGAAGGTGGATAAGACGGGTTGGTGGAAGAAGGTGCTTACTCTGGGCCTGTGCAAGCGTGAATTTGATTACTTCTACCTCGGTCTGGAGAACGAATACACGCCCATCGGAGCCACCGACTACTCCTACAGCCACTATTTCAATCCGGCCGACGCCACTTTCAACACCGCCTATGGGCTCACGAAGTACGATGGCTACGTGAAGGAGAATACCACCATCGTCGTGAACGAGGACGCGTCGGTGGATATGAGCTTCGTTTCGGAAACGGCCGGAACCGGAGTGGGCGGCTTGAGGAAGCAGTATGCGGAGATGCTGCCGGAAGACAAGAGCCGTCACTACCAGCAGTTGCTGGCCAAGTACTCTAGCGCGGCCAAGGCGACCGGCGAGCTCAACGTCGATACCGAGAACTATCCCGCCAAGCTCGACTTCAGCTGCCACATTCCGGACTTCACGCTTGTGAAGGATGGATCGATCACGGTGACGCTGCCAGACTACTACACACAGCTTTTCCCCTTGAGCGAACCTGCGCGCATGAATCCCATCGGAATCGCGGCGCATGGACGGCGTACCACCGTCTACAAGGTGGTGTTCCCCGAAGGCTACACGGTGGTGGAGCGTCTGCCGGAAGCGTACAAGATCGCCGATCCACAGACCGGCACCGGCACCTGGTACGAGAATTTCGTCTCCACCAAGATGGAGGACGGCCGTCTCGTCGTCTATGTGTGGCGCGAGGAGTGGAGCCATGTGGACACCATGCTGGGCAAGGATTTCGTGGGACTTTTGAAGGATTGGAGCCGGATCGGATCGAGTAGAGGCAACCGCACCATCTGCATCCGCAAAGAACAGTGAACACCATCGCCGTCATCCCCGTCTACAATCCGGAGCCCGGACTCAAGGCGCTGGTGGAGGGGTTGATGGCGCGCGGGTTCGCAGTGTTGGTGGTGGATGACGGTTCCCGGCTCGACCGGGACCGTTTCGCCGCCTTGCCGCCCGGCGTGAAAATCCTCGAGCACGGGGAGAATCGCGGAAAGGGACGGGCCATCAAGACGGCGCTCGAATATCTTTCGGGCACGAACTCCGGTTTTGCGGTGTTTTGCGACGGCGACGGCCAGCACCGGATCGAGGATATCCTGCGGGTGGCGGAACATGCGGAAAAGACGGGCAACACCACGTTCGGAGTGCGCGACTTTTTCCGCGCCGGGATACCCTTAAGAAGCCGGTTCGGGAATATATGGACGAGCGGAGTGATGCGGCTCTTTTTCGGTTTCCGGATCGGCGACACCCAAACGGGATTGAGGGCGATTCCGCGCCGGCTCTGGCCCGCCATGATCCGGATGCGGGGCGAGCGGTTCGAATACGAGGTCAAGATGTTCCCGCTCCTCAAGAAGCTTGATGAACCTCTTGAACAGGTGCCCATCGAGACCATTTATTTGGAGCAGAACCGGACCAGTCATTTCAAACCTTTCGTCGATTCCGTAAAAATCTACCGGGCATTGTTTTCGGGAGTCTGAACATGAACAAGAACATAGTCTGCATCGGCGCCGGGTATATCGGCGGCCCCACCATGGCGGTGATCGCCAAGATGAACCCCGACCGCAAAGTGGTGGTGGTGGACATCAACGAACGCCGTATCGCCGCCTGGAATTCGCCGGATTTCCGTCTGCCGATCTACGAACCGGGGCTGGAGGACGTGGTCCGGGAAGTGCGCGGACGCAATCTTTTCTTCACGACCGACATCGAAAGCGCGGTGCGCGAGTGCGATATCGTGTTCGTGGGGGTGAATACGCCCACCAAGATGTTCGGACGCGGCGCAGGTAGGGCGAGCGACCTGCAGTATTGGGAAGCCAGCGCGCGGAACATCAAACGGTTGGCGAACGGCGACAAAATCATCGTGGAGAAGTCCACGCTTCCGGTCCGCACCGCTGCGGCGATGGATGCCATCCTCAACTATGGCGACAGTCCCTACCGGTTTACGGTGCTTTCCAATCCCGAGTTTCTGGCGGAAGGCACGGCCATCCGCGATCTGCTCAAGCCCGACCGCGTGCTGATCGGGGGTCCGCAGGACGAAGCGGGACAAAAGGCGGTGGCGGAGCTCGTAGACGTGTATGCCGGGCAGGGCGACGCCTGGGTGCCGAGGGACAAAATCCTCACCACCAACGTCTGGAGCGCGGAACTCACCAAACTCGCGGCCAACGCCATGCTGGCGCAGCGCGTAAGCTCCATCAATGCGATCGCCGGGCTCTGCGAGGCTACCGGAGCCGACGTGGACGAAGTGGCGCGGGTGGTGGGCGCCGACAGTCGCATCGGGAACAAGTTTCTTAAGGCGGGTCCCGGATTCGGGGGCAGCTGCTTCAAGAAGGACGTGCTCAACCTCGTTTATCTGTGCGAGAGTTTCGGGCTTCATACCGAGGCCGAATATTGGAACGGCGTCATCAAGATGAACGACCACCAGCAGGAGCGTATCGTGAGCCGCATGTTCAAGGCCATGTTCAATACGCTCGCCAACAAGAAGGTGGCCATGTTCGGGTTCGCGTTCAAGGCCGACACTGGCGACACGCGCGAAACTCCGGCCGCCTACGTGGCCAAGCTCCTCAACGAAGAGCATGTGCGGCTGTCGATTACCGACCCCAAGGCGCTCGACAACGCCCGGCTGGATCTGGAGGGACTAGACCGCATCGAGTACGTGGAAGATCCGTATGTGGCGGCCGAAGACGCCGATGCCGTCTTGCTTATGACGGACTGGAAGGAGTATCCCAAGCTCGACTGGGCCAGGATCTATTCCTCCATGCGCAAACCGGCCATGGTTTTCGATACCCGCAACTGCCTCGATCAGACGGCTCTCAAGCGGCTCGGCTTCAACGTGCTGGCGGTGGGGAAGTGACGGCATGAAGACGTTTTTCATCTACTTTCCGTTTGCGCTGGCGTTCTTCACGTATTTGACGTTCGTGCTCCGGTGCGATTTCAAGGTGCGCGGACAGGCGATCTGGATGATCGTGCTGTTGGCGTGCGCCGGAAAATTCCTGGTGTTCGACGCGCTGGGGGCCGACGCGTTTTCGCCGGAACTGCCGGAAAGGACGATCTGGCTCCTGAATTGGCTCTATTCGGGAATGGTAGTCCTGTTCGCGCTGGGGGTGCTCGCGTTCTTTTTCCGGTTCAAATACAAGGCGCTCGTGTTGCCGCTCGTCGCCTGGACTTTGGCGGGCATCGGCATCCACGAAGGCATCCGCGAACCGGCGGTGGAGGAGGTTACGATCGAACATGCGGGCATTCCGGAGTCGCTCGACGGCTACCGGATCGTCCACCTTTCCGACCTGCATGTTTCGGCGGCGGCGCGCCGCTGGCGCACGGAAAAGGTGGTGGAGATCGCCAACGCCCGTAACGCGGATCTGATGGTGGTCACGGGCGACATCGCCGACGGCACCCCCGATTTCCTCAAGAACGACGTGGAACCGCTCAAAAACCTGTCGGCCAAAGACGGCGTGTGGTATTGCACCGGCAATCACGAGTTCTATTACCCCTGGCTGGAGTGGCGGCGCCATTTCGAGGAGTGGGGCATGCGGTTTCTGCGCG
>CAMZDY010000032.1 GCA_947305585.1 uncultured Verrucomicrobiota bacterium | reverse complement strand
CGCCGGTATGCCCTCACCGTGCTGGACGCGATCATGGGCCGGGGCATGTCGAGCCGGCTGTTCGTGGAGCTGCGGGAAAAGCGCGGCCTCAGCTACGACATCAGTTCCCGGGTGCAGTTCTTCGCCGGCTACGGCATGTGGACCGTGACCGCCGGAGTGGATGCGGCCAAGCGGCAGCAGGCGCTGGCGGCGATCGAGCGGGAGATCGAAAAGATCCGCACGAAGAAGGTGCCGGAGCGGGAGCTTGGGCGCATCAAGGAATTCCTCGTGGGCAATTTCCGGCTGGGACACGAAAAGCTCACGAACAAGCTGTTTTTCTACGGCTCAACCTTGATGGCGTTCGGGCGGCTCATATTGCCGCAGGAGCAGATCGCCGGAGTGCGGGCGGTTACGTCGGGCGACATCTTAGCGGTGGCGCAGGAAGTTTTGGTAGAAGAGCATAAAGCCATAAGTTGGGTGATACCGAAATGAAGAAAGCGGACAAACCTAGAACCGTCACGGAAAAGATAATCGCTTCGCATCTCCTCGAGGGCGATCCTGCGACCGACCGGGAGCTGGGCATTCGCATCGACCAGACGCTCACCCAGGATGCCACCGGCACCATGGCCTATCTCCAGTTCGAGGCGATGGGCGTAAAGCGCATACGGAACGAGCTCGCGGTGAGCTACGTGGACCACAACACCGTGCAGATCGGGTTCGAGAACGCCGACGACCACGATTTCCTGGCCTCCATCGCCAAGAAGTACGGCATCATCTACTCCAAGGCTGGCAACGGCATTTGCCACCAGCTGCATCTGGAGCGTTTCGGCAAGCCGGGGACGACTTTGCTGGGGTCCGATTCCCACACCCCTACCGGTGGCGGCATCGGCCAGATCGCGATCGGGGCGGGCGGAATCGATATCGCCGTGGCGATGGCGGGCGGCGCTTTCCACATCCCCGTACCGAAGGTTCGCGGGATCCGTCTCGTCGGGCGGCTGTCCAAGGGCGTGAGCGCGAAGGACGTGATCCTGAAGGTGCTGGAGAAATTCGGCACCAAGGGGAACGTGGGTTGGATTTTCGAGTATTTCGGTCCCGGCGTAGCCACGCTGGACGTGCCTTCCCGCGCCACGATCGCCAACATGGGTGCGGAGCTGGGGGTTACGACGTCCGTATTCCCGTCCGACCGGGTTACGCGTCAATTCCTGGCGGCGCAGGGGCGTCCCGGCGATTTCACGGAGATCGTGGCCGACAAGGGCGCCAAGTACGATGACGTGTTCGAGGTGGACCTCGGGGCGCTCGAGCCGCTCGCCGCCGCGCCCCACAGTCCCGGCAACGTCGTGACCGTGAAGAGCATCCGGGGAAAGAAGGTCGGCCAGATCCTGATCGGTTCCTGCACCAACAGCTCCTACCGCGACATCCGCACCGTGGCGCAGATCCTCAAGGGCAAACACGTGGCCGAAGACGTGGAGGTGGGCATCGCCTGCGGCAGCCGCCAGGTGATCGAAATGCTGCTCAAGGACGGCTCGCTCGCCATTCTGCACGAGGCCGGTTGCCGCATGCTGGAGAACGCCTGCGGCTTCTGCATCGGGGCGCACATGTCGCCTTCGACGAACGCCGTGAGCCTCCGGACCAACAACCGCAATTTCGAGGGACGTTCGGGCACCCAGAGCGCCCAGGTGTATCTCGTGTCGCCGGAGACCGCTGCCGCTTCGGCCTTGACGGGCAAAGTGACCGCGTGCGAGGGAACGGCCAAGGTGCCGAGTCCCAAGCGGTTCCCGACAGTGGACGATATGTTCCTTTACCGGGCAACTGCCGGGAAGGGCGTACCCCGGACGAAAATCGTGCGCGGGCCCAACATCGCCCCCGTTCCCGCCGGCAAGGCCATGCCGGAAAACCTGGCGGCGAAGGTTGCGATCAAGGTGGGCGACAAGATCACGACCGACCACATCATGCCGGCCGGCGCCCGGCTCAAATACCGCTCGAACGTGCCGGAATATTCCAAGTACGTGTTCGAACCGTGCGACCGGAATTTCCACGACATCTGCCTAGGCAACGCGGAGTCCGGTTTCGCCAACGTGATCGTGGCCGGGGAGAGCTACGGACAGGGCTCCAGTCGCGAACATGCGGCGCTCTGCCCCATGTATCTCGGAGTCAAGGCGGTGGTGGCCAAGTCGATCGAACGCATCCACCGCGCCAATCTCGTCAATTTCGGCATCGTTCCTTTCGTCTTCGAAAATCCAGCGGACTACGACCGCCTGTCCCAAGGCGACCGGTTGGATTTTTCCGGCATCGCGCAGGCGATCGCGGGCGACGGGCGGATCGAGGTGAACGGAATAAAACTGCGCACGGAGCTTTCCGCGCGCGAAAAGGAAATCGTACTCAAAGGAGGATTGCTGTCATGTCTGAACTGATCGTGGCGTTGGATGTCCAGACCCGGGAAGAGGCGGTGGCCAAAGTCAAGGCCATCGGCGACGCGGTGGACTTCTACAAGATCGGCCTCGAGCTCTACACGGCCGAGGGCCCGGACGTCGTGAAGGCCGTCAAGGATCTCGGCAAGCGGATCTTTCTCGATCTCAAATTCCACGACATTCCGCGCACCGTCGAACGCGCGGTCCGGTCGGGCGGGAAGCTGGGAGTGGACCTGATGACCATCCATTCGGTGGGCGGCAAGGCCATGATCCGGGCGGCGCACGAGGCGGCGGCCGAGTTCGGCGCTGCGGCTCCCCGGATTCTCGCGGTGACCGTGCTCACTTCGCTCGACCAGAGCGACCTCGCGGATGTGGGCATTGCCGGACGCACTCCCGCCGAGCAGGTGATGGCGATGGCCAAGTTCGCCGTCGACAACGGCGCGGACGGGCTCGTGTGCAGTCCCAAGGAAGTCGGTTCGCTCAGCCGCGCTTTGAAGCCGGGCACGCTCTTCATCACCCCGGGCGTGCGTCCGCAGGGCGCCGACGTGGGCGACCAGAAGCGCGTGGCCACTCCGGCCGACGCCGTGCGCGACGGCGCCACCCATCTCGTGGTGGGCCGTCCCATCCTGGCGGCGGCGGATCCGGTGCTGGCGGCCCGGCAGATCCGCGCCGAGATGGAGAGCGTGCGCTGATGCTTTCGCTTCTGGCCGTTTTGCTTCTGGCGAACGCCGAAACCGTTTCCGACATGGAAATCTGGAACCGGGGCGTGGCCTATTACCGGACGAACGATTGGGCCAACGCGATGCAGACGTTCCGGCCGCTCGTCTATTCCAAGGGCTATTCCGTCCGGGCCGCCGAGGTGCTGGCCAAGCTGGAATACGAACACGGCGACCAGGAAGAGGCGGCGGTGATGGCGCAGATCGCGCTCAGGGCCAATCCCAAAGGCGAGCGGGAGAACCACAACTTCACTCTCGCCGTAACCGGACTGGAAGAATTGCGGGAAAACCGTCGCATCGAGGCGGCGCTGGAGGCGGCGAAGGGCAAGCCTCCGGGCGACATTCTCCTCGCGGCCACGAAGGAAGTGCGCGAACTGCTGGCGGAGGCGGGTACCTACCGCACCAACGAGGCGGCCCGGGCGATAGCTTTGGGCGACATGCTGTCCGCGCGGACGGACAAGCTCTCCGACGCCTGGATCCCGGTCCGCACGGCGATAGTGCAGTCGGTGACGAACGAAAACGAAGCGGCCACGATCCTGCAGCGGCTGGACGATGCCCGCGCCCTTACGCGCAGCGCCGCCCGGAAACTCGGCAATTTCGAAGATGCGTATCCGGAGCTGGCGCAGACGGAAGACGATTTCACCGCCTTCCTCAAGCTTTGCATAATGCCGCCGGCCGCGCTGGGCGAGGATCTGGCGGCGCAGTCCAACGCCTGCATCCAGGCGGAAACCGTGAACGGACGCGACTGGCAGCAGGAGGCGCTGGACTACACCCGGGCGTTCCGCATGCGCTTCCCGGAGTGGGCGCGCAATTACGAACAGCAGGCGCAGAGCGACACGAATCTCGTGGCCTTCACCGAAGAGGACCAGGCCAAGATCAGCGCGCTCGCCACCGAACTCGAAAAGCTCCAGCTCGGTTGCGTGGAGCGGGAGTCGGCCCCGGAGCGGGAAAAGGCGTTGGAGCTGATCCGCGAAATCCGGGAGCTGATGCCCAAGAACCGGCAAAACGGCAAGAGCGGACAGGACGGCAATAGCGACCGGGATCGCGAATGCGCGCCGCCGCCGGAAGCGGACGAACCGAACGGCGAGGAGCAGCCGGAAGACAAACAGCAGGAACCGTCCGAACCGGAAGACCGGAGCGAACGGGAGATCGAGGCTTTGCTCAAGAAAGCGGAAGAGCGCAACGAAGAACACGAGGCGGAGAAGAAGGCCATGATGCGCAAGGCCGGACCGTCTCGCACGGAAAGGGACTGGTAGCATGAAAATCGTAGTGGCGTGCGGAGGTACGGGCGGACATTCGTTCCCCGGGATCGCGGTGGCCAAAGAACTCCGTTCGCGCGGCCACGAGGTGGTGGTGTGGGCGTCCGGACGCGACGTGGAGCAGAGCGTGCTCAAAAGTTGGGACGGTCCCGTGTTCTCCACCAAGGCCCGGCAGCTGCGCCCCAAGTATTTCTTCCACATCTTCTCCTCCTATCTGCGCTGCGTGCAGGAGATGAAGCGGTTCCGTCCTGCGGTGATGCTGGCGATGGGCTCGTATTCGTCGCTGCCGCCCGTGATGGCCGCGCGCCACTACAACATCCCGGTGGTGCTGCACGAAGCCAACACGGTTCCGGGCAAGGCGGTGGAGTTCCTTTCGCGCTACGCCAAGGTGGTGGCCACTTCGTTCGAGATCACCTCGCGCTATCTGCCCCGCGCCAAAACAGTGCTGACGGGACTCCCCATCCGCAAGGAGATCGCCTCGGGCGAGCGCTTCCCGTTCATCCCCGCCGGCAGCTTCACCGTGTTCGTGACCGGCGGCTCCCAAGGGGCGCATGCCGTCAACCTGCTGGCCTCGGAGGCGCTCTGCCTGGTGGACCGCGAGCTGCGCCAGCGCGCCAAGTCGGGCCGTCCGCTCTACGTCATCCACCAGACCGGTACGGTCGACGAACCGGACGTGATCGCCCGCTACGCCGCCGCCGGGCTTCCCTCGCGCGTGCACGCTTTCGAACGCGAAATGCCGGGCGCCTTCGCTTCGGCCGACCTCGTGATCGCCCGCGCCGGCGCCTCCACCTGCTTCGAGGTGGCCGCCTGCGGCAAACCCGCCTTTTTCATTCCCTTGCCGTCTTCGATGCGCAACCACCAGCATTTCAACGCCGACGCTTTCGTGTCGCGCGGGGCGGCGGACGAGGGCCGGCAGGAGATGCTCAACGCGCGGGGACTCTCCCGCTACATCCTGCGCGCTTACGACGACGGCGCCAAACTGGCCAAGATGCGCGAACGCATGCTGGAGATGTCCATCGCCGATGCCGACCGCAAGGTGGCCGACCTCGTGATCGCCAATGCGCTTGCCTGAGCTGGAGTTCCGCGCCCGGATCGTCCGGGGCGTGCGCCGGTTCCTGGACGAAGCCGGATTTTTGGAGGTGGAGACGCCCGTGCGCATCTTCGCCCCCGCCCCCGAACCGCATATCGATTGCCCCCCGTGCGGACGGGGCTTCCTGCGCGCCTCGCCCGAACTCCAGATGAAGAAACTCCTGGCGCAGGGACTGGACAAGATCTACCAGCTCGGACCCTGCTTCCGCGAAGGCGAGAACGGTTCCCGCCACAGCGACGAATTCACGATGCTGGAGTGGTACCGCAAGAATGCGGACTACCGCGATCTCATGGCAGACATGGAGGCGCTCATCGTTTCGTTGGCGGGTCCCTTGGAGTTCCGCCGACTGACCGTGCGCGAAGCCTATCTCCGATATGCCGGATGGGACCCGTTCGAGCGGTTCGACCGGGATCGCTTCGACTACGACATGGCCGTCAAGATCGAACCGGCGCTTTCGGGCTGGACGTTCCTCGTGGATTATCCGGTGGAGTGCGCCTCGCTCGCCCGGATCTCCGATGGCAAGGCCGAACGCTGGGAGCTCTACCATGACGGACTCGAGCTCGCCAACGCCTTTACCGAACTGTGCGACGGCGAGGAGCAGCGCAAACGGTTCGAACTGGCCCGGGCGGAACGAAGGGCGCTCGGCGAGGCCGATTATCCGCTCGACGAGGAGTTCCTGTCCCTCTTGCCGCTCGTCGGGAGCGCGGCCGGAGTGGCGCTCGGGATCGACCGGCTGGTGATGGCGCTCGGCGAAGAAAATCGCATTTCCGGGGCGAGAGTACTTGAAATTTTCCCCGAAAAATGATATAATATACCATAATGACTGAAGATTTGACAGAAAAGTTCTTTCGCTACTTCACCTTCACGCTGATCGTGGCCATCTTCGTGGGCGGCATCTGTTTCGCCTATCCCACCTACGTGCGCACGCAGAATCTGAAGCGCGAGAACGCCAAGCTGTCCGAGCGCATCGAGGAGAAGCGCAAGGAGATCGCCAAACTGGTGGACAATCAGCGCCGTTTCCGTACCGATCCCGACTTTGTGGAGAAGATCGCCCGCGAGAACAAACGGGTGTATCCCGGCGAGCTCGTATTCGTATTCGAGAAGGAATGATGGCCAACTTCCTGCGATTGCTGCTCGGGTTCGCGCTCCTGCCGATGTGCTGGGGCTTCATCCGTTCGCTGGTGGATGCGATTTTGCGCGTCAGCGGCGCGGAGAACGCCTTCAGCGTCGAAAGCGTCAGTCTCCTGGGCGGCATCGCCGCGTTCGGTCTCTGCTGGGCCACCATCTCCCATCCCATCCGCACCTATGTTTTCGGGCATGAGCTCACCCACGCCTTGTGGGGTCTCCTCTTCGGCGCCCGGCCGTCGGACGTGCGGGTTAGCGAGTCGGGCGGCAGCGTGCAGTTGACGAAGTCGAATTTCCTCATCACGCTCGCGCCGTACTTCTTCCCGTTCTACACTTTCCTCGTGATCGTGGTGGCGCTCGTCACCTATGCCTTCCTCCGTCCTTTGCCGTTCCTGCCGCTCTGGATGTTCCTCATCGGCTTCACCTGGTCGTTCCACATTCTCTTCACGCTCCAGACGCTCACTCAGCGCCAGCCGGACGTGAAACTCTACGGGCGCATCTTCAGCTGGACCTTCATCCTCATCGCCAACATCGCGCTGGTGCTGGTGTTCCTGGCCTCGGTCACGCAGCTCGGGTTCGCCGAACTCGGTTGGATCGTCTGGCGGCAGGTCTTCTCCGCTTACGTCGGCGTCGCGGTCTACTTCTGGAAGGGCATATGTATCCTCATTTCCTGGGTCTCGAATTCGTCCACAGCTACGGCCTGATGATGGCGCTTGGTTTTCTGCTGGCGTGGACGCTGGTGGAAAAGCTGTTCAAGCGTCCGGATCTCGGGAACCTCGCCGTGGCCATGATCCTCTGCGGCGTCTTGGGCTCGCGCATCGCCTACGTGATCGAGCATTGGTCGGCCGAGTTCGCCGCGAACCCCGTCCGCATCCTCTACATCTTCCAGGGCGGGCTGATGTTCTATGGCGGACTCATCCTCTCGTCGCTCGTCTTCTTCGTCTGGTGCTTCCTGAAGCGCGAGCATCCCGTCCGGCTGGGCGATCTCCTCACCGTCACGGTGCCGCTCGCGCACGCGTTCGGACGCATCGGCTGCTTCTGCTACGGCTGCTGCTACGGCAAGGTGTCGCATTCGCCCTTGGCGGTCGTCTTCCCGGTGGGCTCGCCCCAGTATTTCGCGGACGGCCGCCAGTTGCCCGTGCTCCCCACCCAGCTCTTCGAGGCGGCCGCGCTCCTCGCGCTCTTTGCGATCCTCCTCTCTGTCTACCTCAAGTGGCGGCGCTTCACAGCCGGGCTCTACTTCATGGGCTACGCCGTCATCCGCTTCGCGCTCGAATATCTGCGGGGCGATCCCCGCGCGGCGGTGGGTCCGTTCTCCATTTCGCAAACCATCTCCATCGCCATGTTCGCGTTCGGCCTCGCGCTCCTCGGCTATGAATTTGCATTTGATAATCGGCGAGGATGATTTCCTGGTGGCCGAAGCCGCCAAGCGCGCGCTCGGAGACTTCATGGTGGAGGAGATCGATTCCTCGTCCGCCACCAACGCCGAGTCGCAGCTGAGGGAAATCGCCAAGGCGCGCGAGAGTTTCCTGAGTCCCCCGATGTTCGACCCCAACAAGGCCACCTGGTGGCGCAACGTCAAGTTCCTGCCCGGGGCCGACAAGCTCGCGGAGGACGTGAAAACGGCGCTCGAATCGCTCGCCCGGATGTTTGCGGAGTGTCCGCTCCCCGAGAATCAGGTGTTTGTCATCTCGGGCCCGAAGCTCCTCCGGACTTCGCTCTTCGCCAAGGCGCTCCAAGGCATCGCCCAGATTACGGTGTTCGCGCCGGCCAAGGGACGCGCCGCCACCGAACAGGCGGTGGTGGCCGCCATCGATTTCGCGGCCGAGGAGGGCTTCAAGTTCGAACATGGCGCGGCCGAGGCGTTCGTGGCCAAGGTGGGACTCGACACGCGCTCGATCCGGTCGGAAGTCGCCAAGCTGCGCACCTTCCTCGGCGCCTCGCGCAAGACGGCAACCCGGGCCGACGTGGACGCCATCGCCTCGCCCGGCGCGGGGGTGGAGCCCAACTTCTGGGCCATCACCGACGCACTCGGTGCGCGCAACGCGGAGAAGGCGGTGGCGGCGGCGCTGGAGTTCGCGGGCGAGAACAATTTCGCGGTGATGGTGTCCGGTGCCATCGAGCGCTTTTTCCGTCAGATGATCGATCTCGAGCGCCTCGCGGACACGCTCGCGCCGTTCCAGGTACGCAACCTGCAGACTTTCCGTCGCCATTGGAACCAGAACGAACTCCGCGCCGCCCGGTTCCGTTTCCTCAATCTGCGCGAAAGGGCGGTGTCGTCCGGCGGCGAGGCCGTCTCCGACCTGATCGTGACGGAAATCATCCGCGCCTGCAACGGAAGGATCAAGGCATGAACCCGCGTACGCTCGTCTTCCCCGGCTTCATCGATGTCCACGTCCATTTCCGCGATCCCGGCATGACCGAGGCGGAGGATATGCGTTCCGGCGCTTCGGCGGCGGCCGCAGGCGGTTTCCGCGCGGTCGTCACCATGCCCAACACCAATCCCGCCGGCGACAGCGTGGAGTGGGTGCGCCGCCAGCTCGAAGCGGAGCTCCCGGTGAAGATCATCCCCTCCGCCTGCATCACCAAGGGACGATTGGGACGTGAAGTGTCCGATATGGAAGCGCTCGCGGAAGCGGGTTGCGCTTTCTTCACGGACGACGGCAGCTACGTTTCGGACGATGCGGTGATGCTGGAGGCGATGCGTCGCGCGGCCGAGCTCAACATGGCCATCTGCGAGCACGCGATGGACCCCAAAGTGCAGGCCGGAGGCGTCATCCGCGATTGTCCCCTGGCGCGCAGGCTGGGGCTCCCCGTAATCGCGCCCGAAACCGAAACCGTCGCGATCGAACGCGATCTCCGGCTATGTCGCGACACCGGCTGCCGGTTGCACATCCAGCACATTTCCACCGCGCAAGGCGTCGAACTGGTGCGCCAGGCGCAGCGCGAGGGATTGCCCGTCACCGCCGAGGCCACCCCGCACCACCTCACTTTCGCGTGCGACGATCTGACGGAGGACGACGCCGCCTTCAAAATGGCGCCGCCCCTCGGCAACCGGGAAGACCGCGCCGAACTGCGCAAGGCCGTGAAAGACGGCGTACTCATGTTCGCCACCGACCACGCCCCCCATCCCGTCGCCGCGAAGAACCGGGGCTTCCGTTCGAGCGCCAATGGAATCGTGGGTCTGGAGGCGGCCGTGGCCGTCACCTGGCGCGCGATGGTGGAAGAGGAAGGCATGGACGAAACCGCCTGGGCGCGCGCCTGGTGCGAACTTCCGGCGTGGATCATCCAAGGGGGACTAAAGCGCCTCCAATTGCCCGAAACCGTAGTCAAAGTGGGCGCGCCTTACGCGATCGACGTTTCCGCCTGGAAAACCAAATCGAAAAATTGTCCATATTCAGGCTTGACAGTTACGGCCGGAATATGATATAATATACAACATTCTTCAGTTATCGGAGCGTAGCGCAGCCTGGTAGCGCGTTTGTTTCGGGTACAAAAGGTCGAGGGTTCGAATCCCTCCGCTCCGACCATTCTTCGCGATTTGCATAGCAAAAACTGATGCTCGCAGCTGCCGAAAATATGCTCAAACCTGGTGACAGCATTGCCGGCTACACGGTCGAAAGACTGCTCGGCAAGGGTGGCATGGGGGCGGTCTATCTCGCGAAGTCACAGTCGACCGGCGGTCGCTATGCGGTCAAGATCCTGTTTCCGCCCGAAGCGGACGGTCGCAGCGAATGGCGGAAGCGTTTTGCGCACGAGGCCGAATTCGCGATGAAAGTCAAGCATAAGAATCTGGTGGCCGTGCATGCCGCCGGGGAGGACCCTGAAACGGGGCTTTGCTACATCGTGATGGACTACGTGTCCGGCGGCACGCTGTCCGAGCGCATTGCCGATAGCGGCAGGATCGGGATGCGGGAAGCGGTAGATATCGTAGTGCAGCTGGCCGACGTACTTGAGGTGGCGCACCGTGCCGGAGTCGTCCATCGCGACATCAAGCCCGACAACATCATGTTCGGCGCGGATGGGACGCCGAAGCTCGCCGACCTCGGCGTTGCGAAGTTTTCGCACAGCGGCACGCAGACGACCACGCTGACTTCCACCGGCGCCATGATCGGGACTCCGGCTTACATGTCGCCCGAGCAGATGATGAACTCGCATGCGGTCGATGGCCGCGCGGATATCTATTCGCTGGGACTGGTGCTCTACGAAATGCTGGCCGGCGAGCGTCCGAATCACGACTCTACGGTCGTGGAGTTGCTGGCTAAGGCGGTGAACGGCGAGGAGATGCCCGACATACGGTCGATCCGTCCGGAGGTCTCGGCCGCGCTGGCGTACGTGATTTCGCGCATGGTCTCGATTAAGCCGGACGACCGCCCGCCGTCGGTGGCGACGGTGGCGGAGCTCCTTGAAAGCGCGTTGGCCGGCAAGATCAAAGTTCCCCGGGAGTATCGCCGTTTTCGCGGCAACCTGCAGGCCAGGCGGAAGGCGAGGCGGATGGTCATGGCGGCTGCCGCAATCGTCATGCTGGCCGCGACTGCGCTTTTGTCCGTTTGGATCGTTGCGCGAAAGACGGCGGAGCCGGTTCCGCTTGGCGTAGACTCCATTACCGCGCAGGACATCAACGATCTTGTCTCCCGGGTCGCCATGGACATAAACCGGGCGGCGGCCAAAGGGACATTCGCGCGCGCCGCCCCGAACGTCCGCGCGGTCATCCGGATTCTGCCCGTTGAAATACCCGAATTGCCGTCGGACAAACGGGGACAGGCGGTCGCGGACGAGCTCGGCACGCTCCTGGCGCAGGCGGTGACCGAATCCGGACAGCTTATCGTCTATGACAATGGCAGTTCCGCGTCCGCCCAGGTGATGCCGCAGTACCTCCTGAAAAGCCGGCTTTCGATCCGGCAACGCGAGGACAACGACCGCGAGACGATGGAGGTCAACCTGTCGCTGACGATCGTCGATGTCGCCACCGGCCTCCAAGTGTGGCACAAGCGCATCCCTTTGATGAAAAGCAGATAAGGGGGCGGGGGGATTAGCCCCGCCTTTTGTTTTAGCGCTTGAAGATCTTGTTGCATCCGAGCGGCTTTGGATTGAAAGCGATGGTTTGCGCGTCAAGTTCACGGCCGCTCCGCGCATTGGCATCGCCTACGCTTCGAAGCGGGACCAAAACCGCAAGTGGCGCT
>CAMZDY010000031.1 GCA_947305585.1 uncultured Verrucomicrobiota bacterium | reverse complement strand
CCTGTGGGACCAAATGACCCTTTTGGTCCCACCAAATTGGTCAAAAGGTCCCACAAAACATATCAAACGGTGGGACCTGACAGATCAAAAGGTCCCACCAAAAGCACAAGCCACCCCGGGAAGAGGTGGCTTGGGTGTTACAGAATATGCCCTAGGCTTAGGCGCGCTTGCGCTTCAGCGCGAGGAGAGCGCCGCCAACCAGCAACAGCATCCCCGAGGTAGGCTCAGGAACCGCAGTCCAGTTGTCAGCACTCTGCGTACCGGACAAAGCACCAAAAGAAAAGTTTGCCGCCTGCCCATTGGCACCAGTAGACTTGGTAAGTACATCTGAAGCAAAAACATGCTCAGCATCACCAACGGAACTGGCATCAAAAATCAACGCGTAAGCGTCAATGCTCGTGCTATTAGCAAAACTACCAGCACCTGTAACATTTACACGGCCATCCAGAAGAGCGCCAACCGTTCCCTGCGAATCTGCAATGGTGGCACCAGCAACGAGCGAGGTATCACCCTTAGCAAGTGCGGTCAACATAGTGGTACGGTCGGTAATTCCGGCATTGATCAGAACGCCGATATAGCCGAGTGAAGATGTTGCCGAAGTTGTCTTGCCGTATTCAGCAATACCACTAGCGCTCCAGTTAACAGTAGCAGCATTGACGGCAACGCCTAGCACTGCTACTGCACATGCGATAATTAGTTTTTTCATTAGTTTTCCTTGAGTTGTAATTAATTGATGTTAAATCAGTTATTGGAAACAGGCGAAGGAACCTTGAGATAAACCGTTTCGCCGCTATCATTGTTCAAGCAGCACGATTCACCAGGAGACAACTCTACGCCACCCTCGGCACCGTACCAACCATATCCTTCAATGTACATGTAGCTATCAAGATATGCACCGGTATCATCCATCTTCTGTGCAGTAACAGATCCATCCACTTCCGAAGCAGAACCATCGGCCTTAACAATCTTCACATCCCAAAGGTTAACAGCAACTGGCGTTGCATTGCCCCACAAGACAAAGCCGGTGGAAACAGCATTCTTATTGACTAGATCAACCTGGCCAGCAACGCGGAAATATACAGTCTCACCAGAATCGTTATTGACACAGATTGCTTCGCCGGTCTTGATGGTTACGCCACCCTCGGCACCATACCAACCATATCCTTCAATGTACATATAGCTATCAAGATATGCACCGGTATCATCCATCTTCTGCGCAGTAACAGATCCATCCACTTCCGAGGCCGAACCGTCAGCCTTGACAATCTTGATATCAGAGAGATTCATGGAATCAACACCGATCTGCTTGAAGGTCGGGGTGAAGAGCACGAAGCCGGTAGTTACGGGTACCTGCTGGTAGCCCACCACATTGGAGGATTCGATGGCGCCGAACACTGTGGCGCAGAGCGAGGCTGTCGCGACGAACAGTAGCTTTTTCATGATTTTGTTCCTTTTACCATGCCGGATTCGACGTGCCCTTATGATTTTCACCGGGTTCGCCCGGCGTTCAATCACAAGTACCAAACACACCTTCTCCAACTTGGATGGCTATATTATATCATATTTCGCCCTCGAATGTCAAGGGGGTAAAATAAAAATTTATCGGCGCCCTTTACTCGGGCGCGACGATGCGGTAGAGCTCTTCATCGCGGTAGATGCGTTCGCCGGCTTCACGCTCGTTGAGCCGCAAGGCGTAGCGGAGCGAATCCCGGGCGGACTGCTTGCGGCCATGCTTGGACTGGAGCTTGGCGAGATGGCACCAGGCCGACCAGTCGCGCGGATTCTGCCGCAGATAGCGCGAGAGACAGCGTTCGGCGTCGCCGTCCAGCTTGGCCTCGAGGAGCATGGTGCAGGCGAGCCGGAGCTTGGCGGGATCGTCGATGCGGTCGATGAGCGTACGGACCATCTGCGCCGACTCCATCGTGCGGCCCAGCTGGTAGTAGCAATGGGCCAGTTCGAAGCGTTCGGCGTCGCCGAAGGCGGAGGGATTCTTGCGCCGCTTTTCGTTGAGCTCCACGATCCGGGCCGAAAGCGCGCGGAACTGCACGATATAATGGCGCAGGTTCTCGGTGCGCTTGTTGTTGGGGTCGATGAGGTCGGTGTAGTCCATCAGCTCCAGGATGATATCCCACTTCCGCAGCGGCATCAGGCACTCGCGGGCATAGCGGAACGTGGCTTCGGGCGAGGCGGGATAGAGGAGACACGCCTCGCGGAACGCCTGGGACGATTCTTCGATGCGGCCTTGGCGGTTGTAGAGTCCGGCGAGGGCGGAGCGGAGCTTGGAGAAGCTCTTCTGGCCCGCGAAATCGCGCCGGTACATGGGGTCCGCGAGGAGGCGGCGCACGTACCAGTCCCAGAAATCCTCGTCCTTGTCGGCGAGAGCGCGGTCGAACCCGGTTTCGTCGCGGTTGATGCGCATGATGAGGCCGTGCGGGGAGAGATAGGGATACATCCAGTCGATGGCGTAGGATTCCTCCACGTAGAAGGCGTGGCGGTCCTTGTCGTGCTCGAACATCATGCGCGAAAGGATGCTGTTGATCTCCATCACCCCCAGGGCGCCGGTCACCTGCACGCGTCCGTTCTGGATGCGGAGGTCGCCATTCGGCTCGCGGACGCCGCGCTTCACTTCGTCCACGTAGATGCTGAACGCCGCGCCGCTGTCTTCCTTGGTGGGGATCCAGATTTCGTCGCCGTAGAGATCGCGTTCGACCGAAATGTAGGTGCCGTCCGCGAGCGCGTTCTGGGTGATGATGTAGACGTCGGGACGGAAATCGGCCGAATAGATCATGTAGGTGGGCACGAACCGGCCCGGGTCGGTGCCGCCGAAGAAGATGGCTTTGGGCTCCATCGGAGGCGGCCAGGACGGGTCGGGCAACGGTTCCTCGTCCTCCACGAGCTGTTCGCGGATGGCGGAGGCCCCTTCCAGCTGGTAGGCGCCGAACTGCCAGCCGAAGGTGTGGCCGTTCTGTTCGCAGCCGCCCAGCTCGAAGACCATGCGCTTGTCGGTGTAGTTCTGGACGATCGGGCAGAGGAAGGCGATGGCCAGCACCGAGGCGGCGAAAATAATGGCGTAGCGGCGCCGGTTCCGGAAGTACCGGGCCCCCAGCGCCCCGGCGAAGACGAGACCGTAGCCGATCCACAGCGCGATCATGGCGTGGGAGGAGATGAACTTCACCTTCTGGATGAAGCCGTCCTGCACGTCGCCCTTCACCTGCGCGAGGAGGATGAGGAGGACCGACATCATGAGGAAACAGCTGAAGGCCGCGATCATCCACTGCCAGAACGTCTTTTTGTGTTCCTTGCCGACGAGCCAATGTCCGGCCGCGAACGGCACGAAGGCGAACGGCAGGAGGACGTCGGTGAACTGGAGGCGCACGTCCTGCAGATAGTGCCACACCTGGCTGAAACTGAACGGATTGAACCCGATCGCCTCGTACTGGCCGCGCTGCAGGGCGTGCTTGAAGCCCTCCCAGGTGCGCGGATAGCCCCAGTTCATGGGCGGGTTGCGCAGATCGGAGACGAACGGCATATATATATAGAAGGAAACGCCCAGCTGCGCGAAGAGCGCCGCCCCCACGAGACTGCGTCCGTTCGGGAGCGCGATCCAGGCGAGCGCCAGCAAAATGAAATTCCAGACGATCGGCCACCAGAACCACCAGCTTTGCGGGTGGGTGAGCCCGTTCATGGCGCCGGCCTTGAGGAGGATGAACACCGCGATATGGAGCCCCGCCGCCGGGATGGCGAACGCGAGACCTTTTGGGGTGAGGCGGCAAAGCGCGAAGAGCACGGCCAAAAGGCACACGAACACCACGATCGATTTTGCCCAGGGGTAGGGTTCGCCCGTATAGCCGGCCGCCCCTGCGAACGGCACCGTTAGCGCCAGGATCACCGCGAGCGCCGCGAAGCCGATCGAAGCCCAGAACCCCCGCCTGTCGTCGAAGAGCGCCCACCAGGCCGAAGCCACCACCGACCCGGCCACTGCCGCCGCCACGAGCGAGTAGCGCACCGGCTCCACGAGCGGCGCCACTTCGAGCGTGACGCCCTCCCAGACGTTCTTGGAGGTGAAGAGGATTCCCGCGAGCAGCACCAGCGCCACCCCCGACCCCGCGCCGTAAAGGATGGAGTTGCGGGCCCGGCGTTCGTCGCCGCGCCGCTTGAGGACGATGGCCGCCACGATCCCGGCCAGGAGCACCAGGATGCCGAGCGCGGTGAAGAACGTGGAGGGACAGCTCGTGGTGGACAGCACGGCCTCGTGCTTGTTGATGACGTCGGCCGACATTTCCCGGGAGGCCCGGTCGAGCGAGCCCACCTTCAGGATCTGCCAGGTGAGCGCCACCGGCACGAGATAGATGAAAACGTCGCGGAAGAGCCCGATGTTCCGCATCAGGATGATGAGCGCCAGCGGCACTGCCGCGAAGACCAGCACCTGGTAGTTGGTGAGGCCGAGGCCGAAGACGAAGGCGGTGGTCCACAGGATCTTGTCCGAAGGCTTCTGCATCCAACGGTAGGAGAGGAGGAAGACCCACATCAGGAAGAAGGCGTTGAGCGAATAGATTTCGACGATCGTCGACTGCGACCACTCGACCGGCGAAAGCGAGAACGTGAGCGCGCCGCCCACCGCCCCGGCGAACGCCACGAGCCGGCTCCCGCCGATGAAATCTATCGAACTGCGGCAGATGAGCATGGCGGTGAACCCGGCTGCGAACGCGCCGAACACGGCCGAACAGCAGCTCACGGCCCACGCGGGGCTCGGGTGGCCCATGTAGGTGACCCAGCAGAAAAGCTTGCAGAAGATCCAGCTGCAGAGCGTCCAGAACGGATAGCCCGGGGGGTGGGGCACGCCCAGATGCGCGGCCGCAGTGGCGAGTTCGCCCGAATCCTCCAGCCCCACCGAGGGGCCGAGAGTGCAGAAATAGACCGCGAACGTGACGAGGGTGGCCGTCCAGAACGCCGCCCAGTCGAGACGCGAAAAATACTTGTCCTTCATCAGCACAGCCCGCCGTTCACGCTGATCACCTGCCGGGTTATGTACGCCGCGCCCTCCGAAAGGAGATACCCCACGAGCGACGCCACTTCCTCGGGCTTGCCGAAGCGCCGCATGGGGATGGCCTTCTTCACTTCGTCCTGGAATTCGGCCATCGAGGCGATCATCCCGGTTTCGATCACCCCGGGGGCGATGGCGTTCACGGTGATGCCGCGCTTGGCCATCTCTACCGCGAGCGCCTTCACCGCGCCGATGAGCCCGGCCTTGGCGGCCGAATAGTTCACCTGGCCCCGGTTGCCCGCCACGCCGCTCACGGAGGAGAGCGCCACGATGCGCCCCCGGATGCGGGCCTGGATCATGGGCATCAGGCAGGGTTTGAGCACGTTGTAGAAGCCGGTGAGGTCGGTGTCGATCACGCGGTCCCAGTCTTCGTCCTCCAACGCGGGGAAGGGATTGTCGCGGTTGACCCCGGCATTGAGGACTACCGCATAGTAGGGACCGTTCTCCGCGATGTCGCGCTCGAGCGCCGCTTTGGCGGCGGCCCGGTCGGCGATGTCGAACTGAAGATCGGTGCCCGGGCTCCGGAGCGAATGCGTCACCACCCGGTAGCCCTGCTCCTTGAGCAGATCCGCGATCGCCTTGCCGATGCCCCGGGACGACCCGGTAACCAACACCCTTTTCATATCAACAGCGTTTCCAGATCGGGGATTTTGCGCTCCATCCACTGGCGGCAGGCGTCCAGTATCTCGTTGCCCGTTTCGCCGTTGTTCATGGAGAGCGCGAGCTCCCGGTATTCGTCGAGGTCGCTCCGCGTGAGGCGCCGGAGGATCTTGGACATGAGCGGAATGTAGGTGGCCGACATGGAGAGGACGTCGGTGCCCATCGAAGCCCACAGCACGCCCACGATCGGATCCGAAGCCGATTCGCCGCACACCGAAACGGGGAGCTGCAGCTCGTTGGCCACCTTGATCACGTGCTGCATCAGCGTCAGCACGGCAGGATGGGTGGGCTGGTAGAGATGCGCCACCTCTTCGTTGCTGCGGTCGGCCGCCATCGTGTACTGCACGAGGTCGTTCGTGCCGATGGAGAAGAACTTGCAGTATTTGGCGATCGCCCGGGCGTTGATGGCGGCTGCGGGCACTTCGATCATGGCCCCCACCTGGATCTCCCGGTCGTACCGGACGCCGGCCTCGTCCAGCTCGCGCTTCACCTCCTCCATCACCACTGCGGCTTCGCGCATCTCCTCCACGCAGCTCACCATCGGATACATGATCTTGATCCGGCCGAACGCCGATGCCCGCAGAATGGCCCGCAGCTGGCGACGGAAAACGTCCTTGGCCGAAAGGAGATAGCGGATGGAGCGGTTGCCGAGGAAAGGATTGTTCTCCTTGACGGTGATGCCGCGCACCGTCTTGTCGCCGCCGATATCGAGAGCGCGGATGGTCACATGCGCGTCCGGCGACAGGTTCCGCACGTATTCGGCGATCGCCTTGTACGCCTCGAACTGGGTTTCTTCGTCCGGCTCCTTCTCGCCGTTGAGCCACAGATACTCGCTGCGGTAGAGCCCCACCCCGCGCGCACCCATATCCTTAAGCGCCCCGAACGGCACTCCGGGATGCACGTTGGCGAAAATCTTCACTTCGCCCCCGTCCTTGAGCGTGCCGGCCGACTTGCCGTCGTGCAGGACCTGTTCCGATTCGTGCTGCTTCCGCACCAGCGCCTCGAACGCCGCGATCGCCTGCTCGTCGGGATCTACGGTGATGGTGCCGGCGGTGCCGTCCAGAAGCACGATCGCGCCGGGGCGGACCTTCTGGGTGACGCACCCGAGGCCGGTCACGCAGGGGATGCCCATCGCCCGGGCAAGGAGCGCCACGTGCGAAGTGGTGGAGCCGCCGTTGGTGGCGAATCCGAGCACCTTGTCGCGCGGCAGCTGCACGGTTTCGCTGGGCGTGAGATCGTCCGCCACCACGATGCAGGGCGAACTCAAGTCGAGATGCGGCGACCGGGTGAACCCGGTGAGCGCCCTCAAAAGCCGCCTTTCCACGTCGTCGAGATCGCGTACCCGCTCGCGGAAATACTCGTCGTTCATCCGCTGGAACTGCTTGCGGAACTTGTCGATGCCCCGCTTGACCGCAGCTTCGGCGTTGATCCTCCGCTCCACCACCAGCTTGCCGATCTCTTTCTTGAGAATGGGATCCTCCAGGATCATCAGGTGCCCTTCGAACACCTTGGCGTCCTGGCCGTCTTTGCTGCGCTCGCTCAAGACCCCGATCAGCGTCTCCAGGTCGCGTCCGACGTCGGCCGTGGCCTTCTTGAGCCGCATGAACTCGTCGCCTTCGCGTCCGACGGGGATCGCGTACTCCGAAACGGGGATGTCCTCGTCGCCCCGGTACAGGTACACCGGCCCCGACACCAGCCCGCGCGCAGTGGCGAGACCGGCGATGGTGAGCATATGGCCCTTACTGCTCATCCGGAATGTCGAACTTGCGGCCGATCAGCGCCGCGATATCGTCCAGACACTCTTCCGCGTCGTCGCCGTCGGCAGTGACCTTGAGCACCGATCCGCAGGAGGCTTCCAGCGTCATCAGCGCCATGATCGACTTGCCCGCCACCACGTTGCCGTCCTTCTCCACCTCCACGTCGCAATCGTACTTGCTGGCGGTCTTGGCGAAGAGTCCGGCGGGACGGACGTGCATTCCGTACTTGTTGAGCAACGTGAGCTCTCGGGTTATTTTAGCCATTGGGGGTCCTTTCAGCGCGAATGCGCAGATGTTCAGAAAGTTCTTTCACGGGATCGTAGCCGGAGACCGCGAGCTTGTGCGTCTGCACCGCCACCTCCACCAGATTCACCATGTCGCGTCCGGCGGAAACCGGAATTATGATATTGGGCACCTTGACGCCCAGGATGTCCTTGAAGGCGCGGCGCTGGCCCAGCCGGTCCACCGTGTCGCGGATTTCGTTGAGCCGGCGGAAAGTGAGGATGAGGTCCAGCCGCTTCTCGTCGCGGATGGCCCACGCGCCGAAGATCCGGCGCACGTTCACGATGCCCACGCCGCGTATCTCCATGTAGCCGGCGGTGGCGTCGGAAGCGGAACCGAAGAGACAGTTGTTGCCCACGTCCTTGCGGATGCAGGTGAGATCGTCGGACACGAGCGCGTTGCCGTGCTTGATGAGCCCCAAGGCCGTTTCCGACTTGCCCATCCCGGGGTCGCCCTCGATCATCACCCCCACGCCCGACACCTCGATCATCGTGCCGTACATCGAAAGCCGAGGGGCCGCCAGCCGCTCCAGCACGAAAATGGCCTGCGCCGCGAGCTCGCGCGTGGGCAGGGGGGAATTCATGATCACCACCCCCCTTTCCTCCGCAATCGCCAGGCTCGATGCCTCCGGCGCCGCGTTGTTGGCCAGAATGAAACAGAACGCCCCCGCGTCCACCATTGCGGCGAAACGCTCGGCCTGGATCTCGGGCGGGAGCGACTGCATATAGGCCTTCTCCGCCATGCCGACGAGCTGGATCCGGTCGGCCGCGAAAGGATGGAGAAAGCCGGTCAAGGCGAGCCCGGGCCGGTTGACCGCGGGCTCGCTGATGACTTGGTGGAGACTGCCGTAGCCGCTCAACAGCGAGAGCTGGAGACGCTCCTTCCCGGCCCGGTAGAAATCGGCCAGCGAAACCTCCATCCCATGCTCCTGGTTGGCGAACAACGTCAGCTCCCCCTCGATCTCAGTTCTTCACGCTTGCGGCGCGCTGTTTGCGCACCGTGCCCTTGCGGCTCTTGACGCGCATCCGCAGCAGCTGGCGCTCGGCGTTCGCGGCGGCGGTGTCGATCACGCTCTTGGCGCTCTCGGAGAACTGCTTGGCGCCCACCGCCGTCTCGCCCAGACGGTTGGCCACCACTTCGCACATGTACATGTGCTTCTTCACGTCGACGTCGATGACGATGCTCACCTTGGACACCTTGGGAAATTTCTCTTTGAGCTTGGCCATGCGCTGCTCGGCGTACTCCTTGAGCGATTCGATCTTGACATCGGAGTGTCGCATTGTTACTTCAATACTCATGGTTCGTCCTCCTTTTCTGTTTGGTTGGTAAAATCACATCCTGAAGCTTTCGCCCAGGTAGCGCTGGCGCACCTCGGGGTCGTTCACCAGCTCTTCGGTGGTGCCGCTCTTCAAAAGCCGCCCGTTGTACACCATGTAGGCCCTGTCGACCACCGACAGGGTTTCGCGCACGTTGTGGTCGGTGATGATGATGCCGAGCCCGCGCTCCCTCGCCAGCCGGCGCACGATATCCTGGATTTCGTTGACCGACAGCGGATCCACGCCGGCGAACGGCTCGTCGAGCATGAGGATCTTGGGCGAACGGACAAGCGAACGCGCGATCTCCAGCTTGCGCCGCTCGCCGCCCGAAAGCGTATAGGCGGGCTGGCGCGCCACCTTCATGAGATCGAACGGCGCCAAGAGCTCCTCGGCCCGGGCCTTGCGCTCCTTGCCGCTCAAGGGCAGCGTCTCCAGAATGGCCATCACGTTGTTCCACACCGAAAGCTTGCGGAAGATGCTGGGCTCCTGCGCGAGATACCCCAGCCCGTTCCGGGCGCGCATGTAGACCGGCATGCGCGTAAGGTCCTTGCCCTGGAACACCACCTTGCCGCCATCGGGCTTCACCAGCCCCACGATCATGTAGAACGTGGTGGTCTTGCCCGCGCCGTTGGGCCCCAGGAGCCCCACGATCTCGCCGCAATTGGCCTCCACGCTCATGCCGTTGACGACCGTGCGGTCGCCGTAGATCTTCACGAGATCACTTGCCGTCAAATCCGCCATACTTCTTTACGTCCTTTGTCTCTGCGGTTATTTCGGAATCCACCACCTCCACCTGTTCCGCATCCAGCCAGAAGGTTATCCTGCTGCCGTCCACCGAATTGTTCCGGGAGCCCTTTTCCTCCAGGTGGGCCCGCCCGGTTTCGCCGGCGTAAAGCGTCACTTTGTTCGGAGCGCGCAGGTACACCGCCTTGTCGGCGCTGCCGGAGCGGTTCTCGCTCTTCACCTTGACCCCGTCGTACGCCACCACGCGCTTCAGCTCGTTGGTGTTCTGGAAAAACGCGAACACCTTGTTGCCGTCCAGACGGTAGGGCTTGCCGCGCTCCTGGCCGGTCAGCACCACGTCGCCGTCCAGCATCGCGAGGCCGCTCTTGCGGTCGTAGTCGAGCCGGCGGCCCTTGAGCGTGCGGCCCTCGGCCTCCATGACCGTGTTGTCGTAGATGGTGATGTATTCGTTGGTGGCGTTGATGAACACGTTGTCGCCCTCGATCTCCGCCTGGTTGCGGTAGTACGCCTTGGCGTGGCCCTCCACCCAGGCTTTGCGCGTTTCGCGGTTCACGAGGCACGTATCGGCGTCCACTTGCGACTCCACCTTGCCGTCCGGCGTGAACTGGCGGATGGTCACCCCTTTGCCCCAGATGTACCCTTCCTGCAGGAAGAAGCACGCATTCTTGGCGAAGATGGAGCTTTTGACCGAGCCGTTGGGGAAGCTCTCCAGCGGAACCGTGAGATTCTCGGCCGGGATGTTGACGCGCCCCGAGTATTCCGCGTACGCCCGGCGCATCTCCGAAGCCTCTTCCGAAGCCGCGTCGCGCGCCTTCAGCCACGCCTCCGAATCGAACGCCTGCAGGCCCGCCGCGAACAGGCAGGCCGCGGCAAACGCGAAGATTCTATTTGCGGACGATTTCATTTATCGCGATCAGTTTCTTCCACAACGCTTCCACTTCGCCGAACTTGATGGCGTTGGCGGCATCGGACAGCGCCACCTTGGGGTTCATGTGCGTTTCCATGAAAACTCCGTCCACTCCGGTGGCCACCGCCGCGCGGGCCAGAGCGGGGGCGTACTTGCCGTCGCCGCCGGACCCGGTGCCGAGCCCGCCCGGACGCTGCACCGAGTGGGTGGCGTCCATCACCACCGGATAGCCGAGCTCGCGCATGATGAGGAGACTGCGCATGTCCGCCACCAGGTTGCGGTAGCCGAAACTCGACCCGCGCTCGCACAGCACGATGCGCTTGTTGCCGGTGGACTCGATCTTGCGGATCACCTGCGCCATGTCCTCCGGCGCCATGAACTGGCCCTTCTTGACGTTGATGACCGCCCCGGTCTCGCCCGCCGCCACCACGAGATCGGTCTGCCGCGCGAGGAACGCCGGAATCTGCAGGACGTCGCAGACTTCGGCCGCCACCTTGCACTGCCAGGGTTCGTGGATGTCGGTCAGCACCGGCACGTCGTACTTGGCGCGGATCTCGGCGAGGATCTCGAGCCCCTTGTCGATCCCCGGACCGCGGAAACTGTCGACGCTCGTGCGGTTGGCCTTGTCGAAGCTGGCCTTGAAGATGTAATCCACCTTGAGCTTGCGCGCCAGCGCCGTCAAGCGCCTGGCCAGATCGAGCGCCATTTCGCGCGACTCGATCACGCAAGGACCCGCGATAAACGTGAGCGATCCCTTGCCGAAGGAAACGCCCTTGTCCACTTTTACGATTTTCATGAAGTATATTATATCAAATTTCCGGGAAAATAGCAAGCGGAAAATTGACCGGCCTCACCGGAAGAGCCAGACGAACAGCATCCAATTGACGGCGAGCGAATAGATATTGGCCACGAAATCGTCGATTACGATCCCCCTGCCGCCGGGGATGGACTGGAGCCTCCGGCATGGCCAGGGCTTCACGATATCGACAGTCCTCACCACCAGGAAGAAAAGGAGAATCCCCCACCAGGGTACGTCGGCAAGCGGGATCCCCAGCACGGCGATCGGGAAGAGCATCCATTCGTCGGCCGTGATGCGCCCGTCGTCCTTGATTCCCAAGAGCGCCTCCGCCCGGTCGCACACCCCCACCGCCAACAGCGTAAGCCCCAGCGACGCCGCCAGTTGCAGCCAGAGCGGAAACGAACAGATCGCGAAGGCCAGCGCCACTCCCGGCAGCGAGCCGAACGTGCCCGGCGCGAACGGGGCGAACAGCCCCAGACCAAATCCGCTCGCGAGCGCCAATATGGTTTTGTCCCAGATGTTCATGTTGGAGGAATGGTGGCGAGAAAGGGGATCGAACCCTTGACCTTAGGCTTATGAGTCCTGC
>CAMZDY010000030.1 GCA_947305585.1 uncultured Verrucomicrobiota bacterium | reverse complement strand
AAACCATGCGACCGATGCGGCCGAAACCGTTGATGCCAACTTTGATAGCCATTTTATTTGTTCCTTTTTGTTGAATTTTGGAATGGTTGTGGACTTAAGCCTTGTTCACCTTGCCGTTCTTGAGACAACGGGCGCACACCTTGACGCGCTTGGTGTTGCCTTTGCCGTCGGTCACGCGCACTTCCTGCAGATTGGGCAGGAAGCGACGCTTGGTGATACCGGTCGTATGCAGACCGATGCCGCCTTTGTACTTGGGCGAACCCTTGCGGACGATCGTGTTGCCCGAAGCCGGGCCCTTGCCGCAAATCTCGCAAACTCTGGACATTTCTATCGTTCCTTTCGTTTGATTAGTTGCCGGGCTGCCATTCGACGTTGGCGAACGCGTTGTCGAACGCCGCGCCAAGACCGCCGAAGGTGCTGGACGAAGGTTCGTCCGCCTTCACGGTTTCCTCGCTCGGGCCTTCGACCATGGCCTTCACCTCGTCCTCGGTCATGCTCATGGCACGGATCGAGAGGCCGATGCGGCGTTCCGCACGGTCCACCTTCATGACGCGAGCTTCCACTTCCTGGCCCACGTCCAGGGCGTCCTTGACCTTGTCCACGCGCTGGTCGCTGATCTGGCTGATGTGGACGAGACCGTCCACGCCATCCTCGAGCTCCACGAACGCGCCGAACGAAGCCACCTTGCTGACCTTGCCCTTGACGACGCTGCCCACCTGGTACTTGGCGGCGATCTCCGCCCACGGATCGGTCTGGGCCTGCTTGAGACCGAGGCTGATGCGCTGTTCCTTGGCGTTGACGTCGAGAACGACGGCTTCCACCTCCTGGCCCTTCTGGAGCACTTCCAGCGGGTGGTTGACCTTGCGCGTCCAAGACATGTCGCTGATGTGGATCATGCCGTCGATGCCCTCTTCGAGCTCCACGAACGCGCCGTAAGCCGTGAAGTTGCGCACCTTGCCCTTGATGCGGCTGCCCACCGGGTAGCGCTCCTGGACGGTGTCCCAAGGATTGTCCTGCGTCTGGCGGATGCCGAGCGCGATCTTCTGGTTCTCCATGTCGATGGAGAGCACCACCACCTGCACTTCGTCGCCGACGCTGAGCATGTCGCTGGCGCGGGCCACGCGCTTGGTCCAGCTGAATTCGCTGATGTGCACCAAGCCTTCGATTCCGGGCGCGATCTCCACGAAAGCGCCGTAGGCCGCCAGATTGACCACCTTGCCCTTGACGCGGGCACCGACGGGGAACTGCTCCTGGATGGCGTCCCAAGGATTGGGCTGGGTCTGCTTGAGACCGAGGCTCACCCTTTCGCGCTCGCGATCGATGTCGAGCACCATCACGTCGATTTCCTGACCGATCTTCAACAGCTCGCCCGGATGTTTCAGGCGGCCCCAGGACATGTCGGTGATGTGGAGGAGACCGTCGAGGCCGTCCAGATCCACGAACGCGCCGAACTCGGTGATGTTCTTCACGCGGCCCTTGCGGATCTCGCCCTTCTGCAACGTCGCGAGCAGTTCCGCACGCTTCTCCGCCATCGTGCCCTCGATGAGCTCGCGGCGCGAAACGATGAGATTGCGGCGCTCGTTGGAGATCTTGAGCACCTTGAACTCGAAAGTCTGTCCCACGTAGGGTTCCAGCTCCTTGACCGGAGTGACTTCGATCTGGCTGCCGGGCAGGAACGCTTCCACGTCGTCCACCTGCACGAGGAGGCCGCCGCGAACCGCGCTCTTGACGGTGCCGGTGACCACGCTGCCTTCGGTGTAGCGCGCCTGGATCTTCTCCCAGCGGATCTTCTCGTCCGCGCGGCGCTTGCTGATTTCGACCGTGCCGGTCTTGTCGTTCTCGAGCTGGACCAGCATCACCGCGACTTTGTCGCCGACCTTGACTTCGGCACCGCCGAACTCTTCTATCCCCACCGTGCCGACGCTCTTGTAGCCGATGTCCACGAACACGTCGCTGCCGTCGACCGCGGTGACGGTGCCTTCCACGAGGCTACCGCTTTTGAATTTGGCTTCCTGACCAGCCGACGCGAGAATTTCCGCCATTTCCGCGGAACGCGCCGTAGGAGCCGTAGGTTTACGAATTGCCATTTTGCTTCTTTTTGGTTTGTTTGGTTGCGGGGATTTCGGCCCCGTCTGCCACCCTTTTGTGCGCAGATTGGTATATTATATCATAAATGCGGGGGAAAAATCAAGAGGGAAAATGAAAAATCTGCGGTCGGGACCGCCGGATCAGGAGGCTACGATGCCCAGCAAATCCTTCAGCGCCGCGATCTGCGAGCCGGTGCCGGTGGCCATCAGGATGTCGTCCACGCGAAATTCGAGCTCGGGGCCCACGTGGCGGATCACCTGGCTCCCCCGCTTGACCGACACGATATTGGCGCCGGTCTTCGCGCGGATGTTGAGCGTCACCACCGTAGCGCCCACCGCCGGCGAATTGACGTCCAGATGGAGCTGGTGGATGGCCCCCCTGGGAACGGTGACGATCATCATTTCGCCCAGCCGTTTGCGACGCTCGTCCGCCCCCATCGCCTCGTTGAAATGGATGGCGGCCGACTTGCCCAGCCGCATGAAATAGCGCCAGCCGAACGCGGCCGTGCAAAGCGTGACCACGGTTAGGATCCCCAGTTCCCACTTGCCGCCGGGCGCCAGATTGACGTTGATCATCGTCATTTCCGCGAAGAAGAAGATCATGGTCAGCGCCTGGATCACCATCACCACCATCTGTCTGGCGCCAGCCTCGCCCTTCCGCGATTCGCCCGACGAGGCGATGAGCCGCCATACGTTGATCCCCAGCGAACGCGACATGGCGCTGGCGGGCGCGAACATGCCCACCACGAACACGTCGACCATAAGCGTGAAGAAGAAACTGTCGTGCGCCTCGAAAAAGACGGAAAAACGGCTCCAGTCGATCTCGTCCAGCATCGACCCGGCCAGCGCCACCACGAAGTTGAGTAGCGCGAACACCACCAGCGCCACCACGTTCCCCTTGATCCGGCGCATGGTGGAGGATTCGCCTTTGGCGGTTTCGGCCCGGATGAGGAACGAGCGGTAACTGCGGTGCCAGGCATGGAGCCGCTCCGGCAAATGGGCGTCGATCCAGGTCCCGGCCGGCTCCGACCATTTGAGCAGTAAAGGATTTAGGAGCGTAGTGAGGAGCGAAACCGCCACCACGATCTGGTACATGGGCGAAGCCGCGTCGCCCGTGGTGCTGATATAGATGAGCGCCACCATGAAAGCGAACTCGCCGATCTGCGCAAGGCTCATCCCCATCTGCACCGAGGTCTTCACCCCCTGGCCCGTCAAGAGACCCCCCAAGGTGCAGTTGAAGAACTTGCCGAAAAGCACCACCGAAGTCAAAACGAGAATCTGCGGCCAGTACTGCAGGAACGCGCCCGGATCCACCAACGCCCCCACCGAAACGAAGAAAATGGCCGAAAACATGCTCTTGAGCGGCAAAACCAGCGCATTGATCCGCACCCGCACGTCGCTCGCCGCCCCCAGAATACCCACCAGAAACGCCCCCAACGCCAAAGAGAACTGGAACCGGAACGCGATGAAACTGACGAAAAAGCAAATGCCCAGGATCAGGAGGAGGAGCACTTCGTCGTCATGGTGGCGCGAGATGGTGTTGAGGAGCCGCGGCACCAGCACCATTCCGAACACGATAACCGCCAAAAAGAAAAGGCCGAGCCCGCCCATGCTCATCGCCACATCGCCCATGTGCATGCCCGCGCCGTTCGCCACTCCGGTGATGAGCGCCACGATGCCCACCGTCACGATGTCCTCGCAGACGCTGGTGCCCAAGGTGAACCCGACGAACGTCCGCGTCCGCCAGCCGAGCTCGTCGATCATCTTGGCGAGCATGGTGGTGGCCGAATCGCAGACGGCCGCACCCAAAAAGAGACTCGGCACCATCCCCCAGCCGAAAATCCGCGTCCCGACCGTATACCCTAGCCACATCATGGCGATCGTGTCGATGAGCGCGGTCGGCACCGTCACGTTCTTAAGCGCCTTCATCTGGGAGGTGGAGAATTCCAGCCCCATCGAAAACATCAGAAACACCACCCCGAGCTGGCCGATCGTCTGTGTGCTGGCCATGTCGATCAGGATCCCGCCGCCCCACGTATGTTCGCTCAGCAGCACCCCGGCCGCGATATATCCCAGCACCTTCGGCCAGTTCAATTTGGAGAAAATGGCGCTGGCGAGCCCCGCCACCGCCATCAATATGGCCAGATCCTGGAAAAACGCGCCCTCGGTCATTTACCCTTGCGCGGTCTCAGCACTTGCCGGTGGATCTTTATCTTGCCGGACGTGTCGGAACCCGTAGTGCCCTTCACCACCAGCTTGTCGATCTTGCCCGCATACGCGCGCTCCAGCTTGAAGGTGAACGGTTGTTTGCGCAAGACCGCAATTTCCTCGTCGCCGGCGTACAGCCCCACCGACTGGATGTTGATGTTGCCGCCGTCGGGCTCGAAATCGATCGTATATTCGCCCGCGCGACGGAAAGCGTAGCTTACCCCGTACTTGATCTCCGCATTGATCTGCGGACCCTTGAAATCGCCCTGGTGCCAGCCCCAGTAGGTGGAGGGCGGCGGCGTGCCCTTCCAGTTGAGCCACCCCAGCGCGCACGTGCCCCAGAAAGTGTTTTCGTCGAGCGCCGCCACCTTGGTGAGCAGCGTCATCATCTCGTCCTTCTTCGAAGCGTCTTCGCGGTACAGCGCGAACTTGGCCATCAACAGACCCTGCTGCTGCTCGCGCGTCAGATGTTTGCGCGGCTTCTTCATCTCCGCATCGATGAACCGCGCGCCCCCGGCCATGTCGCCCTTCTCGCGGAATTCGTTGGCCTTGATCACGAGCTCGATGCCGTCGCCCATCTTGAAATGGCGCTGCCACCCCTCCTGGTCGCCCGGATCAAGCCGCACCAGCTTGTCGAACACGTCGGAATAGAACCCTTTGGAGATGATGCGCTTGGGGCCGCCCACGAACATCTCCATCGACTGCAGCAGCTTGCCGCACTGGTCGGCCGTATCCATGCCCGCGTCTTCGATCTTCTTCCGGCGCTGGTTGACCTTGTCGAACGCCTTGATGAACTTCTCGGCCGTGTAGTCGTTGGGAATGTTCTCGAAGACAAAGTAGCAGCGGTCCTTCTCGTCCACCACGAAAATGCACGGCACCTTGAGGCTGCCGAGATTCCCCTCCGGCAGATTGCCGCCCTGCCAGTCGACGAACTCGACTATGTACTTGCCCTTCGCGGCCGACTTGAACGCCGACGACTCGAGCGTCTTCTTGACGTCCTCGCTCGCCTTGTTCCACCCCTTGCCGTAGATGAGCCGGACCCGGGAAGCGGCCGGAGCCGCAACCGAAGTTGCGGCCGCCAGCACCGCGATGACGAGTTTCTTGACCATCGGGCCTCTTACTTGACCACCTTGCGGCCGCCCCAACCGGCGCTGCCCGCGCCGCCCTTGGCCTTCTCGTGCGGCCGGAGACTCCGCACCGCCGCGCCCGCCTGCCACATTTCGTGGTTGTGCAGCTCGCTCAGCTTGGCGAGCATCTTCTCCTTGTAGTCGGCGCAACCGGTGTCCTTGATGACCTCCTTGGCCTCCTGCATGGACTTGACGCTCTTGTAGAGCCGGGCGAACACGGGGAGCGTCGCCTTCTTGAAGACCGGCCGCCACTTGAGCGCGCCGTGCTGCGCGGTCTGCGAGCAGTTGCCGTACATCCAGTCCATGCCGTTCTCGTCCACAAGCCGTATGAGACTCTGCGTCAGCTCCTCGCACGTTTCGTTGAACGCTTCCGACGGGCTGTGGCCGTTGGCGCGGAGCGTTTCGAACTGCGCCTCCATCACGCCCGCCAAAGCCCCCATCAGAATGCCGCGCTCGCCCACGAGATCGCTCGTCACCTCGTTCTGGAACGTGGTGGGGAAGAGATAGCCCGACCCCACCGCGATGCCGATGGCCTTGGTGATTTCCTCCACCTGCTTTTCCGGCATGCCGTTCGGCTCGAACGCGAACGAACTGTTGATGCCCGCACCCGACAGGAAGTTGCGCCGGACCGACGTGCCCGAGCCCTTGGGCGCCACCATGATGAGACCCACGCCCTGCTGCGGCTTGATGCCGGTGAGCTTGTTGTAGACGTAGCCGAAGCCGTGCGAGAAATAGAGATACTTGCCGGGCGTCACGTACTTTTCGATCTGCTTCCACACCGCGGGGCAGCTGCCGTCCGAAACGAGCATCATGATGATGTCGCCCTTCTGGGCCGCCTCCTCGAGCGAAAATAGCGTCTTGCCTTCCACCCAGCCGTCCTTGATCGCGCGCTTCCAGCTGGAATTGGCCTTGGTGCTCTTGCGCTGGCCTACGATCACCTTGATGCCGTTGTCGCGCATGTTGAGCGCCTGGCCGGGACCCTGGATGCCGTACCCGAGCACCGCCACCGTCTTGCCCTTGAGGACTTTCTGCGCCTTCTTGAGCGGAAACTCCTTGCGGGTCGTGATTTCTTCTGCCACCGTACCGAACTTGATCTTCATGGTTTTCTTCCTTCGATTTTACGAAAACTTGATTGATATTATATCATATTTCTGCAAAAAATTCAACCAAAATTTGCGTCCATAACTGCAATCGCCGGCCGGCACTGCCGTTTTGTTCGCCTATGCGCGCTTCCGGTCTCCAGCCGGACCGCACTCGCTTTTGTCGCCAGCGCCGTCTCCCATGTGGCCGCGCCGCTCCCGGGCGAACTTGGGATTGGCGCCGGCGATCACTATCGCCACCTCGCCCTTCACCTGAATATCCTTGAATTCCTGCGCCAAATCGCCCAGATACCCCCGGGATACGCGCTCGTGCAGTTTCGTAAGTTCGATGCACACCGCGGCTTCTCGATCGCCCAGCACCTCGAAGGCGGCCTCGAGCGTGGCCCCCACCCGGAAAGGCGACTCGAACATTATAAGCGTATGCTCCTTGTCCCGGTCTTCGGCGAACCAGTTCCGGATCGCGCCCGGACCCCGGGGCGGAAACCCGCGGAACGTGAAGGAACTGGTGGAAAGCCCGCTCATCAGCAAAGCCACATTGACCGCACTCGCCCCCGGAATCACCTCGTACGGCACGTTCTCTTGGGCGCAGGCGCGAAGGAGACGGAACCCGGGATCGGAAATGCCCGGATACCCTCCGTCCGAACAGAGCGCCACCTCGCGTCCGGACAGAACCGCATCGATCACGAAACGGGTGGTGCGCTCCTCGTTGCCCTGCCGGTAGGAAACCATTTCCGGACGCGGAACGCCGAAATGCGTGAGGAGCTGCCAGGTGCGCCGGGTGTCTTCGCAGGCGATGAGGCTCGCGGACTTGAACGCATCCAAGGCGCGGGGCGAAAGGTCGGACAGATTGCCGATGGGAGTGGCGATTACGTGCAGCATAGGTCAGATGGGACTATCCGCGCTTAGGGCGGCATAGCGGGTGGAATGGGCGTGGGCGATGGCGAGCCCCAACGCGTCGGCCGCGTCGTTCTGGGGCGGCTCGGGAAGATTCAAAAGCGTCTTCACCATGCGCTGGATCTGCTCCTTTTCCGCCATGCCGTTGCCGCAGACGGCGCGCTTCATGCGCCGGGGCTCGTACTCGAAAACGGGAATGCCTCGCATCGCGGCGGCAGTTATCACCGCCCCTCGCGCCTCGCCCAGGATGAGCATGGTGGAGGCGTTCTTGGCGTAGATCACCGCTTCCGCCGCCACCACTTCGGGACGGTGTTTTTCGATCAGCTCCGAAATCTTCTCGTGGATACGCTTGAGACAAGCGGAAAGCGGCAGCTTGGGATCGTTCCGGATGCGGCCGTAGTCGAGCGCCGCCAGACGCGACCCCTGCGTTTCCAACACGCCATACCCGGTGGACCGGAGCGAAGTGTCTACCCCTAGCACTATCATCGTCTGGAAAATTCGCAGCCGCAATAACTCTGACGGTAGAGTCCCAACTCCGCCGCGCGCTGGAGCGACTCCTTGAATCCCTCGCGCTTTTTGAAGTCCGCCTTCATGAACCGGGGATCGTCCGAAGCGGCGAAAATCATGCTCGACACCTTGTGGGGCGAAACGGTAAGCGACGTGGCGAACGCGTCGAGTCCCATTTTCCCGCAGGCTTCGGCCGTCTTCTTAAGATTGTACCGGAAGCACTTCTGGCAACGCGCCCCCTTTTCCGGCGCATCCTCGAGTCCCTTCGCCACTTCCCGGAGCCACTCGTCGTGATCGTACGGCAAGGGTACGAGGCGCACGCCTTCCGCTTCCGCCAATCGCCGCGCGGCGGCAAGGCGCTTTTCGTATTCGGCTTCGGTGTCGATATTCGAATTGGCGAAGAACATCGTCACCTCGTGCCCCTCGGCTTTGAGCCGGGGCACGCAAGCGCTCGCGCAGGGACCGCAGCAACTATGGAGCAGCACTTTCATCGACGACGGAACCGACTGAGCCCGCGCACGATCTTCAACGTCTCCCGGGCGATCGCCGGGGTGATTTTGGACTTCCCGGCGCGACGCTCGGTGAAGACGATCGGCACTTCGCGGATGGTTGCCCCCGCTTTCCACATGAGATAGTTCATCTCCAGCTGGAAGGAATATCCCATCGACTTCACCTTCCCCCAGTCGAACCCCTCGAGCACCTCGCGGCGGAACGACTTGAATCCTCCCGTCGGATCCTTGACCGGCAGTCCCGTCATGAAGCGGATGTAAAGTCCCCCCAGCCGCGAAACGAGCCAACGCTTGAACGGCCACCCCACGCACTTGCCGCCCTTCACGTAGCGCGACCCGATCGTCACGTCCGCGTCCGGCTTGAGGAGCGCGGGGAGACTTTGGACGGGATGGGAAAAGTCGCAGTCCATTTCCACGATCCGCTCCGCCCCCAGCTCCAGCGCTTTTTTGAATCCCGCAATGTACGCGCGGCCCAGTCCCTCCTTGCGTTCGCGATTTAGCACCTTTACGCGCGGATTCTTTTGCGCCAGCTCGTCTGCGATCTTGCCCGTTCCGTCCGGCGAATTGTCGTCCACGAAGAGGATGCCGGAATCGTCCGGCAACACCTCGAGCACCGCCCGGGCCATCGCCTCCACGTTCTCCTTTTCGTTGTAGGTCGGTATCACCACCACGTTCTTCATGGCGCGAAAGGTCCCTCCGGATGTTCGAACGCCTTGGGGAGCACGTGCGCCTCCTCGATCCGGTCGAGCGGCCACCATACGAACTCGATCCAGTCCTCCTGGGCCTGGTCCGGCATGCCGTCCAACATCAGTTCATAGACGAGATTGATCTCGGCGTGGCGCTTCCCTTTCTGCAGAAAAGCGTTTTCCACCGCGCCCAGGAACTTGCCGGTTTTCGACCCCACGCCCAGCTCTTCCTTCACTTCCCGCACCAGCGCCTCGCGTCCCGTCTCGCCGAACTCGATATGCCCCCCGGGGAGATACGTGGTCGCGCCGCCCTTCGCCCGGCAGAGCAGGATCTTCCCCTCCTTGATGCAGACGCCGCGCGCAATCGTCTCGATGCCGCAAAGCTCAAAATCGTCCATAGTTCTCCTCTATCTCGTCCGGCGTGATGCCGTAAAGTTCCTCCACCTTCCGGTAGACGGCCTCCAGGTCGTTGTGCCGCTCCGGGGTGTTGTCGGTTTCCACCAGAATCCGCTCGCGCGGAATCGTTCCCACGAGTTTGCGGTAGTTCTCCGCGTGGTCGTTGAGGATGGCGGGCCCCACCGAAACGAAACCGTTCAGCTCGACAATCTCCTTCAAGAGCCCGTCGCTCCGGGAAAAACCGTGAAAGAGGAAGGCGGGGATCTGTCCCTTGAACGCCTTGCACGCCTCCACCACCTCGCCCCAGCACTTGGCGCCGTGCAGCACCACGGGACGGCGGAAGTAGGCGGCGATCACGAGCTGCCTCATGAATACGCGCCGCATTTCCTCGCCGATCGTGCGTGCTTTGAGCCGGTCGAGCCCGATCTCGCCCATGCCCAAAGTGGGGTCGGCCTCCAATCGCCCCACCAGCTCCGCTTCGTCGAAGTCGGCAAGATGCCACGGGTGGACGCCCACGAAGAGCCGTCCACCCATCCGGCACCACGAAGGCGCCGCGCTGTCGTGATAATGCGCGTCTAGGAGCACTTACATGTCCCGCGTGAGGTCGTACATCTTGACCAGCATGCGCGGAATGTGGAACGGACCCTTGAAGATGTTGCCCTTGGCCGGCTGGGCCACCGTGCCGTCGCGATGCAGATACCCGTACCACTCGGGGAACTTCTTGTCCTTCAAATGCTTCCACGCCCATTCCGACACGAGCTTGTGCCACTTCATGTACTTCTCGTTGCCGGTGAGCTTGTAGGCGTAGGCGGTGGCGATGATCGTCTCGCACTGCGGCCACCAGAACTTCATGTCCTGCTCGTAGCACTGCGGCGGGAGGTTGCGGCAGTCCTTGAACGAGATGATGCCGCCGTACTTCTTGTCCCAGCCCCACGCCCACGACCAGTCGAGGATCTTGAGCGCCGTCTTTATTAGCTCCTTGTCGCCGCGATCCATCGCCACGTCCATCAGGAACCAGCTCGTCTCGATGCAGTGGCCGGGATTGATCACGCGTCCGGCCAGAGTGTCGATGAATTCGCCGTTCGGGCCCACCATCTCCAGGAGCGCCTTGAACTCGGGATGGATGAAGTACTTGGTGAGGAGCCCGATGGACGTGGTGATCTGCTCGTCCAGCACCGGATCGTCCGAAATCTGCTTGAGCACGTTCGCTACGTTGATGAGGATCATCGTGAGCGAGTGGCCCTGCGCCTGCAGACTCTTCTCGTACTTGGACGGCATGTACTTTTCGCTCTCCGCCACGAACTTCCGGATGCGCTTGAAGAGCTCCACCGCCTTCACGCCCCAGGCCTTGTCGCCCGACGCGAGCGAATATTCCGCATAGGCGATGGCCGCGAAGCACTCGGAGAAGACGTAGCGCCGCTTCCGGAGCCCCACGCCGTCGGCCGTGATTTCGAAGTAGGCCCGCCCGTCCTTGGGGTCGAAGCAGTATTTCTCCAGAAACTCGCAGCAGCTCTTGGACGCCTTGAGCCATTCCTTGTTCTTCTCGATGTGGTTGTAGGCGTAGGCCGCCATCCAGCCGAAGCGTCCCTGGAACCAGACGGACTTCGTAGTGTCCATGATCGTGCCGTCGCGATCGAGACACGTATACACGCCGCCGTTTTTGCGGTCCCAGCCGTGCTTCATCCAGAACGGCATGATGTTGCCGGTGAGCTCGGTCACGTATTTCTTGTTCCAATCTTGCCAATATTTCATTTTAGGGCCTCCAATAGATTAGGATTGAACGTTTTACGTCGTAGAAAAGGTCTTGCGGCCTGTACCAGCCGTTTTTCAGGTTCTTGTAGCGCCGGTCGTTGCCGCGCGGCCACACCACGTGATAGCGCCCTTCGTCGTCCATCCCGTCGATGAGGGCGATGGTGAGGGGAAAGGGCTTCCCGCCGTTGATGCGTTTGTTGTCGTCGTCCTGCTCGTCGCCGGTCGCCTCGCGCACCCAGAGGACCGGACATTTCTCCGCCAGCCACGCTTCGATCCGCTTCGCCTCGCGCTGGAAAGTGAGTTCGTTCTCCACCTCCACCATGTCCTTCTTCGCGTCCCGGAGCTTGAAGTGACGGGAGAAGTTCGTCTTCCAGCGGTTCATCTGGCCGAAGTTGGCGTCGCGCAGTCCCGCCGACTTCACCAGCTTGTTCAGTACGCGGATCCACTCCTTGTCGCCGCCCGGCTTGTCCTTCTGCATCTTGGCGGCGTTCGGCGGCAGCTTCCCGCAATGCTTGCACACACCCATCACCGCCGCCAGCGGATTCTGCGTGTTGGTGTATTCGTCCGCGCTTTTCGTGTTGTAGATGGCATAAACGCTGGTGGCGTCGTAATGGCGCTTCAGTTCCGCTTCGTTCAGGAAGGGAACTATCGCCGCCAGGATCGCCGCCACCAGCATCGCCGCCGGATTACTTGTAGCCGATCTTCTTGAGACGGGCCACGCAATCGGCCTTCTGCTCGTCGGTGAGCGACACGTTGGGCAGACGCACGCCGCCCATGTCGAGGCCCCACACCTTCATCATGGCCTTGCCGCCCGCGACGCCGCCGTACTGCACCAGGATGTCCACGATGTCGCAGACCTTCTTCATGCCGGCCTTCGCCTTGGCGATGTCGCCCTTCTTCACCGCTTCCCAGATCTTGTAGTAGATGCCGGCGGAGTAGTTGTAGGTCGACCCGATCGCGCTCTCCGCGCCGATCGCCACCGCGCCCGAGAACCACTCGTCCACACCCCAGGTGATGTCGTACTTGCCGCCGCAGCAACGCTGGCAGCGCTGGAACATGTAGAGGTCGGGGTAGTTGAACTTGATGCCCGCGAGATTCTTGATCTTGCCGTCGGCCGCCTCGAGGAACTTCTGCATGTCGAAATTGACTCCGCTCATGCCGGTGTGGTAGTAGTAGAACGGCAGCTTCTCGGAAGTCTTGA
>CAMZDY010000029.1 GCA_947305585.1 uncultured Verrucomicrobiota bacterium | reverse complement strand
GCGAATAGAACCAGTACATCTCCTCGACAGAGGAAAGATGCAGCGGCAACTCGCCGGACACGACCTTTTGGCCGTTATAATAGACGTCAAGTTTCAGCGGAGAAGAAGTCGCTTTACGCCCCTCTATGAACACGACGCCTTTATTTGACGAGGCAGTCTTCATTTGTGTGGCAAGCGCATCCGGCACTGTGATACCGCCCGACGACACTTGCTCCACGACTGCCCCGTAGGATGCTTCATTCAATTCCCGCCCGCACACTTCCACATCCCCTGTCTGGAACAAGCCGACAGTAGACTTCGTGAGCTCAGTCCATACGACATTCACCGCTTCTGAATCTTGACTGAGCTTGAACGTTAAACTATTGCGAATGCTCTCCGGAAGAATCTGAATCATCGAGACATCCATGAACACCGGGGTGAAGTCGATGAGATCGCGGTAGCCGTTCACCTTGGAGTCGTCCCAGTCGTGATCACGCCCGTCGAACTCGAACCAGCCAGTCCTGGCCCCTGGTATGTCAACGCTGGGCGATTCTGCGTACTTGCCGTCGGTGGAATCGTCGTCTTCGTCGTCGTTTATCCAGAAATGTAGCACGTTTTTCTGTTCAGCCTTGGCTTTGTCCCCATCACCTATCGCGCCATTGCGGTCGTAGTCTGGCATGAGCTTCGGATCGTCAAGGACATACAGCGTAGCGAAAAGCCCCTGCGCTACATTACCGGCACCGGAGCCGCCGTGAGAGTTTCTCTGACTCGCATGGACGTGGCTCGTCAGCAGCCCGTCTTCGTTGTCGGCAATCCATCCGTTGCCGACAACGATGTTGTTGCGCTGGGGAAGCCTCACGCAGATACCTTGACTGTAGCTGTGGTCGAATGACGCCTGACTTGGCAATCCATCAATCAGTGCCTGCCAGCAGTACCAGGGTGACATATTGTCGTCGTGTCCGTCACAGTTGAGCCAACGCATGGAAAGCCTGTATGAGTTGCCTTTCCGCATCTTGAGAGTAGTCGTGTTCGCGGCATTGGGCCTGCCCATGCTTATCTTCCGTGTGCGCGTGTCGTCCGGGCCAAGCCCCTCTATCGTCATCTCCCAGGCCGCATAGTCGCCATTTATGTTGAACTCGATCTCCCTGAACTTGTCAACGGGCGGTGCCTGCCCGCCGTCGGAGGCGTCGTTCGGATCGGAGCCATTTGCGACCTCGACGCCGTCCGTGACCCCGTCTCCGTCGCTGTCGGGAAGATTCGGATTAGTCCCGTTCAGATACTCGTCTATGTTCGACAGGCCATCGTTGTCGGGATCGCCGTCAGCCCCATCGTCCCCTGTGGAGTCCTGCGGGTCAAGGCCGTGGCCATTTTCCCATCCGTCAGACATCCCATCTCTGTCCATGTCAGAATCAAGCGGGTCGTAGTTCGCATCCGTTTCTTGCTTGTCGGTCATGCCGTCGCCATCCGTATCCGCCACCAGCGGATTTGTGTGATGTGTCAGCAACTCCGCTGAATCCGAAAGCCCGTCACCATCGCTGTCTGCATTTCTTGGATTGCTTCCGGCAGACTGCTCCTGCAAATTGGTGAGACCGTCATTGTCGGTATCGTCCATGGCCTCACCGCTGTTAGGCGCAGATAGTGGATTAAAATTATTGGCTACTTCCCAGCTGTCAAGCAAGCCGTCGCCATCCGTATCGTTATTGTTCAATGCGGTCCCCAATGCAACTTCTTGCGCATCGCCAAGCCCATCCCCGTCCGTATCGACAAGGCAAGGATCCCCGCTATAGACATTCACCTCCAACCCATCCGAAATCTCGTCACCGTCCGTATCGGCGACAAGGGGATTGGCGTTATGAAGAATCTCAGCTCCATCCAACAGTCCGTCTCCGTCGGTATCGTCCGCCATAGGATCTGTTCCTGCGCCATATTCGGCAAGATTGTCCAATCCGTCTTCATCCGGATCACCCGAAGCGCCATCGTCGCCTGTCGAATCTCGCGGATCCAAACCGTATTCCAATTCCCAATTGTCCGGCAACCCATCACCATCCGTATCGTAAAATGCCGGAGAAGTTCCAACCGAGAGCTCTTCTCCGTCCAAAAGTCCGTCGCCGTCAGTATCGGACGACGTCGGCAAAGTGCCGACACCAATTTCAAACGCAAGATCAAGCCCATTGCACAAGGTACCTTTGGTTATAATGGCGCGCATCGGATTCCCGTTCCCTTGCACCAAATTGCTGGTATTTCCCGAATAAAATATCTGCGCCCACCGTCCTCCCATCGACTGCACGCCGATATTGGCGCCCGCTCCGGTCATATTGTTACCTATCATATCTTTATATCTGAAATGCACGGCTCCATTTCCACTTAGCGGCATCTCCACCTGAAACGATATGGAATTGGTTACATAGGTACGGTTCCGGTTGGAATATGGGCAAACATTGTCGTATTGGAGCACCAACATTCCATTGCTGCCGACTGCGGTTTCCCAAGCACGAATCATCGAAGCCGGTTCATTGGCGGTAAGATAAAGATCGCTTTGATATGGCGCAAGCACCAATGCATTTGTCGAGATTGCCGTTGTAAGATTTGCCGAATTCCTAGGCGCAAATGAGTTATCTGCTAAAGCCCTCGGCAAATACACAAGCCCATTGAGATCAATCACAACATTCGTCACCGTCGCTCCATTGACAGTAATAGGAGTTTCCAGCATATAATTGACGCATGCCAAATCTGGATTGGCAAAAAACGGCGTCAAATCTTGCACATTCGCCGGCATTGCCAGCCACGTAGAATTGGTGGAAACGTTCAATAGCCCCGTCTCTCCGCCATCGAGTAGCAAATCGCCATCAGTATGAGCCGAAGACGGGTTGGTGCCGATAAGATACTCAACCAGATTTTTTAATCCATCGCCGTCCATATCGCCATCGGGACCATTATCGCCGATGGCGGAAAGTGGTGCAAGTCCATGCGAATATTCCCATCCATCCGGCAAGCCGTCAAGATCGGTATCAACAAAGCGAGCGCTGGTCCCCGCCAGAATTTCTATCGCATCGCCAAGTCCATCGCCATCGGAATCTTGCAATTGCGGATTCGATCCGGCTCCCAGATGAAACGCGATTATCATGCCATTGGTGATGGCTCCAGGGTTGTTGAAACAAACCTGAAACGCTTTTTCATATTGGGGGAGTTGTGCGCCAACTGTAGCCGAAGCGCCATTAAAAGCCGAGGACAGATCGAAATATCGCACATAAACCGTACTGGGTTCGCCTTGCGGGATAACAATCTGAAACGACCCCGTCACGCTAGCATCGTCTTTCTGTTCCTTCCGCTGCATATTGGAATACTCAATCACCGCATACCGCGATTCGCCTACTGTCATATCAGCCATCTTTATCTGCGATGCACCATTTGCCTTGGCGTAAAGATCGTCCCAATAAGCCGCAATCGTAGTATAACTGCTATCGGTTCCGTATGCCAAAAGTGCACAATTGTCTCCGTGAGACAAAAAGCTCGATGCATCCCTATCCGACATCAGGCCGATCAAGCCATCCACACAAATCGTGAGATTGGTATGGGTATATCCTGCACATTTGAATGTAAATGGCAATCGCACAACCAAACGATCGTTGTCGTAATTGAATGACGATTGCAACAAATTGGTGGCCCCCGCCATATTAAATATCGGCAAAGAATCCACATATTCCCACCACCCGCATTCTTCTCCGTCCAGAAGTCCGTCGCCATCAGTATCGGCATTTAGAGGATTGGTCCCCAAAACATATTCGTTCCAGTTTGAAAGTCCGTCACCGAAGCCATTAGCAACCGGATCAAGATCGTCGTCCGCATCATCAGCCAGGGGATTGAGCCCCGAAGCCAACTCCCATCCGTCCGGCATGCCATCACAGTCGGAATCACCGGAAATCGGATTAAGTCCCAATAGCGTTTCATTTCCATCCAACAGTCCGTCGCCATCCGTGTCGACGGCAAGCGGATTTGAATTGTAGCACAAAACCTCTTCCGAATCTGGAAGTCCATCACCATCTGTATCGGAATTGACGGGACTGGTACCGGTTCCAACGTAATACTTTATCGTCAACCCATCAACCGGGAAGTCGGCGTTAATCGGCCAAGAAAGATTATAATACTGTTCACCTGTTTTCCACGACCTCATCCATCCGCATTGAATCCCAACCGCCATATCCACAAACCGGAACGCATTGGAAGCGCAAAGGTAACTCATATATATTGTGTTGGGCTCGTCTTCCGGCAAAATAACTTGGCAGGTAATAAGCTCTTCCTCGTTTCGGGACGCAAACAATCCCATATTTCGGTACTCGATTACATCGTAGCGATGCTCGTTGACCGTTACGGTGTCGCAAATGATTTGGCTCCCCCAGGTGTCGGTACGCGCATAAAGATTGGCACTGCAAACCGCAATCGTCATATTGACATCGGACCATGACAAGTCAGCGAGGTTCGCGCGAAAATTATGGGTCACTCCGTTTGAATTGTTGGTTGGACAAAGAAGATATATCGTACCGTCCGCACAAACGCGCACATTGGTGTAACAGGTGTTATTGATGGTGGCAGAAATGCCTAGCGGGTTTTTCCAGTTCTTCGTATCAACTACCGTCTCACCGGAAAGCAGATTTGTCCCACCAGAAAGTTCGAACCACATGAAGTCGTCTTCGCTCAGCGCTGTCATTGTGCCGAGTTCTTGTGCATCGCTCAAGCCATCATGATCGGAATCTCCTTGACGTGGGCTAGCTCCGGATGCTACCTCGTCGCCATCGCCAACTCCATCCCCATCGGTATCATAGGCAAGCGGATTGGTGGTAACATTGGTCTGCAACTCTTCCCCGTCCAACAATCCATCCCCATCGGTGTCGGAATTTTCAGGATCCGTCAAGGTCCAATATTGCTCCATCACATCCGCGATTCCATCTCCGTCTGAATCAAAGTCAATACCGAAGCGATAAAACCCTATACCGCCAAACGTCTCGCGGAACCATTGCCGCATGGAACTCTCCACATTGTTGACAGACACTACAAACGCATGTGCATTCGTTCCTTCCGGCATCAGGTAAAGTCCCATAGGGAACCAAACATTGTCGCTCAGATTCGTAGACGCAAAAAGATATAGGCCTCTAGAATCTGCATAGTCGAACAGGTTGGTCGCCCAAGACATCTCAAATGCGACAACCTCGTTCATTACCGAAATCTCGAACGCCGCCACTTCCAATAAATTGGTATTGCCCAACAATTCCGGCGGCAGACTCCGCATTTGCCCGCTTCCTGTCTCACGCTTTGACATTGTATTGCGACCCGCGTCACCAGAATTGCCGCGATTGCCATTTTCTTTTGCTCCGCCCCACCATGTAAAGGAACAAAGTAGTGCGATTAAAGTGATTTTATTAATCAGTGTAAGTCTACGGAAACAAGCAATTTCCTTCTCAAATGGCTTCGCCTGTTTGATGGCAACTATAACCCACAACAAAGTTATGCCGCCTAGCGTAGCGTACAACACCGGCACGGATGCATCCAACACGCCCTTGATGGACTTCCCAATCAATATAATCATTTCTATCATCGCTACGTAAATTATACCAAATTTTGGCGTGAATATCAAGCGAAAAGTGCGGAAAATTGCATGTGCGGGAGGAGGGAGGAATGTGTGTCAAATGAGTAACCTACAAAGCGCGGAGGGGATGGAATGTCCGGGCGAACTAATCGCCGAGCTCAACCAACCACGAAAAGCACTGACTATGGGCAGACGAGGCGATTCGGAATGCGCCGAAGAAGCTCTGCTTCGGAGGGTAGCCACGAGCTTGCGAGTGCCCGAAGGGGCCGCAAGGCGCCGCGGCCGAGAACTCAAGAGTCGGCCGTCTGCTGCAAGCTTGCCTTCCTCGTAGCGCCCCCATAGCGCCACCTATTAGACACCAAAGAAAGGAGACAAAATGGAAAAGTTCAAGATGATCATGGAGTTGATCAACGCGTGCCTGCACGCGATCTGGTCCACGCTCTTCAAGAGCTGAGACCCAAGGGCGGGGCTTCGGCCCCGCCCGCTATGAGACCAAGCTACAGGAGAGATTGGCCCACGCCAATCACCAGCGAGTAGCGAAGGGAAGGGCCAAGCGGCATGGGGAGGTGGGCGGCATGCACCTCGATCCGGTAAACGCCGGCTTCGGCGGCTTGCAGACGGATGCCTTCCACATTGTTGATGCGGTCCGGTCCCGGCAGGGAGTTGGGCCAGAACCTGATTCCCGAGGGCGAAACGACGCTCAAATCGATATCGTTCACCAACTGCTTCGCGGCCGCCAGTTCGGCCGGCGCGTCGGCATAGGCGAGAACCGCAAACAGTTCCTCCCCCGCCTGCACCGGGAGTTCGTAGACGGCAGTTTCGCCCTCGGAGATCGTTTTGGCGTCGTATACGTCGAACCGTTTCATCCCCGACCCTACGCTGCGTCCCGCATCCACCATGCCCCAGCCCTCGACCGGATTGGGGCGCGCGGCGGGGATTTCGCGCCACTTTCCCGCTCCGTACTGCCCCGGCGCGAGACTCTTCGCCCCGGCGATCAGCATCGCCTTGATGGTGGCGGCGTCGGGATCGGACGCCACCGGCCCCAGCCATTCCCGCACCAGCGCCGCCGCCCCCGCCACCAAAGGCGCCGCCATGCTGGTGCCGTTCTTGTAGTGGTAGGCACCCTTTCCGGGACGGCGCATGGCACTGGACCGGGGAGCGCAGATCATCGTGGCCGGGGCGATCACGTCCGGCTTGACGCGTCCGTCGTCGCACGGCCCGCGTCCCGAAAAGGCGGCCATCCCCAAATGCTCGCCGTCGAACGGTTGCCCAATGTCGTCACCGGAAACCGGCTCGGCCGGGTAGCGGCTCGCCACCACCTGGCCATAAGTTACCCCTGCCGGACGCGCGCTTTCCGCGCCACCTACCGTCAAGACGTTCTTGGCCGTGGCCTGCGAATTGAGCGAATCAAGGTCCACCACGCCATCGCCGTCCAAGTCGACCGCGTCGTTGCCGGAGGCGAAGACGACGAGCAGGTCCGGATGCTCGAAGGTGAAACGGTCGATTTCCCGGCAGTCTTCCACGTACACGCCAAGGAGCTCCGCCCCTTCCGCATCGTCATCGCGACCCGATCCCCAGCTGTTGCAGTGGATCCGCGCGCCGGGGAGCCCATTCTCCTCCCGGTAGGCCTGCCACAGCAGTTCCCAGATGCTCGTGGGGCGCGCCGTCCCCCCGTGTTCGTCGCACAGCGACTGCACGATCAGCGTGGCCTCGTAGGCGGGTCCGCGCACTTTGCCGCCCGACATGGCGCCGTTGCCCATCACGCTGCCGCAAATGTGCGTGCCGTGGCCGATGAAATCGCTCCAGTCCCCTTCCCGGCCGATCGCATACGTGCGGGAAACGCGTCCGCGCATATCCTCGTGGAGCGTATCGAGCTTGCCGCCATCGAGTCCCGAATCGGCCACCGCCACCACCTGGCCCTTGCCGGTGAGTCCCGGAGCGCCCGCCATCGCCGGCCAGACGCTTTCCAGATCCATCGCTGCCGGAAGCCGGGCGCGGTCGCACATGGGACGGCTGTCGTTCACGACGGAAAGATCGATCCACACCACCTCGCGCCAGCCGGCCACCTCGTCCAGCGCCGCCGGGGTGAGTCTCGCGCGGACTATTTCGCCCGTGTCGAACAGCACCTTGCACCCCTCGAGCGCCCGGATGCGATCGGCCACTTCCGTCCGCTCGGCCTCGTCGAACACGATCACCAGAAATTCGCGGTCGGGCGCTTTCCCGGCGGCCACGCGCTTGTCGGAGGGGAGATACGGCGTCAAGATGCCGTGTGGCACCGAAGTTTCAATCGTGCGGAGCGCCGTCTCGTCCAGCCTCACCAGATAGGCGTTGTCGGGGAGATAGCCGTGAATCCTGGCGCCCGAGCGCTCCAATTGCTCGCGCCACTCGCCGGTTATCTTGCCCGGGCTTTGCACGATCCAGGCACCGCTCTCCGGCGCGGAAACGGCCGCCTCGCCCGGCTCGATGGTGCGGGTACGCAGAAAGACGCTTGCCGCCAGCACCGCGAAAACCGAAACCGGCATCATTTTTCGCGAAGATTGAGGATGCGCTGATTGGACGAGCCGCGGAACCGGAGCGAGGGATCCCTCAGCGCCATCACGAAGGGACCGTCCACCAGCACATCGATCAGGGAAAGGATCTCGTCCGTCACTTCCGTGCGCCAGCGCGATCCGGACGGCGCGCGCAATTCCTCGATCACGCAGCCGGTGTAGATCCAGATCGTCTTCGAGTGGCCGAAGCGCGCCCGGAAACGCCTGAGGAGCGTCAGGAGTCCGCGCTGGTTGACGGGCTCCATCGGTTCCCCGCCGAGGATGGTGAGCCCCGCGATGAACGATTTGTCGCAGGCGTCCAGGATCTCATCCTCCACCTCCGGCGTGAACGGGGCGCCATAGGTGAAACTCTGCGCCTCCAGATTGAAACAGCCGGGACAGTGGTGGGTGCAGCCGGAGACGAAGAGCGAAACCCGCACCCCGTCTCCGTTGGCTATGTCGCAGGTCCGTATGGACGCGTAGTTCACGACACGTGCAACACGCGCTCTTTGATTTCCTGCGTCCGGCCCTGGTTCCAGAACTGGCTGCCGATGTAGCCGCAGGTGCGCCGCGCCACGTTGAGCTTGGATTCGTCGGTGTTGCCGCACTTGGGGCAGCGCCAGATGAGCTTGCCGGATTCGTCCTTGACGATTTCGATCTCGCCGTCGAAGCCGCACTCCTGGCAGTAGTCGCTCTTGGTGTTGAGCTCGGCGTACATGATGTTGTCGTAGATGAACTGCATGAGCGCCAGCACCGCCGGCAGATTGTTCTGCATGTTCGGCACTTCCACGTAGCTGATGGCGCCGCCGGGCGAGAGCTTCTGGAAGCGGCTTTCGATCTCCAGCTTCTTGAACGCGTCGATGGGCTCGGTGACGTGGATGTGGTAGGAGTTGGTGATGTAGTTCTTGTCCGTGACGCCCTTCACCACGCCGAACCGGGCCTGCAGGCACTTGGCGAACTTGTAGGTGGTGGACTCGAGCGGAGTGCCGTAGAGCGAATAGTCGATGTCCTCGGCCGCTTTCCACTTGGCGGTGTATTCGTTGAGCTTCTTCATGACCTCCAGGCCGAACGCCTCGCCTTCGGGCTCGGTCAGCTTCTTGCCGGTCATGGCGAAGACGCACTCCCAGAGTCCCGCATAGCCGAGCGAGATCGTGGAGTAGCCGCCGTAGAGGAGCTTGTCGATCTTCTCGCCCTTCTTGAGGCGCGCCAATGCCCCGTACTGCCAGAGGATCGGCGCCGCGTCGCTCGTCGTCCCTTTGAGCCGGTCGTGGCGGCAGCGGAGCGCCTTGTGGCAGAGCTCGCAGCGCTCGCCGAAGATCTCCCAGAACTTGGCCATGTCGCCATGCGCCGAAAGCGCCACGTCCACGAGGTTGATGGTCACCACGCCCTGGTTGAAGCGCCCGTAGTACTTGGGCTTGCCGGGCTCGTAGTTGCCGGCGTTCGAAATGTTGCCGTAGCCGTTGCCGGAGCGGTCGGGGGTGAGGAACGAGCGGCAGCCCATGCAGGTGTAGGTGTCGCCGTTGCCCACCGTCTCGCCCTTGGAGAGCTTGTACTCCTTCATCTTCTTCTCGCTGATGTAGTCGGGCACCATGCGCTTGGCGGTGCACTTGGCGGCGAGCTCGGTGAGGTACCAGTAAGGGGTGCCCTCGCGCACGTTCATCTCTTCGAGCACGTAGATGAGCTTGGGGAAGGCCGGGGTGATGTACACGCCCTGCTCGTTCTTGACGCCCCGGATGCGCTCGTTGAGCACCTCCTCGATGACGAGCGCCAGGTCGGCGCGCTCCTGTTCGCTCCGGGCCTCGCCCAGATACATGAACACGGTCACGAACGGCGCCTGGCCGTTGGTGGTCATGAGCGTCACCACCTGGTACTGGATGGTCTGCACGCCCTTCTGCACTTCCTTGCGCACGCGCTTTTCGACGATCTTGTCGAAGGCAGCCCGGTCCATCGTGACGCCCGCGAGCTCGTTCTCCTCCTTGAGCTCCTTGGCGATGGCCTTGCGCGAAATGTCCACAAACGGCGCGAGGTGCGTGAGCGAGATGGACTGGCCGCCATACTGGTTGGACGCCACCTGCGCGATGATTTGCGTGGCGATGTTGCAGGCGGTGGAGAAGCTCTTGGGCTTTTCGATCATCGTGCCGGAGATTACGGTGCCGTTCTGCAGCATGTCCTCCAGGTTCACGAGGTCGCAGTTGTGCATGTGCTGCGCGTAGTAGTCCATGTCGTGGAAATGGATGATGCCGTCCTTGTGCGCGGCCACCACGTCCGCCGGGAGGAGGAGACGCGAGGCCACGTCCTTCGACACCTCGCCCGCCATGTAGTCGCGCTGCACCGAATTGATGGTGGGGTTCTTGTTCGAGTTCTCCTGCTTCACGTCTTCGTTGTTGCACTCGATCAGGGACAGGATCTGCTTGTCGGTGGTGTTGGCCTGGCGGAGGAGACTCTGCTTGTAGCGGTAGGTGATGTACTTCTTCGCGATCTCGTGCGCGCCCATCTCCATGATCTTCGTTTCCACCACGTCCTGGATCTCTTCCACCGTCATCGCGCGGTCGCGGGCGGCGCACACTCCGGCTACTTCGTCGGCGATGAGCTTGATGCGTCCTTCCGAAAGCGCGTTCTTGTAGTCGACGGCCTGCGAGGCCTTGCGGATGGCGTTCTCGATCTTCGTCACGTCGAACGGCTTTTCCTCGCCCGAACGCTTGATGATCTTCATCGCCTTGGTTGCGGTTTCTGACATGGTCTTCTCCTTGAGGTTGTAGGATTCCTAAATGGTTGACGTATATTATACAACATCTAGGGGATAAAAGTCAATAGGGAAAATGAAAAATCTTTATCTTGTGGTAGCGACGGCTGTCGCTCCACAAGATATTGTGGTTTGGGTCGTTACCGTACGGATTTGACTACCGAAAGCAAATTCCGGTTGCCGACGCGCTCGTAAGCGACGGAGTCGGCCATCTTGCGCACCATCATAATCCCTAAGCCTCCGATGGGACGCTCTTCGGCGGAAAGCGTGATATCGGGGTCGGCATGGGCGAGCGGATCGTAAGGGGTTCCATCGTCGCTGAAGACGAGTTTCACCTTGTCCGCATCGTCCAGGAACTCCACGTCCATCTCGAATCCGGACGCGCCGGAGTGCTTGACGATATTGGAGGCGATTTCGTCCAGGATGATGTGCAAGGTGGCCATGGTGCCCGGATCGGCCTTCACTTCCGCATCCAGCCAGTCCGAAGCTTCCGCGATCCCCGCCTGGGTGTTGGGGAACGAACGGGTGCGCCGCGCGCCGTTGTAGCGGACGATGAGCTGGGTGCAGTCGTCGGCCTGCTCCACCCCGAGTCCATGCGCCCGCACGCAGGCCAAAGTGGCCCCGAGGAGACTCGAATGACCGTTTTCGAACAGCGCAGTGCCGTTGTTCAGCATGCCCGCGATGGCGCTCTCCAGCCGCTCCTCGCCGAACAGTTCGCTGTTGCTGTCGGGTTGTTCGGTGATGCCGTCGGTGTAGAGGTAGATGGCGTCGCCGGGCGCAAGCGTAAAAGTTTCGCTGTGGTATTTGATGCCCGGCATCATGCCCAGCACCAGATCGGGGCGTGTCTTCAGGTAGCGGGTCCGGCGCCCTTCGGCGTCCGGCCGGCCGGAGATGGCGATGGGCGGATTGTGCCCCGCGTTGACGTAGGTGACGACACCGGTCTCCAGATCCAGTTCGCCGATCCAGGCGGTGACGAACATGTTGGCGCCATTGTCGCGGCTGAGCGCGTCGTTGGCCTCGGACACCACTTCCGCCAGCGGCTTGCCCGTCTGGGAGATGCCCTTGATGGACGCTTTGGCCCGCATCATGAACAGCGCGGCCGGCACGCCCTTGCCGCTCACGTCCGCCACGAGAAACGTAATCTTGCTGGCGCTGGAGAAGTAGAAATCGTAGAAGTCGCCGCCCACGTCCTTGGCGGTTTTCATTTCGCCGAAGATATCGAGCCGGTGCTCGCCGGGGAACGGCGGAAAAGTGCGCGGGATGGCGCTTTCCTGTATCTCGGCCGCCATGGCCATTTCGCTCCTGCGCTGCGCAGCCAGCTGCCCTTTCACGTAGCGGGCGATCACGATGCCCACCAGGATGGCCGCCATCACCAGCGCGAGGCCGTTGAGAAACGCCGAAGTGATCACCAGCACCCGGCGCTCCACCACCGCCGTCCGTTTGGGGATGCTGATGTACACGGGGAAGCCTTCGATCATGCGCTTTTCGCAGTAGTGGTCGGGACCCGGATCCTGCCACTGGCTGCCCTCGCGTCCACTAACCGGATGCGAAATGATGGTGCCGTTGCCGGTGGTGATGAAGATACCTCCGTCGTCGCCGCTCACGTGCCAGCCGTGAGTGAGACCGGTTACGGCGGTGCGGGCCAGGTTGCTCACCGTCTTTTCGCGTCCGCCCACCTGCACGAAGCCGCCGTCGGGCAGCCACACGCCCACGTATTT
>CAMZDY010000028.1 GCA_947305585.1 uncultured Verrucomicrobiota bacterium | reverse complement strand
GCGCCGTGCGAACTCGCGAGCAAGTTCGACTGCTACATGACGTACAAGGCCTACAGCGCCTATCTCCGGAGCAAGCTGGGCTGATGCCGATCAGAACCGTCATCCTCGGCAACGGCGGCAGGGGCAAGGTCTATGCCGACTACATCAAGCGCCATCCCGAACAGTTCGAGCTGATCGGGGTGGCGGACATCGACGGCAGCGGCGACTTCACCGACTGGCGCGATGCCTTGAGCAAAAGGTTGCGGGCGGAGCTGGCGATTATCGCCCTGCCCGACCGGCTCCACTACGCGGCCGGAAAACTGGCGCTCAAGAAGGGGATGCACGTGCTGCTGGAAAAACCGATCGGCTGCTCGTGGGACGAGTGCCGGGGGCTGTTGGCATTGGTGGAGCGGACGGGGAAATATCTGATTCCGGGCTATGTGCTCCGGCATACGGACCAATACCGCAAGGTCAAGGAAATCCTGGAGGCGGGGACGATCGGCGAGGTGCTGAGCATCCACCATCTCAATGCGGTGAGCTACCCCAAGACCGTGCAGGCGTTCTGCCGGGGGCAGTGGTCCAAGACGGACGAAAGCGGTCCGATGATCCTCACCAAGTGCTCGCACGATCTGGACCTCATCGCCTGGTGGCTGGGCGACAAAAAGGTGCTGCGGGTGGTGAGCATGGGCGCCACGAAACTCTTCAAGCCGGACAACGCGCCGGAAGGGTCGGCCGAGACGTGCGGGAAGAACTGCCGGGCCGACGAGTGCGTATTCCGGGACGAAGGGGAGAAGTGCGTCTACAAGTGCGGGGCGGACGTGGTGAATTACCAGTCTACGCTGATCGAAAGCGAGGATGGCCCGCTCGTCAACTTCGAGCTGGAGGCGATCACCGCCCGGCGCGGCAGGTTCACGCGGTTTTTCGGCACCAAGGGAACGATGCTGGTGGACGAAGGTCTGGTGCGGGTGCGCGAATTCGGCAAGGACGAGGTAGCCTACGAGTTCCAGGCCGAGACCGATGCGCATGGCGGAGGGGACGATGGCCTCATGCAGTTCATCTACGAGGAACTTTCGAGCGGCCGGAACCGGGCGAAGGAGATCGTGGAAGAGACGGTGCGCAGCCACTATCTGGCGTTCATGGCGGAATTGAGCCGGAGGATCCACAAGGTCGTATGCAAACTGTAAACGATTATTTTCTGGCGGCAGCGGGGAAATCGAGTTTCATCCGCAAGATGTTCGAGAAGGGCCTCGAGCTCAAGGCGCAGTTCGGCGAGGACGCAGTGTGCGATTTCAGTCTCGGGAATCCCGACGTGCCCCCGCCGGCGATCGCGCGGGACGTTTTGCGTAAGATCGCGGACGAGGCGGTGAAGCCGCTGGGGCTCGGGTATTGCCCCAATGCCGGCATTCCGTACGTGCGGGAGGCGATCGCGCGGTATCTTTCGGCGCAGCAGGGCATGGAGCTTGGGGGCCGAGACGTGGTGATGACGGTAGGAGCGGCCGGAGCTCTGGTGGGGATTTTCCGGGCCATCCTGGAGCCTGGCGACGAAGTGCTGGTGCCGTGTCCCTATTTCGTGGAGTACGGCAACTATTGCGGACACTTTGGCGGCATCCTGAAGCCGGTCGAAACGAACGAAGATTTCAGTCTCGATCTGGCGGCGATGAAATGGGCGATCGGCCCCAAGACTCGCGCCATCATCATCAATTCGCCCAACAACCCCACCGGAGCCATCTACGGCGAGGAGGAGCTGGACGAGCTCTGCCGGCTGGTGGAGGCGGAAAACGCGAAACGCGCAAAGCCCATCTTCATCCTGAGCGACGAGCCTTACCGGGCGTTCGCGTTCGACGGGGCGAAAGTGCCGGCCATCCTGCCCAAAACCAGGTTCGCTTTGGTGGTGGGGAGTTTCTCGAAGACGCTTTCGATGGCGGGCGAGCGCTTGGGGTATATCGGGGTCAATCCGGCCTTGAGCGAATCGGACGGGGGCGTGCTCGTTTCGACGCTCATTCTCGTCAACCGCACGCTCGGCTTCGTTAACGCTCCGGTAGTGGGACAGAAACTCGCAGCCGAAATCTGCAACGAGACGGTAGACCTTTCGATTTATGCGCGTCGGCGCAAACTGATGGCGGAAGTGCTCGCTGCGGCCGGCATCGAGTTCGTCATGCCCAAGGGCGCGTTCTATTTCTTCCCGAAAGCGCCGGGCGGAGACGACGGCAAGTTCGTGGATGCGCTCCTCCAGGAACGGATTCTGGCCGTCCCCGGATCGGGATTCGGCCGGGCGGGATATTTCCGCTTGAGTTCGAGCGTGGACGAAAAGATAATCGCGCGTTCGGCCGAAGGCTTCAAGCGCGCCGCCAGGAATGTCTGATCCGTCGGAACCGCTTGCCGCGAGAATGCGCCCGAGGACCATCGACGAGGTGGTGGGGCAGTCGCATATTCTGGGCGAAGGCAAGCTCTTGCGGCGCGTGATCGAAGCCGACCGGCTCACCAACATCATTCTCTACGGTCCGCCCGGTTGCGGCAAGACCACTCTGGCGGAAGTGATCGCCCGGTCCACCAAACGCAATTTCGTGCGGGCGAGCGGAGTGGTGAGCAACGTGGCGGAGATCCGCAAGATCTGCGACCGGGCGATGAACGAACTCGGGGGCATGGGCACCATCCTTTTCGTGGACGAGATCCATCGCTTCAACAAGAGCCAGCAGGATGTGCTGTTGCCTTACGTGGAGAACGGCACCGTAGTGCTGATCGGCGCCACCACGCACAACCCCAATTTCTTCATCAATACGCCGCTTACGTCGCGCAGTCTCGTGTTCGAGCTCAAAGGGCTTTCGACGGACGACGTGGCGAAACTGCTGGACCGGGCGATCGCCGACGAAGAGCGGGGCTACGGCAAGCTCCGGGTGAAGCTTCATGACGACGCCAAGCGCTTTCTGGCGGAGATCTGCGACGGCGATGCGCGCCATGCCTTGACGGCTTTGGAGATCGCGGTCAAGTCCACGCCCGAAAACGCGAACGGGGAGATCGTGCTCGACCTCGACGTGATCCAGGAGTGCGTGCAGCGCCGCCAGGTGAGGTACGACAAGAAGGAAGACGGCCATTACGACACGATCAGCGCGTTCATAAAATCCATTCGCGGCACCGACCCGGACGCGGCCATCTATTGGCTGGGCAAGATGCTGGTGGCGGGCGAGGATCCGAGATTCGTGGCGCGGAGACTGGTGATCAGCGCGTCGGAGGATATCGGCAACGCCGATCCGAGAGCGCTCAGCGTGGCAGTGGCGGCGATGCAGGCGTGCGAATTCGTAGGCATGCCGGAATGCGCCATCAATCTGGCGCAGGCCACCACTTATCTCGCGTGCGCGCCAAAGTCGAACGCCAGCTGCATGGCGATCAGCGAGGCGATGGCCGACGTTGAGTCGGGGCGGGTGCAACCGGTGCCCGAACACCTCAAGAACAAGCACGTGAGAGCGATCGGGTCCAATGAAGTGACGGAGTACAAGTATCCGCACAATTTCGCCGACCATTACGTCAAGCAGGCTTATCTGGGCGTGCCGAAAGAATACTACCGGCCCACCACGCTCGGCTACGAGGCCACCATCACCAAAATGCTTTCGATGCGGAAGGGAGAAAAACCATGAGCAAATACGCTACCAGACTCCGGAACGGCCAAGACGTGGCCGCGCTTTTGGAGGCGGACCCCAAGGAGTTTCAGGTGCTGTCGATGCCGGTCAAAGGCGTCCGGTTCGATGCCCGCACGTTGGAACTGATGGATACCGATCACGACGGGCGCATCCGTATCAAGGAAGTGCTGGATGCGGTCCGCTTCCTGAAGGACAAGGGCGTGGACCTCGGGACGCTTTTCAAGCCGTCCGATTCCGACCGTGCGCAGCTGGAGGCGCTCGTGAAGCGCCAGCCGCCCACCCCCGAGCCCACTAGCGCCGCCCAAGCGGTATGGGCGGCCGAAGAGATTCTCGATCGGTATTTCGCAATCCCCGACGATCTGCCGCTTGTCACCGAAACGCCGGACCGGCCGCTACCTTTGGGCGCCAACCTCAATCCCAAGTTCGCGCCAGCCATCCGCAACCTGGTGGAGGAGTGCGGACTCTCCGGGCAGACGGAACTTTCGCGCGCGGATTGGGCCAAAATCAAGGCCGACCATCCGCATCTTCCGCCTGCGCCCAAGCCGGACGAAAACGAGGAAAGGGTGCTCCGCTACAAGCTGAATCTGCTGGAGCTGCTGCAGAATTTCGTCAATATGAAGCGGCTCTACACGAAGGGCGATTGGGCCATCTTCCAGACCGGAACCTTGCGCATCGATTCGCGCGAGATGCGGCTCTGCTTCCATGTGGACAACGTGGGCGCGCATTCGGCGTTGGTGGAAAAGTCGAACTGCTGCGTCATCTATCTGACGCTCAAGCGTCCGGGCGAGGGACTGGAGCGCACGATCTGCGCGGTAGTCACGGCCGGTGCGATCGCGGGACTGTACGTAGGGCGCAACGGCGTCTTCCAGGACCGGGACGGCAAGGACTGGGAGGCCACCATCACGAAAGTGGTGGAAGCGCAGGTGTCGCTCTGGGAGGCGTTCCTGATGCCTTGGCGCAAGGCGGGCGAGGGCATGGCCAACTCGGTGAAGAAGTTTTTGGCCGACCGGCAGTCGAAACCGCTCGAAGGCGGCATCAACGGCGCGGCTTTGGCCAGCAGCGTGGCGGCGATCGGCATCGGAATCGGCATGGTGGGCGCGGCTTGCGCCAGCATCATGGCGGCCATCGGGAGCATGCCGGCCTGGAAGATCGCGGCCGGAGTGGCGGTGCTCGTGCTGATGGTGTCGGTGCCGAGCGCGATCCTCTGCTGGTTCAAGCTCCGTCGACGCGATCTGGGCGCGATCCTCAACGCGTCCGGCTGGGCCGTGAACCGTCCCATGAAGCTGTCGATGCGGCTCGCGCGGAGCTTCACCCAAGTGCGCTGAAGTGGAAAGCCGCTTCAAGCTCAAGAGCGCGTTCAAGCCGACCGGCGACCAGCCGGAGGCGATCGCGGCGCTTTACGAGGGGCTCAAGCGGGGCGACCGGAGGCTTATTCTGCAGGGCGTGACCGGGTCGGGCAAGACGTTCACGATGGCCAATCTCATCCAGAAATGGAACCGCCCCACGCTCATCCTTTCGCACAACAAGACGCTCGCGGCGCAGCTCTTCGCGGAACTGAAGGAGTTTTTTCCCGAGAACGCGGTCGAATACTTCATCAGCTATTACGACTATTACCAGCCCGAAGCCTACATCCCGCAGACCGACACCTACATCGAAAAGGACGCTTCCATCAACGAGGAGATCGAACGGTACCGTCTCGCGGCCACCAACGCGCTCATCGCCCGAAAGGATGTGATCGTGGTGTCGTCGGTTAGTTGCATCTACGGTTTGGGCGAGTCGGACGAATACCGCAATCTCGCGGTTGGCTTCAAGACAGGCGAGAATATCGGACGCGGCAAGCTTATCGAACGGCTCGTCGAGGCGCAGTACGTGCGCAACCAGATGTCGTTCGAGCCGGGAACTTTCCGGGCGAAAGGGGATATTCTCGATATCTTCCCCGCCTACGAAACGAAGGCGGTCCGGGTGGAGTTCTTCGGGGACGAGATCGACCGCATCTGCGAACTCGACCCCTTGACCGGAAAGTGCGGAGTGAAATTGCCGGCCTGCGTGGTCACTCCCGCCAAGCAGTTCGTGATGGGCAAGGACAAGTTCGAGGCGGCGTTCAAGCGGATCGAGGCGGAACTGGCGGACCGGCTCAAGTTTTTCGAAGGGAAGGGCAAGCTCCTCGAGGCGCAGCGGCTCAAGGAACGCACCGAATACGATATCGAGATGATGCGCGAACTCAGCTACTGCAACGGGATCGAGAACTATTCGCGTCCTTTGACGGGACGCCAACCCGGCACGGCCGGCGAGTGCCTCATAGACTATTTCCCGGACGATTTCCTCACCATCATCGACGAAAGCCATGTGAGCGTGCCGCAGCTGCGGGCCATGTACAACGGCGACCAGGCGCGCAAGCAGATGCTGGTGGACTACGGCTTCCGGCTCCCGAGCGCCAAGGACAACCGTCCCTTGAAGTTTGAGGAGTTCACCGGCAAGGTGCATCAGATCGTCTATTGTTCCGCCACTCCCGGCGCCTTCGAATATTCCGAGGCCGAAACAGTGGCCGAGCAGGTGATAAGGCCTACGGGACTCTTGGATCCGGTGGTGGAGATCCGTCCCCTCAAGAACCAGATCGACGATCTCATCGCAGAAATCCGCAAAGTGGTGGAGGCGGGCGACCGCGTGTTCGTGACCACGCTCACCAAACGCAGTTCCGAGGACCTTACGGACTATCTGCGCAATATCGGCATCAAGGTGGAATATCTCCATTCCGACATCGACGCCATCGAGCGCGTGGCCATCCTGCAACGGCTCCGGAAAGGGGAGTTCGACGTCTTAGTGGGCATCAACCTGTTGCGCGAAGGAGTGGACCTGCCGGAAGTGGCGCTAGTGGCCATTCTCGACGCCGACAAGGAAGGGTTCCTCCGTTCCACCACTTCGCTGGTGCAGACGGCAGGCCGTACCGCGCGGCATGTGAACGGCAGGGTGATCCTGTACGCCGACCACGAAACCGATGCCATCCGCGATCTCGTACGAATCACCAAAAATCATCGCGACAAGCAGATCGCCTACAATAAGGCGCACGGCATCACGCCCAAGAGCGTCAAGCGCGCCATCAACGAGAGCTCCTACCTCTTCAGCAAGCAGCAGAAACTGGATATGTCGAAGCCGGTATACGCTTCAACGTCCGGAAGCCAGGCCGATCTCATCGCCGAAATGACTCGCGATATGCTGGAGGCGGCCGACAAGCTGGAATTCGAACGGGCCGCGTTCCTGCGCGACCGGATCAAGCAGCTTCAGTCCAAAGGCACGCGCCACTTGGCGTCGCCGTCGGAAAGCTTGAGCGGCATCTCGTAAGCGTCGGCTTCTTCTTCGCCGTCCTCGTCCTCGTTGAAATAGGTGATGGCCGGCGCGTCATCGTCCTCTTCGTCCTGCGGACCGTCTTTAAGGATTTCGTCCACCTCTTTGAGCAGGTCCGCTATGGCCGATGTCGAAATCTCTTCCTGCTCGTCCCGGGGAATGGGCTGGGGCGCCACCTTAGGCTGGGCGACCAGCTTAGGCTGCACGGCAGGCTTAGGCTGGACTGCCGGTTGCTGAGGCTGGGCAGGGGGAAGGGGTTCGCCGTTCTGCTCCGCATCGAGCCTTGCGTAATATTCCGGATAGAGGCGCCGACGATGGCGTTCGATCTCCTCCTGACGCTTGCGTTCGTTCTCCTCCGCGATCCTCCGGCGTTCTTCGGCCCGGTTGCGCAACCGCTCGGCCTCGTCCCGCTGACGCTCCGCCTCCTGACGTTGACGCTCGGCCTCTTCCTTGGCCTTCCTAAGCATTTCCTGCTGCTCCTGCTGCTGCTCCGCGAGCTGACGCTGCAGATTCGCAAGCATCTCGGACATCGCCTTCATCTCCGTGTTCTCGGCTGGCTGCACGTGCGGCTGCTGGACGATCACCGGTGCCTGCGCATGCTGGGTGCGTTCGCGCATGGCGAACTCGATCAGCCGGTCGTTCAGCTGCTGGTTGCGCGTCGTCATCGACATCATCATGGTGATGAAGAGTATGACCACCATCATCATCAGCACCGTAAAGAAGATGCAAAGACCCAACAGACGCTTCCGGGCCTTGTTCTGTTCCTCGTTGATGAACTGCTGGAACGCCTTGAGCACCGGGAATTCTTCGTTGAAGTCTCCCTGATAGACGGCCACTTGATTATTCTCCATACCTTTGCCTCCTATAATTAGTTCTCATAATCTGGCTTAGACGAGTCATGGCTTTTTCTCGATGATGCCAAGCGAAACGGCTTCCTCGATCCTGCGGGCCAGCCATCCCGACCGGAACAGCTCGCGCGCCTTGTTGCCTTTATACTGCTCGGTGCCGAGCGCCTCCACCATTTCCGCGATCACCGAATAAGCTTTCTCTTTGTCGGCACACTTGAGTCCGATTCCGTAATAGAGAGAAATCGCGTACATCGCGCCGCCTTCGAGATTGCCTTGCTCGTACGCCTGACGGAACATTTCGGTGCCTTTGTTCAGATTGTCGCGCAACTGTCCGGACGTGATCCCCAGAAAAATGCAGGCGCCGGTTTCGCTGCACGCGCCGCCATGCTTGCGTCCGGCCAACGTCCGCATCGAATTGAAGCCTTCCATGAATCCGGGCGGCAACGCCAACCGACAGGAATCGCGTCTCGCTTTCTTGGCCGCCACCGGACCCGACATCGTGGACACCTTGCTGCCGATCGACGTAAGTTCCTTGCCGAAATCTACCGTAACGTACGTGTAGCCGGGAGTGTTCAAATTGCCGTACCCGCTCGCCTGCTGCACCCGGATGCCGCCCACATTACCCGAAATATTCTCCAGAATCTTCGCCCGGGCCACGGGACCCGTCGCCGACAGTTTCTTGTCCGGCATCGTATTGATCTTGCGCACGAGCGGACTCAACACCGAGCCGCCCATTTGCGACAACGCGTCGAAATACTGGATGTCGTCGCCCTTTCCCGCTCCTAGCAATAAAAGTGCCAAAAGGGACTTGGCGAGAATGCCCGGCACCGACTTCGACCCGATCCCCAACCGGTTTACGCCCATCTTTACGAGCTCTAGGGCCCGTTCGCGCGTCCGGATCTTGCCGCTTGCCTTCACCTTGCACCGTCCCTTCACCGCCTCTAGCATCACCGCCACCTTCTTCGGATCCGCGCCAACCGCGTCCGGCGAAGCGTAGAATCCGGTGCTCGTCTTGACGAAATCGGCTCCCGCAGCGATCGCGCACTCGCATCCTTCGGCGATCTGCTTATCGTCCAAAGCGTCCGTCTCCAGAATCACCTTCAACTCCTTGCCGCAATCGTGCGCCGCCTGGACGCATGCCCTAAGGTCGTCCACCACTTCGCTCTTCCGCCCTTCGCGCAACTTGCCGTACTGGCAGACGATATCGATCTCTTTCACCGGCTCGAACCGGGCCGCCTCCCGGATCTGCGCCACCCGGCTCGAAGTGGACGACGCCCCGAACGGAAAATCCGTTACCGGACAAAGCCCCGTCGCCGTCCCCTTCACGATCGGCTCCAGCAGTTCCAGATAGGCCGGATTGACGCATACGGTAGCGCACTTTAGCTCTACCGCCCTCCTCGCCTCCTTGACGATGTCGGACGGGGTAAGCTCCGGATTCAATACCGCAAAATCGATATACGAGGCCAAGTTTTCCATGTCCGCTCCGTCCTTCACATCACATACCACAAGACGCAGAAAAAGTGGCAGACGCTGCCCGCCAGCACGAAAAGATGCCATACCATGTGCGCATAAGGCAGCGACTTCCAGAGATAGAACATGCACCCGATCGTGTACGCGAGGCCGCCCGTCGCGAGCCACATCGTCCCCAGCCCGGTCAGCCCTTTCACCAACGGCACGATCGCCGCCAAGGCCATCCAGCCCATCGCCACGTACGCCAAAGTGGACACCACGCGGAATTTGCCGGTAGTGAACACCTTGAAACTCGTGCCGATCAAGGTGGCGCCCCATTCCACGCCGAAAATGGTCCACGCGAGTCCCGGATGCTCGGGCCGGAGCGTCACCAGACAGAACGGCGTGTAGCAGCCCGCGATCAGGAAGTAGATGGCGCTATGGTCCATCACGTGCATGATCCGTTTCGCGGTAGCGTTGCGCACGCTGTGGTACGTACCGGAAATGACGTACATGAGGATGAGACTCGCCCCCATGATCGAGGCGCTCGTGACCTTCCACCCCACGTCCACCCCGCTCAGGCACCCTTTCCAAATCATCAGCGCCGTAGCAGCCGCGCTCAAGTGCGACCCCACGAAATGCGTGATGGCGTGGGAGACCTCTTCTCCGTTCGTATAGGCTCTTACCGGCTTTTTCATGGCTCCAGGTCGATTACCGGACGGTTGGCGATGTCCAGGATTTGGTCGAGCTTGCCTTCGATCCGGTCGAGTTTCGCATCCATCGAATCCATCTTCGAATACACTTCGTTCAGCTTGCCGTCCACCACGTCCACTTTCCCGTCCACCACTTCCACCTTGCCGTCAACCGTCTCCACCTTGGCGTTGATGGCGCCGGCCTCCCGGTCGATCTTGGCCGAAAGCTGCCAATGCGATACGCCGTCGTTGAAGAAATACCATAGCGCCGCCAACGCGCCGATGATGCTCGCGTCCCGCACGATCCGTCCCAATGTCTTCTTAATGCTCATCGAGCGCCCCCTGATAGACTCCCCGCTTGATTTTCATCGTGCCCGTGCGTTCCAGCGGTTCGAACCGCACGTCGTATTTGCGCGGCTGCTTGTAGTCCGCCACGCTCGCCCGGCAAACGCCCTGCGCATACTCCACGATGAACGCCGCCACTTCCTCGCGCGTCATGAGTTTCTGCTTGAGGTGCGCCTTCACCGCGTCCTCGTCCGGCACGATGATCGCCCCCACATGCTCGCCCACGTCGCCGCCCACGCGATATCCGATCACGATGGCGTCCTTGATGAGCGGCGCATGCCCCAACGCGTGCTCGATCTCCTCGGGATAGATGTTCTTGCCTTCCCGGTTCACGATCAGCGCTTTGCTCCGTCCGCAAATCTTCACGTTGCCGTCCACGATCCTGACGATGTCGCCCGTCTTGTAGAACCCCTCTTCGTCGAACGCCTCGGCCGTCTGCTCCGGATTGCGCCAGTAGCCGCGCATCACGTTGTCGCCCTTGACCATCAGCTCGCCCGCGCCGTTCTCGTCCAGTTCGCCGAGTTTCCACTCCATCCCCTCGAGCACCGGTCCCACCGTGCCCGGCACGAAATTCTCCGGATCCGGATACGCCACTCCCGGCGAGCACTCGGTGATACCGTAGCCCTCCAGCACGAAGAGCCCGATCTTGCGGAACCCCTCCAACGTCTCGATGGCCGTAGGCGCCCCGCCGATCCCGATGAGCCGCATCCGCCCGCCGAACCGCTCCACGATCAGTTTCGCGATCAGCTTGCGGGAATACTTGAGCTTGAAGAGTCCGCTCGCGATGGCCGATTTGCCGATCTTCTGCTCGATCCGTCCGTACAGCTTCTCCGCCAACAGCGGCACCGCCAACAGGATCGTGGGACGGATCTCCATCATGTCGTCGGCGATCGTCCGCAAATTGTGCATGAACCCGACTGTCGCCCCCACCTTCACCGGCAGCATGAAATTGCCCAAAAACGAAAACGCATGGAACAGCGGCAACACGTTCAGGAACACGTCTTCGCGGAACATCTTGACGCGCTTCAGCGTCTGCTCCACGTTCGTCAGGAAACACTTGTGCGTGAGCATGGCGCCTTTGGGCCGTCCCGTCGTGCCGCTCGTGTAGATGAGCGACGCCAAATCCTCCTCCTTCGGGCCCCGCTCCGCCAGCCACTCCTCCGCCAGCTTGGCCGCTTCGGGCTTCACCATGTCGATCACGTCCGACGGCTCCTCGATCTTCACGATCGGATATTCGCCCTCGCTCGACGTGGCCTCCACCACCACGCCCAACTGTTTCTCGCCGCAGAAGATCGCATTGGCTCCCGAGTCCGTCAAAATATGGTGCACCTCGCGCGCCCTCAACTTGGGATCGATCGGCACCACCACGTACCCCGCTCCCGTGATCGCGAGATACAGCAATTGCCAGTCGGGCGAATTCTCCATCATGATCGCCACCCGGGGCGCGATGCCTTCCGCGTCCTTCTCCCCCAGCTCGAGCCGGTGCACGATCGACGCCGCCTTCAGCATCCTCCGGTACGCCTCGCGGTAGGTTCTCCCCGTCCACCTCGTGCCGTCATGATAGCGCTGAAACACGCCCTCCGGACATTCCCGCACCGTCGCTTCGAACATCTCGCGGATCGTCATTTTATCTCCTCCTTGGTGCCTTCGAGCCGGCTCTTCTCTCCGCAGAATCCCATCAGGTGCGACTCCACGCTCTCGTCGATGGACGAGGTGAGTATCCCCGCATCGTCCTTGTCCACCGCCTCCAGCAAGTCGCGCATCAACGCCAGATCGCCGCCCGCGTGTCCGCTGTCCTTGTAGTTCGCCAGCTCGCTCGCGTCGAACGCCCACTTCGATTCCTTGCCCGTCAGGAATTCGTGCACCGTGAACGACTTCCCGTCCCCCTCGATATACCCCAAAGTGCCCATCACCCGCGTCTTGCGTCCGCCCCAAGGCGTGAACGCGTCCATCGTGAAACTGGCCGTAGCCCCGCCCTCGAACACAAGCGTATGCACCAGATGGTCGGGCTGGTCGTTGTCCATATCGTACACGCAGCGCCCATAGTCCGTAGTGCGGAGCTTCTCGAGAATCGCTTCGGACGGACAATCGCGCTTCAGATCGAACACGTACAGGAACCAACGCTTCCGTTCGTAGATGTCGATGGCCGAATAGGGACACGTCTTCTCGTGCGGACAGCCGTCCGTGCAGCGCCTCGTGGCCCCTGCCGGCATCCGTTCCTTGCGGAAAAGGTAGATCCCCCCTTCCGTCGAAATCCGTTCGCACCGTTTGCCCATGAGCCACTTGAGAATATCGAGATCGTGGCACGTCTTCGCGAGGATCATCGGCGTGGTGGCTTTCGAATTGTGCCAGTTGCCGCGCACGAACGAATGCGCCATGTGCGCGTACATCACCGGCT
>CAMZDY010000027.1 GCA_947305585.1 uncultured Verrucomicrobiota bacterium | reverse complement strand
GCTCTCAACCTGCCACTCCCGTTTTTTCACCATTTCCTTGATATTATATCATATTCTGGCGATTTTGTAAATACCTTTCGTGAAAAAAGTTTTAATTATCTTTTAACCCCATATTTTGTAAATATAAACTCTCTTATTATCACGCCGTGATAATAACCAAATCCTTATTCTCAAAATACCCCATAATTTGTAAATAGCGCTCGATTGCGTGCACTGCCGAGAAATGTGAACGACGTTTGATGCAATATTGTATCATACAATACTGTATCAAGTCAAGTGGTAATTTTGAAAATCTGGTATCACTTCGCAAAATATGCCCAAAACACCCACCCCCTCACTCCCCACTTCCTCACTCACCCACTCACCGCTCCTCCTCTCCCTCCCCCTTCCATCCCCCCGCGAGCACCACGGGTATTTGCCGATTGTTGCGCTCGTCGGTCTAGAGCTGCGCTCCTCGCAGCGCACACTGTACCTGTTCTACAATTTCCTTAGCGGTTTTACCGTCCAGCCCCACCTGTGACGCCAGCCGCACCAAATCGGCAACGCCCGGATCCCACCCCTCGCCCGCCACCGACAGCGTCTGCCATCCGTTGGGCCCCTCCGCCCAGGTGAAATCGTAAAACGGCGCCAACGTCCATTTGCCTTGCGCATCCATCAGAAACGAGAAATTCCGCAAATGGTCGTCGCGATTGTGTCCCAACACGTTCAGCGCCGCCCTCCGGAACAGCTCCTTTTTGGCGCCATAGTCGCGCGTCAGCGCATCCGTCAACCGGAACAACAGCGCGTAATCTTCGCCGGGAATCCGGAAATCGGCATGCAACAATCCGGCGGCGCTGGCCATATGCAACCTGCCGCCATCCTTGGTGCGGTCGAACCTGCGCGTCATGAAAAAGCGGCCTGCCGAGGTCTCCGCCAATCGGCACGGCTCCATATCGGCCCCCGCCGCCATTGCCGCCCGGTAATAGGCGAATTCCTTCTCGCCCGCCTCGGGGCCGTCGCTCCTGGTGTTGAATTTTACGAGCCAATGCTCGAACCCCGGCGGCAACTCGAGCCGATCGGCGCAAAACCGGCCGGTTTCCGGATTGTAGCCCACGTACGCCTTGGGACGGGTCCCTCCGGAACTGCCGCCCGCCTTGGCCAGCCGGGCCAGCGTTTCAGCCGCAACCGACGCCTCCGCCGCCATTGCCGCTTCGGCGAGCCGCACCAGATCGAACTCGCCGGCGCTCCCGTCCAAATCTTCTTCGGCCGGCTCGTATGTCAACGCCCCCCGGCCATTGGCGCCCACGCAGGCAAGGAGTTCCGCTATGGTCGGCTTCCTGCCGTGTCGCTCCTTGAACATACGGTCGACAATCATGCGGCCCCACCCATCCGGCAACGAATCCTCGAAGAGTCCGAACGTCTCCAGTCCCGGATGGTGCGCGAACAACTTCGGCCCGGGACTTGGCGGCAGACGGAACGGCGCCAAGTTAAGGCCCGAAGCGACAAACTCCTCCTCGAACTCGAATATAAGCTCCCGCCCCACCTCCGACAGCATGCCCACTGCCATCGGCGCGCGACCGCCGCCGAAATCGAGTTTCACGCGCAGATTCATTTGTCCTCCTTGCGATGGCGGACGCGGCGGATCGGCCGCGGGTCGGCTTCGGCGCCGAACAACGTCTTGGGAACGGCAACGAGCCGCAATTGCTCCTTCAAATAATCATTCGCCCCCTCCAGCATGTTCAATGCAAACAGCACCTTGCATAGCGCGTCGGTGGCCGCCAACCCCGTGCGCTCCAACCGCGAAATGGTGGTTTTGGGCACGCCCGATTTGGCGGACAGTTCCGCCTGGGTCCAGCCCTCGCGCTGCCGCGCCTTGAGCACCAGCGCCCCCAACTTGCCGAGCGCATCCACCGGCGTAGTTAAAGGCAATATATAGTCGATACTTTGCATTTCACCGCTTTACGGCAATACCTTGCCGCTATTTTTAGATGAACTACCTAATATTATACCATATTTTCCCGATTTTGTAAATAGTATTTCTAAAAAAGTTTAATTTTCTTTTATGCCAGCTATTTGTAATTATAGCCCCCTTTCGCCCCTACTACCGCAAAAAAGGTACATAATAGGGCGGAGTGTGCACCAAAGAAAGGAGACAGTATGGAAAAACTGAAGCTCATTTTCCAAGTACAACTTTGAATTTGCGCCCTAAACACCGCGAAATCCCCCTTCCTCCTGTCCTCTGCCACCTATCACCCTCCCTCTACCGCCCCATTTCATCCCCCCGCGAGCACATTCACCCCACCCCGCCTTTTATGACGCGAGTGTCAACCATTTGACGAATCAAAACCACCCCTCACCAAAATCTGGCATCTTTCATACTATACTCTTCCCAACTAACTTCACCTGCTTCAGACATATCAAACAATCATTTGCAAAATGAGAATTCAGGTCTGACCAAGATTCTCATTTTAAGATACGTCAAATGTTTATCGCATGTCCATTAAGTTTTTTTATAAAAAACTTAATGGACCTTCCTTGCTCACGCAAGGGGCTTGAAGTCCGCAAGCTCGATGATCCGGGCTTAGGCGGCGTGGCGGAAAAGGATGTAGAGCTGCTCCGGACTGTTGGTCCAAAGTTTGGTGGACTCGTCTTCGAGGCGACGGTAGAAGTCGGTCGAGTAGAGGCGCATGAGGGCGGCGAGCGGCGATATGCCAAGGTCGCGCGCCCACAATTCGGCCATGCCGGCAGTCTTCCAATGGAGGATCAGATGAAGATTCGATTGGTTTATTTCCGCCATGTAACGACCTCCGAACGAATGAACTTGAGGCATCCGAGCGCCGCCTGGGTATGGAAGAGTATCTGGTCGAAGAGCCTGCGCGTCTTGAGCTGTTCGATCAGCATTTCGAAGGTCAGGATGCCGCCTTCGTACAACGCAAACGCGGTATAGACCTGATCGTTCGCCACCGGCCCGCGCACGTAGTCGTAATCGTGGCTGAAACTCGGACGTTTGCGGTTGGCGGAAACGAATTGCGCCCACTCTCGCGTCGGAGCGTCGAACGCCAGCCCCTTGAAATCGCCGGAGAAGAGGCGCTCGTCGAGTTCGTAAACGGAAACGACACCGGACGTCTTGTCTTCGCGCCCGCCTTTGAGCCAGACGAATCGCGTGGCCTGTTCATGGGACGAAGTTACGTAAAAGCCGATTCCGAAGTCGCCGACATATCCGCCGCGCCGGATTTCGGGATTCCGCACCTCAGTAAGACCGCCATGATAGACTGTCATCGAGCCTCCTTCTGCTTGCGCACTTCGATGAACCGGTCGATGTCGTCAAGGATCTGCCGCTCGCCGAAAGAATGAAGAATATCATATCCCTCGAGCAGATAATCCCCCACCCCGTAACGACCGAAAATCCTGGCCGCCTCCTCCCCGGACAGCGCATGCCGCGATTTGTAGTTTTCGAGGCAAAACGCGACAAAAGCTACCGCCGCGCACATATCCTGCGCGGACGGAATCTCGCGATTGTGGCTGATGTCGATTGGCATTACTGAATATTATATCATATTTTCACTGTTTTCGCAAGGGGTTTGTGTGCCTTTTTGCCCCAATGCCCGTAAACCTAGCAGGTGAGGGGCAAGTTTACCCCACACCTCGCCCCCTTTTCCCGTACCACCACCCCACTCTACCGCCCCATTCCATCCCCCCGCGAGCAATAAAGGCATTTGCCGATTGTTGTGCTGAGGGCGCTCATTAGGCGCGCACTCCTCCCCTCCTCACGCCCCAATGAGACACAATTAAGGCGTGGAGACAGTAGCGCAATCACCAAACAGTATGCACCGGATATTGCGGAATGATGCTGTCGCGCGTCACGATCGTCAAATCATCTTCCTGCGCCTGCGCAATCAAAAGCCGGTCAAACGGATCTCGGTGAATGTCCGGCAATGTCTTGATCCGCTCAAGATGCTCCGGAACAATAGGCAATCTTTCAAATCCGGCCATGCTGCATATCCGGGCATACTCCCGAATGGAAATAGCCTTATTCAGCTTGCCCAAGCTTTGTTTGATTGCTATTTCCCACAGCGACGCAATAGAATAGCAACATTCCGAAGAATCGATCAAATCGCGAATCGAGAGCGGCAGTTCCGGCGACGCATCCACATACCAAAGTATGGTATGCGTATCAAGCAGATAACTCATCACATGTACTCCGCGAACTCTTCCAGCGGCGCATCGAAATCAGGAGACATCAACACCTTCCCTTTGAGCGCACCGAACATCGATTTGGGTTCGAATCCGCCCAGCTTGCGTTTCTTGAACGGCCTCGCCTCAACCTCATCGTCCATTATCGGCAACACGATAACCTCCAGAGAAGAATACGCACGGTACTCCTCCGGAACATGCACCATCATCGTGTCAGAAAACGGAGACTTCACAATTGTCCTCAATGCTGGCATATTTTCACCCTTTCCGTCGTATATTATATCATATTTTCACTGTTTTCGCAAGGGGGTTGCGTGCCTTTTTGCCCCAATGCCCGTAAAACCAGCAGGTGAGGGGCAAGCTTACCCCACACACCACCATAGAATTTTACACTTTCGCCTTTGTACTTTCAACTTTCAACCCATACCCATAGCAACCGGACCTCATCTCTACCGCCCCATTTCATCCCCCCGCGAGCACATTCACCCACCCCGCCTTTTATGACGCAAGTGTCAACCATTTGACGAATCAAAACCACCCCTCACCAAAATCTGGCATCTTTCATACTATACTCTTCCCAACTAACTTCACCTGCTTCAGACATATCAAACAATCATTTGCAAAATGAGAATTCAGGTCTGACCAAGATTCTCATTTTAAGATACGTCAAATGTTTATCGCATGTCCATTAAGTTTTTATAAAAAACTTAGTGGAAGCAACCCAGCATCGATAATCTCTCACCCGACCCGCTGCTCAGACTCCCACACACCATGCAAGTTGCAGTACGCCACCGCCTGCAAGGTGCCGGGCTTGGGCAGGCGCACGGCAGTCTTGAGGATGGGCGCGGTCAAGATATCGGGTCCATGCGCCGCGAACTCGGCCCTTGCGAGCTCGACCGGAAGTTGCGAGCCTTCCGGCGTATAGTAGAGCGCAATCCAGGCAATATAGTGCTCGGTCGTATTAGGATGCGGAATCTCCTTGCCCACGGCAACTTCCACCTCCAGCGCCTCCCCGGACGTAAACGGCCCCAATGCCGTTATAACCGGCACGTGCTTCTCCGCCTTCCAATCGGCTGACTTCATGATTTCGCTAATTTTCATATTTCACCTCCCTTTCACCTTATTCGTCGATATTATATCATATTTTCCCGCAAAATGCAAGGGTTATTATCAACTATTTTCTTTTAAGGCGCTTGTCGTGCGTAAGCTGTGATGAGCTCTGCATGGCGCTCGTCGGTCTGGAGCTGCGCTCCGCTCTCGTCCGCTCTGTTGGCGCTCCGAGGAAGGCAAGCTTGCAGCTGACGGCCGACTCTTGAGTTCTCGGCCTACGAATTGTCTCGCCTCAGCGAGATTGGTACAAAGACCGACGTCCCTCAAGCTCGACAATTAGTCACCTGCAATCTTCCTTCCTCTCCGCGCCTGATAGGGAGCCTTGGGGCGCGCACTCCGCCCCTCCTCGCCCCAACTAGGATCCGATGGAGCACCTTCCGCCACTCGCTTATGCTATTAATATGATGCGGAGCGGGAGCTATTGGGCACGGACCGAGAAAGGTCAGGGCAACGAGGTTCCCAAGTTGGGTTATAAGAGCGGAGGAGGCATCAAGCGAACGGAAGACTGCCGCAACGAGAAGCCGAGCGACGGTTCGCGCATGGCGAGGCCAGATGCGGATGCGGGGCTAGGAGGCTGTATCCGGCCGACAACGCCCCGCGCCACAGATGGCATCGTCAGGTGCGGAGGGAGCGGAGGGCGGGGTCGAGGCGGTCGCGGAGATAGTCCGCAAGGTGGTTGAAGGCGAGCACGAGGAGGAAGATGGCCAAAGTGACGAACGTCATTTCCCACCAGATGCCTTGCCAGAGCCGGAGCCGGGCGTTGTTGATCATGACGCCCCAGCTGGGTTCGCCCTGGATGCCGATGCCCAGGAACGAAATGAACACTTCGGTGGAGACGGCCGAAGGGAATCGGATGGAAAACTGGATGAGGATGATATGCGCCACATTGGGCAGGATGTGCCGGAACATGATGCGCACCGGCGAATAGCCCAACACCTTGGCAGCCTGCACGTAGGCGCGGTCGCGATGCTTGATGACTTCGGCGCGGATGGTGCGGCACACCCCCACCCAGGTGGTGAGCCCCACGCCCATGATGATGCCCAAAATCCCTTGGCCGAAGACGAGCGAAATGGCGAGGATGAAGAGAAGCCCCGGCATGGAGGCCACGGTGGCGCAGAGCCAGAGGACGAGCGAGTCCGTCTTGCCGCCGAAATAGCCGCCCAGGAGTCCCAAAAATACGCCCAAGGGAATGGCGATGGACGCCGTCATGATTCCGACGATGAAAGCGATGCGCGAGCCCTGCGCCAGCCGGAGCGCCACCGAACGGCCGAGATTGTCCGTGCCGAGCCAATGTCCCGGTCCGGGCGGCAGATAGCGCTGCGAAGTGTCCACCCGGTTGTAGGCGGGGGTTACGTCGCGGAAACGGGCCACGCGATACTGCACCTCGCCGAACATCGCCGCGAGGAGAAACGCCAGCAGGACCGCCAGCGCCAGTTTAACGGACAGCTTCAAGGACGAGGTCCACCACTTGTTCCAGCGTGAGGTCGGACGAATCGATCTCGGTTACGCCGTCGGCCTTCTTGAGCGGCGCGTACTGGCGGGTGGAGTCGATCCGGTCGCGGGCGAGAAGCGACGCCTTGACCGCTTCTTCGGACTGGTTGGCGATGCCCTTCTCCACCTCTTCCTTTTGGCGACGGCGCGCCCGCGCCTCGGCCGAAGCGGTGAGATAGAAGCGGTAAGGCGAATCGGGGAAGACGGCGGTAGTGATGTCGCGCCCCTCCACCACCAGATCGCCGAAGCTGACGAGCGAGCGCAGAAGATCCGTGACCCGGTCGCGCACGGCTTTGACGGTGGCCACCTGCGAAGCGTGGGCGTTGATCTCCGGCGTGCGGATGCGGTTGCCGGGGATTTCGCCATCCACGTAATAGACGATGGCGCCGTTTTCGGGGCGGCATTCGATCTCCACCGAGGGGGCGAAGGCGGCCACCGCGTCGGGGTTGGAGGTGTCCACGCCCTTCGCCAGCGCCTGCCAGGTGAAAATGCGGTACAAAGCGCCGGAATCCACATGCAGCATCTGGAGACGCTCGCCCACGATGCGGGAAACGGAAGACTTGCCGGCGCCGGACGGGCCGTCGATGGCGATCACTTTGGTCATGATAGCTCCTGATAGATGGTCAAAAAGACGTAAGCGAAAAATACGGCGAGCAAAACGGCGCCGTCCAGCCGCGAAAGGCGTCCCTTGCGGCCGAAAAGTCCGATCATGGCGGTAACGAGAATGGTGACGGGGAGGTCGCGCCGCCAAACGTTGCCGGAGTAGCCCGAAGCGCCGTGAAAGACCGACGCCACCCCCACCACCACGAGCAGATTGAAGAGGTTGGAGCCGATGATGTTGCCGAGGACGAAATCGGCCTGGCCTTTGCGGGCCGACTGCACGGCGGCGGCGAGTTCGGGGAGCGAGGTGCCGATGGCCACCACCGTAAGGCCGATCATGAGTTCCGAAACCCCCATCGCCCGCGCGAGATTGACCGAGCCCCAGACGAGCAGATGCGACGAGGCGATCAGCACCGCCAAGGACGCAATCAGCACCAGAAAAGCGCGGACGGGACGGTCGTCGGATTTGCCTCCGCCATCTTCGATCGGGGCGGAACCGCGGTCGAGCCAGCAGTAGAGCGGAAAGAACACGGCGAAAATCGCCAGCAGCCCCGCCGACTCGAGGCGCGAAAGCACGCCGCCCGTGACGAGCATCGGCACCGAAACGGCCCCGATGGCGATCAGGGCGGGGCCGGCGATCTTCACGACGCCCGGCTTGACGGACAAAGGCGCGATCAGCGCCGTGACGCCCAGAATCGCCGCTACGTTGAAGATGCAGCTGCCGTAGGCGTTGCCGAGCGAAAGATTGGCCTTGTCGCCCAAACCGGACATCAGACTCACGCAGAATTCCGGCGCGCAGGTGCCGAAGCCGATCACCACCATGCCGATGATGAAAGGCGAAACCCGGAAGCGACGGGCGATGGCGGCGGCGCCGTCCACGAACGCGTCGGACGAGCGCTCCAGGAGGAAGAGCCCCAAGACCACCAAGATGACGGAATAAACGAGATTAAGCTCGGGATACATCACTTTTTGACGCAGGTCTGGCCTTCGCGGGAGTCTTTGACCGAATAGCCCAAAGCCGCAATGGCATCGCGCAGACGATCCGACTCGGCCCAGTTCTTGGCGGCGCGGGCGGCCGCGCGTTCCTGGAGGAGCGCCTCCACTTCGTCCGGCAACGCCTGGACGGCCGGCTCGGTCTTGCCGAAAAAGATGACGCCCAGCACCTGATCCATGCGTTTGAAGACGGACAACACCGTGCCGCCATTGTGCGAATTGACGTCGCGCACGAGGGCGAAGAGCGCGGCGAACGCGCCGGGGAGGTTGAGGTCGTCGTTGACGGCCCGGCTGAAATCGTCCAGATGCTTGAGGGCCCAATCGGGCGCTTCGCCGTCGGTGCAGAGCGCCACCGAGCGGTCGATGCGCTCCAGCGACTTGCGTGCGTCGTCGAGCGCGGAAAAGGCGAAGTTGAGTCCGGTGCGGTAATGGGCGTTGATGAGCACGTAGCGGATTTCGCGTCCCGTATAGCCCTTCTCCAGGAGATCGCGCAGCGTGAAGAAGTTTCCGGCCGACTTCGACATCTTTTCGCCGTTGACGCGAAGGTGCGCGCAGTGCATCCAGGTGCGGACGAACTGTTTGCCGGTGGCGGCTTCGGCCTGGGCGATTTCGTTTTCGTGGTGCGGGAAGAGATTGTCGATGCCGCCCGTGTGCATGTCGAAACTTTCGCCCAGATACTTCATGGACATGGCGGAACACTCGATGTGCCAGCCGGGGCGGCCGCGTCCCCAGGGGGAATCCCAACCGACGGGACCGTCGCTCTCCTCCCAGGCTTTCCACAGCGCGAAATCGCCCACGTTCTCCTTGTCGTATTCGTCGGCGGCGCAGCGCGCGCCCGTCTGCTGATGGTCGAAATCGATATGCGCGAGCTTGCCGTAGCCGGGGAACTTGCGGACGTTGAAATAGACGGAGCCGTCGTCCGACCGGTAGGCGATGCCTTTGGCCATCAGCTGCTCCACGAGCGCGATCATCTCCGGGATGTGGTCGGTGGCGGCGGGATAGACCTCGGCCGGCTCGATGTTGAGCGTCTTCAAATCGGCGAAGAACGCGTCCTTGTAGGTGCGGGTGTAGGTTTGGAGCGGCACCTTGGCGGCATTGGCCCCGCGGATCGTCTTGTCGTCCACGTCGGTGAGGTTCATCACCTGCTTGACGGTCATGCCGTTGAACTCGATGACGCGCCGGAGGACGTCCTCGAACGTATAGGCGCGGAAATTGCCGATGTGCGCGAAATTGTAGACGGTGGGGCCGCAGGTGTAGAGCCGGATTTCGTTGCCTTCGAGCGGTTTCAGTTCCTCATCCTGGCGCGTAAGCGAATTGTATACTTTCATTGCGTTATCATTCTCCGGTACTTGTTGACGGTGCGACGGGCGAACTTGAACCCGGCCGCCTGCATCAGCTGGGAAATCTTGAGGTCGGAAAGGCCCGCGTTGGCGGGGTCGGCCAAAATCGTCTTCAGATGTTCGACGGGCGAAGAATCCTTGGACAGAAAGAGATCGCGCATGCGCACGAGTCCGCGCGGGGTGCGCAGGTATTTGCGCTCGGCGGTGCGCGACACGGTGGACAGCGAACACTTGGCGAGCGCGGCCACTTCCTTCATCTTGAGCGGCTTCAAGGGGCCTTGTCCCAACAGGAAATCATGTTGCCGGTCCACCACCGCCTTGGCCACCAGTTCCAGCGTGTCGAAACGCTTGGCTACGGCGGACTGGAGCTCGCGGACGTGCGAAAGCATCTCCTGGGCGTAGGTGCGCGTTTCCTGGTCGAGCGTGGAATCGCCCGCCATGTTGACGTAGGCGGGCGAAACCTTGATTTCGGGAATGGTGCCGTGCTCCACCGCCACGGAACCGTCGCGCCCCACGATGATGTCGGGTACGATATAGTCAGTATGGGCTACCGAATAGTGCGAACCGGGTTTGGCGTCGAGGCAGGCGAGGAGCCGGGAGGCCAGCACCTGGGTTTCGCGCGAGAGCGATGCCTTGCCGGCGAGGACGTTATCCAATTGCAGGATCACTTCACGGGCGGCGGCGCGGTCGGCCTTGGGGATCTTCTCGAGCTGCGCGAGGAAACATTCGGACAGCGACTTGGCGCCGCACCCGAGGGGGTCGAGCGTCATGACGAGCCGACGGGCCTTTTCGCCCTCCTCGTCCAGTTCGTCGCCGGCATAGCGTCCGTTTTCGTCCAGATTGCCGATCACTTCGATGGCCTTTTCCCGCAAGGACCCTTCCGCCCCGGTGTAGGCGAGCTCGCGGGAAAGATGCGCGAAGAGCGACTCTTCCGCCTGGAGATTATCGAACAGAAACGCGTTGTCGCCGGTCAGCGAGGCGGCGGCCTGCGGACGCCAGCCGGGAGGGAGACTGAATTTGCAGTCCGCCAGCGCCGGATTCGTCTCCACCTGGCGCTGGATCTCTTCGTGCAGGTCGCGGATGGGCATGCGCAGGAAATTGAGCCCCATCCACATCCGGTAGGAGATGCGGGCGGTCTGTTTCTGCGCCATCGTGGCGCGGGATGCCATCTTCATCGCCATCGTTTGCCGGCCTCCCTCACCGACGATTCGGCGTGACGCTCCGTCACCAGCACGGGACGGGTGTAGCCGTTTTGGGCCAGATACGCCATCAGCATCCGGGCAGGCCCGAGATCGACCACGTCGCCGTCGACCCGGATATGGATCACGCGCGAACCCGGGATATCCATATCCTTGAGCGAATCGAGGATCGCTTTGGCGGACGCGGGACGTTCGTTGACGTAGAAGCCGTTCGGCTTGACCTCGATGGACGGGTGTTTGGCGTCCAGTTCCAGCGTCTGCCCGGTCACGCAACCGAGGCAAGAAAGCGCCAAAGCCAACAATGGAAGAAGTTTACGCACGCGCAAGCAGCAATTGTTCCACCCGGACGGCGTCTTCCGGCGTATCCACGCCCACGCCATCGTCTTCGGTGCGCACCACGGCGATTTTGGCGCCCATGTAGAGCGCGCGGAGCTGTTCGAGCTTTTCCGTCTTTTCGAGCGCGCACTGCGGTTCGCGGATATAGCGCTTGAGGAAGCCGCCGCGATAGGCGTAGATGCCGAGGTGGCGCACATAGAGCCCGGACGCGAGATCCGGCTCGCGGTCGCGGTCGCAAGGGATGGCGGCGCGGGAGAAATAGAGCGCCGAATCGTCCTTGTCCAGCACCACCTTGACTACGGTCTTGGCGTTGTAGTCGGCCAGGGTCTTGATGGGGGTCACGGCGGTGGCCATCGAAAATCCGGGATTGTCCCGGAGCTTCGCCACGAGTCCGTCGATGAGCGCCGGGTCGATCAGCGGTTCGTCGCCCTGGATGTTCACGAGGATATCGTCGTCCGCGAAATCGCCGGCGGCGCAGGCGATGCGGTCGGTGCCGGACGGCAGTTCCGAAGGCGTCATCACGGCCTTGCCGCCATGCTCCTCCACCGCCCGGACGATGCGTTCGTCGTCGGTCGCCACCAGCACCTCGTCGAGCGAAGCGGCTTTCTTGACGGCCTCCACCACCCAGGCCACGAGGGGTTTGCCGGCCAGCATCGCGAGCGGCTTGCCGGGGAAACGGCTGGAACCGAACCGGCTAGGGATTATTCCGAGAATTTTCATTGGCTTCCACCTTTACTTTCATCAAAAAGATCCGACGGTAGATTTCGATCCGGCGCAGCTGGCGCTCCAGCGCCCACATCACGAAGCGCCACTTCTGCTTGAACCGGAAATGGGCCGGGAGGCCGGGATCGAACTTCTCGAAGCGGTCGCGCATGGTCGAAAGCTTCCACGCCATCGCCTGCGTGCGGAACTCGAATCCCTCCATGAAGCGCTCCGCGAGCTCGAACATCCCCACCTTGTGCTTGCTCTGGAAGATCTTCAGGCTGTGCGCGTAGAAGCCCATGTAGTAGTTGGCCATGTTGCGCAGGTTCTCGTCGGTGTAGTCGAGACACGGCCAGCCGAACGAGCCGCGGATGGAACAGGTGGCCACGGCCTTGGGCATGATGCGCTGCTGCATGTTGTTGTATTCGAACTCGTAGATCTCCTTGTCGCCGAAGAGCGGCGTCTCGGAAACGGGATCGAACTTCTTCATCACCATGTTCTGCGCGGCGGCGTCGCCCATCAGCATGGCGAGCGCCAGCACCGCCTCGGTCTCCTCCACGTTGGAATCCTCCATGGAGGTGAAGTAGTTGGTGGGGATGGACTCCATCGGCTCGCCCTCGCAACGCGAACGGATGTAGTAGTCGAGCGGACGTCCGTTGAATTCGCCGCGCCGCCTCAAGAGCATGTACCACGGCAGGTTCACCCCCAGCGCCTTCAAGGCGCCGATGCGCGAAATCACGTACTGGCCGTAGCCGCGCTGGCGCTGCACGATGCGCTTTTCGACGAGCGACTCCTGGAGCGGACGGATGTTGGTGGTATAGACCACTTCGCGCGTCTTGCCCTGGCCCACCTTGACGTCGCTTTCGTCGCCCTTGGTGTGGAGCTCGTAGACGTTGACGGAAGTGAGCAGCTCGTCCTTGGAGAGGATGATGCGCAGATTGGATATGAGGATCTTGGTGCGGTCGTCGATGCCGGGATGGAAGGTGGGCACGCCGTCCTTGTAGGTGGCGCCGGGGAGCGCGGTGCGGCGATCGTCGAACGCCAGCGAGGAGCCGTCGCCCACCACCGAATAGACCTCGCCCGAAACGTGCATGTACAAGGCCTCGATGAACGCCCGCGAGGTTTCGTCCTTGAATTCCGGCTGCGTCAGGAGCGACTCGTACAGATCCACGATGCCGTTGACGCGCTTGACGATGTGGTCCTGCGCGATCTTGGCGAGCACGATGGACTCCATGAGCTTGTCCAGTTCCGGCACGATCCGGTCCATCCCCACGCCGCGCGCGAGCCCGAACAGTTCGATTTCATGGTGGCCGCGATATTTCGGCATCCGGACGAAGGAATAGCGGTTGCCTTCGTGCACGGCCACCAT
>CAMZDY010000026.1 GCA_947305585.1 uncultured Verrucomicrobiota bacterium | reverse complement strand
TCTTTTGGTAAATTAGTTGTATATTATATCAAAAATAGCGTGAAAAGTCCAGCGAGAATGCAGTAGGGACCGAAAATCCAGAACCACCGGCCCTTGAGCATTTTCTCCAACAAGGCGAGCGAAAGCAGTCCCGTAACGAACGACACGGCCACGCCGTAGAGCGTCAAACCCCAAGAAAACTCGCCTATTTTGGCGATTCCGGACTGGCCGGACATTTCGACAAGCTCCAGAAGACAGCCGCCCGCGATGAGCGGAGCGGACATCAGGAAGGAAAATTCCGCCGCCTTCGAGGGTTCCACCTTGCCGGTGCGCGCGGCGGCTAGCGTGAGGCCGGAACGGCTCACGCCCGGCAGAATGGCAAACGCCTGCGCCACGCCCATGATGAACGCGCGGAGGAAAGAAACGCTTTTGCCGCCGGCCGGAATGTAGCGGGTAATCATGAGCACCGCGCCGGTGAACATGAGGAAGGCGCCCACGGTGTGCGGATCCTGGAAGGCGGCGTCGATGCGCTTCTGGAAGATGAAGTAGACGGCTACGGCAGGAACGGCCGAGAGGAGGATCTTGAGCACGAACTCCCATTCGAGGCGCAGGACGATGCGGCGGATCGAAGCGAAGTAGTAGACCAGGATCGAAAGGAGCGTGCCGAAGTGGAGAAAGAGATTCAGCCTCATGCCGCCATCTTCCACGCCCAGGAGATTCTGCGCGATCACGAGATGTCCGGAACTGGAGATGGGCAGGAATTCGGCTATGCCCTGCAACACGCTGAGAATGGTGACGTCGTACATAAGGAGGGGGGATGGTGGGCGATACTGGACTCGGACCAGTGACCCCTACCGTGTGAAGGTAGTGCTCTAACCAACTGAGCTAATCGCCCTAATGTGACGCATATTATATCAAATTTTCGGTGCGCTTGTCAAGGGGTAATCGGCAACAATTTTTCCTGCCCGTTCATATAAGGCCGTAAAACCTCGGGAATCGTGACGGAACCGTCGGCGTTCTGGTGCTGCTCGAGGAGCGCTACCATGAGCCTCGGGAGCGCCACGCCCGATCCGTTCAAAGTGTGCACGAACTTGGTTTTGCCGTCGGAATCCTTGAAGCGGCAGTTGAGCCGGCGCGCCTGGTAGTCGGTGAAACAGGAGCAGGAACTCACCTCCAGCCACTGTCCTTCGCCCGGCGCCCAGAGCTCCAGATCGTAGCACTTGGCGGCGGAGAATCCCATGTCGCCGGAAGCGAGCATGAGCACGCGATAGTGGAGGCCGAGACCCTTCAGCACCGCTTCGGCCTCGCCCACGAGCGTTTCGAGCTGGGCGAAGGAAGTGTCGGGATGGACGAAGTTGACCATCTCCACCTTGTCGAACTGGTGCACGCGGAGCATGCCTCGCGTCATCTTGCCGGCGCTGCCGGCTTCGCGGCGGAAGCAGGGCGTGTAAGCCGTTAGCTTGATCGGGAGATCGGCGGCTTTGAGGATGTCGTCTCGGTAGAAATTGGTCACCGGCACTTCGGCGGTGGGGATGAGCCAGAAGTCGTCGATCTGGCAATGGTAGAGATCCTCCGCGAACTTGGGGAGCTGGCCGGTGCCGGTCATCGAATCGCTGTTGACCACGAAAGGCGGCAGCATCTCCGTGTAGCCCTGGGTCCGGCAGTGCAGATCCAGCATGTACTGGATGAGCGCGCGCTGGAGCTTGGCGCCCTGTCCGAGGATGACGGGGAAGCCGGTGCCGGTGAGCTTCACGCCGCGGGGGAAGTCGAATATCCCCAGCTTCTCGCCGATCGCCATGTGGTCGAGGATCTTGAACTCGGGATCCTTCCACTCCCCTTCCTTGCGCACCACCACGTTGGCGGAGGAGTCGGGTCCGGTGGGGATTTCCGGCGCGGGGATGTTGGGGATCATGAGCAGGGTTTCGCGCAGGTCGCGCTCCGCCGAAGCCAGCTCCCGGTCGATCTCGGCGATGCGGTCGCCCACCTTGCGCATCTCCTCCTTGACCTGGGCGATGTCGCCGCCCTGCTTGGCCACGAGGCCGATCTCCTTGCTCTTCTGGTTGCGCAAAGCCTTGAGCGTTTCCGTTTCCGTCACCAGGGCGCGACGCCTGGAATCGAGATCGCGCGCCCGTTCGAGTTTCGCCCGCTCCACCCCGCGACGGTCCAGCTGGGCGGCGGTATTATCGAAATCTTCCCGCAGTTTCTTGATGTCTATCATGGTTGTTCCGCTTGTGATTTAAAGTACTATATTGTCGATAAGCCGCGTCTTGCCGCTGTACGCCGCCACCAGCACCGCCACGCCCGACTTGACCATGTCGACCTTGGCCAGGGTTTCGGCGTCCACCGCCTCCACGTAGTCGGGCTTGAGGTCGTTCTTGACGAGATGCCCGGCGATCTCCTTCTCCACCGCGGCGGCGGGGAGCTTGCCGAGCTTGCGGACCTTGCGCCGGAGCGCGAACAGCGCCTCGGAAATGGAAAGCGCGTTCTGGCGCTCCATGTCCGAGAGATACGTGTTGCGGCTGGAGCGGGCGAGACCCGTCTCTTCGCGGACGATCGGGGCCACGGCGATTTCGACGTCGAAATTGAGGTCGCGCACCATGCGCTTGACGACCTGCGCCTGCTGGTAGTCCTTCTGGCCGAACACCGCGAAATGCGGATGGACGATGTTGAAAAGCTTGGCGAGCACCGTGCAGACGCCGCGGAAATGCCCGGGACGGCGCGCGCCGCACTGTCCGCGGCTGAGCAGCTCCTCGCACACGTAGGTCGAGTGGTCCTCGAGATACATGTTCTTGGGCGTGGGGAAGAAAATGGCGGTGGCGCCGGCCTTGCGGCACTTGGCGAAATCGGCCTTCTCGTCGCGCGGATACGTTTCGTAATCCTCGTTGGGGCCGAACTGGACCGGATTCACGAACACGGAAACCACAATCTGCTTGGCCCCCTTCTTCTTGGCCAGGGCGATCAGCGACAGATGGCCCTCGTGCAGATAGCCCATGGTGGGGATGAGCGCGATCTTCTCGCCCTTGGAACGTCTCAGCCGGCTCCACGCCTGCAGTTTCTTGGGATCGTTGAATGTCAGCATTGTGCCAGTCCTTTCAATAACTTGATTTCGGCCGCATACCCGTCCAGCTCGTTGGGGGTTTCGAGATAAAAAGGCAGATCCTTGAGCGCGGGATGGTTCACGATGCGCCGGAAAGCCTCCAACCCGATATGCCCCTGCCCGATCTTCTCGTGCCGGTCCTTGTGGGCCGCAAGCGGGTTCATGGAATCGTTCACGTGGATGGCCTTGAGCCGCCCGAGACCCACGATCCGGTCGAACTCCTCCACCACTTCGTCCAGCCGGTTCGCGATGTCGTATCCGCCGTCCCACACGTGGCAGGTATCGAGGCAGACCCCCAGCTTGGCGTCAGGCGCGATCGCCAGCGTCCGGTCGATCACGGTGCGGATCTCCGTGAAGTCGCGGCCGATTTCCGACCCCTTGCCGGCCATCGTCTCCAGCAGCACCAAAGTGGAATAAGGCTTGGTCCAGATCCGGCCCAGCATGGCGGCGATAAGGTCCATGCCGGCTTCCGCCCCCTGCCCCACGTGCGAACCGGGATGGAAATTGTACATGGCTCCGGGCGTATGCTCCAGCCGATCCAAATCGTCGCGCATGGTGTTTTCGGCGAACACGCGCACTTCGGGCCGCGCGGCGGCGGCGTTGAGCGTGTAGGGGGCGTGCGCCAGGATGGGACCGATTCCCTCCTTGGCGGCGAACGCGTTGAAGGCGGCCACGTCCGAGAGGTCCAGCGGCTTCGCGTCGCCCCCGCGGGGATTGCGGGTGAAAAACTGGAAGACGTTGGCGCCGATCGACAAGGCCGTTTTCGCCATCGCCATATAGCCGCCGGAAGAAGACAGATGCGCACCTATTTTCACAGCCTTACCCTCGGATCCAAAGCGGCGTAAAGAAGATCGGTGACCAGATTCACGCCTTGATACAGAATCGCCCCCAGCACCACCAGCGCCCTTACGACCGCCATGTCGGCGGAGTGGATGGCGTTGATCGAAACGGAGCCCAGACCCGGAATGCCGAAAAAGCTCTCCAGCAGAAGCGAGCCGGTGAACAGCCAGGGAATGGAAAGGGAAATATAGGTAACGATCGGAATCAGCGCGTTGGGGAGCACGTGACGGAAAAGGATGCGCGCGGGCGACAGACGTTTGGATCTGGCGGTGAGCACGTAGGGCTTGTAGATCTCGTCCAAAAGCGCGGTGCGGAAGAACCTGACGTCGGTCCCCAGCGACGATACCACGCCGATCAGCACCGGCAACACCAGATAGACCGCGCTTTCGTAGCCCCACACCGGGAAGAGACCCAACTTGTAGGAAAAAACGAACTGTCCCGCGAGCACCCACACCACGTAATTGACGCTCATGAGCACGGTGGAACCGACCAGAATCCCGCTATCCACTGCCGTGCCGCGCCTGGCCGCCGCCAATACCGAAAGCATCAAGGCCAGCACCGAGCCCCCAACCAGAATCGGCACCGTCAGCGAAAGGCTGGGGCCCACGCCGCGCTTCAGGACGTCGGACACCTTTTCGTTCATCTCGATGGAATACCCGAGGTCCCCTTTCGCGAGCGACGCGATGAAGTTGATGAACTGGCTGTCGAGACTCCACACTAGCGGTTTGTCGTAGCCCCACTTATGGTTGAACGCCTCAATCGCCTCGCGGGTGGCGTTCTTGCCGAGGATGGTTTCGGCCGGAGAGCCGCCCACCACGTTGAAAAGGAGGAAAGTGAGCAGCAGGATTCCGGCCGTGGTCGGCACCAGTTCAAGGATTCTCTTGGCCGCGTACTTCAACATGGGGTCATTCGCCGATGGCGGCGCGCAGAAGCCCGGCCAGCTGGTCCGGGTCGGCCTCGTCCAACCGTTTCAGGATGCAGGACCAGCGGTAGGCGCCGGAGCCGTTGACGTCGAACGGACGATCCATGAAGAGATTGTCGTACGCCCGGCGTTGCGCCCGGTATTCGGACTGGATGGAGGCGATTTCGCAGCGAAACGCCTTGACGTAGGCATCCACGAACGCCGGATAGTCCGGCACCAGCGATTTGCGCCGTTGCATGACCCCGGCATACTGGAACACATATTCCTCCATCCGGTGTTCGTAGTTCACAAACGTTCCGGCGTGGTCGGTGACCATCAGTTCGGACGGCATGCCGTCCGCGTCCATCACTATCACCTCGTAGTTCCGGTCGAACAGCAGTTCCTTCGTTTCCGTGCGGCGCCGCCCCACGATCATGTCGAGCGCCGCCGCCTTGCCGATGAGCGCGGCGAACTTGAGGGCGAATACCGGATTGCGGTATTTCTGGTCGGGGATCTTGTCGGAAGCGAACCCCGGGATGTACGGGCGCGAGAAAAAGCTCGTACGCACGGTCACGCCGTTGTACTGGTTGTTTCCGCGGTACTTCTCGGTGAAATGGCTGTACCGGAGGCGCCGTGGGAGGTTCATCCCCAACTGGAGACACATCCGCCGCCGGTCCATGATGTAATCGGCGTATTCTTCCGACTCCAGAATGGCCTGCAGCATGTCCTTGCCCTGGTCGAGACGCTCGGCGATGCCCCACTTCTGCAACCGGATGATGACCACCTTGGGCTGCGCCGCTCCGCGCGAATGGTACTGGATGATATAGACGATATGGCGACGGAGCGCGTCGGACGGATCTTTCGACAGCGAATGCGCTATCCGTCCGACGTTGATGTAGTCGAGATCGCCGAACACCTGGGTGAAGTTGAAGATGATGGCCTTTACGCGAGGATCGCAGATCTCCAGCAGTTTGGGGTCGCGCGTACGCTCGGATTCGCCGTAGATGGGATCGAAAATAACTTCGCCCCGGTCGATCATCGCGCCCGGAAGCCACTCGATCTGACGGTAGAATTCGCTCGCGATGCCGCTCACCAGCTCCTGCTCCTCCGCCGAAGTTTCGTTGGACTGACGGGTGATGGTCTGGCACATGGCATTGCGCCAATCGTAGTTGGCGATGGATTCTTCCCGCAGTTCCGGCGGAAGCGACATGCGCCAATCGAGATCGATCTTTTCGCACCGGGCGCGCAGCTCTTCGTCGGTCAATTCGGTGACCGGCAGTTTCTTCCACGCCTTTTTGATCTCGATCGGCGTGGAGGTCGGGAAAAGATCCACTTCGGGATTGCCCATGCGGTTGCGCTTCGAAAGCCCGTCCACGAATTCCTTGATCTGGCGGCGGAAGCGCATGTCGTCGAACTTCTGCACGTCCAGAAAGGTGGAAGCCGTCACGTATCTGGTGCCGGTGGACCGGTTGTAGTAGTAGATCGGATTCTCGCAGATCGGCACTTTGGAGTGCTCGATGAGGTTGGCGATATCCTGCTGGGATATGGGCTGCCGGGACATCCGCCAGTTTTCGCCGCGCTCGGTGATGGCCCGGCGGACCTTGGCCGAATTGGTGTTGAGAAACCGGATCACACGCTTGCTGACCATCGTCTGAAGGATCTCATCGGCCTTGAACGCCATGTCGAGATGCTCCGGATCGGGACGGATGAGCACGTGATCGTCGGTGAACACCAGATCCACCGAATCATGGAATTCGGCGTCCTCCTCCGCCAGGGTGAGCGAATCCCGGCCTTCGGCGGACCGCTCGCGATTGAGTTCGTCGATCCAGAACTGGCGCTGCATGGCGTGCACGCCGCGCAGCGTCACCAGTCCCGGAGTGCGCAGAAACAAAGTGCCGATGCGGGAGACGAGCACGCCTTCCGCATCGCGGGCAAAAATCCTTTCGCCGAGAATCTTCATCGGCGATCAGTCTACCTTGGGCATGGGCGCCAACGTCTCGAAATCGGTCACGCTGGCGGTATAGCCGCCCTTTGCGATTTCCAGCTCCGCCCGGACCTGCGGGAACTGCACTCCCAGCCAGTAGTCGAGCGACAGCTCCTTCTTGGGATTCCGGGCCGCCAAGCGCACGAACAGCGCCGCCACGATAACGGCGATGCCGGCATCGACGAGGCGCCGCGCCTGCAGACTGTGGTACATCTTGGCCTCGGGATTGGCCTTGACGGTTTCGATGGCCGTGGCGAGCTCGTCCGCCAGTTTGCGGATTTCCGCCACCTTGGCCTTCAACCCGTCCGTCAGCTCCACGCCCTCCAAAACGTCATCCAGCACTTCCGGCACGAGACCGCCCTCCACGCCGGCGATGGCCGCCACGATCTGCAGCTGCGACGTGCCCTCGTAGATGGAGCAGATCCGCGCGTCGCGGAAATAGCGTTCCACCGGATAGTCTTTCATGTAGCCGGAGCCGCCCAGCACGCTCACCGCGTTGTTGGACACGCGCATCGCCATTTCCGAAGCGAAGTACTTGGCCATCGGCGTGAGCATCTTGTTGAATGCGGCATACTTCTTCATCCGGCCCCTGACGGCCATCGCCTCCGAGGTGCCCTTGAGCGACTCGAATTTCTTGGTGAGACCCGCCTCCAGATCGACCGACTTGGAGGAGTAGTACGCCAGAACGCGCGAAGCCTGCAGATCCACCGACATGTTGGAGATAAGCTCCCTCAACGCCGGGAAAGTGTCGATCGTAACGCCGAACTGCTTGCGGCTCGCGGCATATTCGCGGGCGGCGCGGTAGGCGGCCTCGCCCACGCCGGTGCCCTGCGCCGAAATGCCCACCCGGGCTCCGTTCATGAGCGCCATCACATAGGTGATGAGACCCCGGCGGCGCTGACCGATCAACTTGGCCGGCGCGTCCTTGAACACCAGTTCGCACGTGGGAGATCCGTTGATGCCGAGCTTGTGCTCGATGCGGCGCACCTTGACCTGCGGGCACTTCTCCACCAACAGGCAGCTCAGGCCCGATCCGTTCGTCGTGCCGGGTTCGGTACGCGCCAAGACGAGCAATACGTCGCCGCAGCCGTTGGTAATGAAACGCTTCACGCCGGAAACGAACCACTCGCCCTGCTCGTTCTGGTAGGCGATGGTCTTGACCGACTGCAGGTCGGAACCGGCGTCGGGTTCGGTGAGCACCATCGCGCCGGTGAGCTCGCCCGTCGCGAGCCGCGGCACGTACTCCTTCTTGATTTCTTCGGACGCGAACGCGTTGATGGTTTCGGCGATCCCCTGCAGCCCGAACATGTTCATGAGCGAGCAATCGGCGCGCGAAACGATGTCGTTCAACGCCGTAAGGATGGTGCAAGGCATGTTGAGACCGCCCAGATAATAGGGAAGCGTGGCCCCCATGAGACCGCTCTTGCCGTAAAGTTCGATCGCAAGCTTGATGCCGGGAGTGTAGGTTACGGAGCCGTCCTCCTCGAGGATATTGCCCACCTTGTCGGTGGCCTCGGCGGTAGGTTCGATGCGCTCGCCCGCGATCTTGCCGCAGATGTCCAGCGCCCGCTTGTAGTTGTCGATCGCATCTTCCGCGTTTTCCGGAGCGAAATCGTACTCCTTGGCGTACGCGAAATCGTTCTCCAAGAGCGCCGCCACCTCGCGCAGATCGAGCGCGTCGATGATTTCCGCGATCTCGGGATTGTCCTGATAGAAATTGGCCATGTTCGGAAACTCCTTGAAAATTAAAGTGCCTTGGCCTTGACGGCCTTGATGATCTTGGGCAACACCTCGCAGACGTCGCCCACGATGCCGTAGTGCGCCACCGAGAATATCGGAGCGTCCTTGTCGGTGTTGATGGCGATGATCTTCTGCGACTCCTGCATGCCCGCGAGGTGCTGCACCGCGCCGGAAATGCCGCAGGCGATGTACAGGGCAGGCCGCACCGTGACGCCCGTCTGGCCGATCTGCCGCTCGTGCTCGAGGTACCCGAGGTCCACCGCCGCGCGCGTTCCGCCCACGGTGCCGCCCAGCGCTTCGGCCAGCTCGTGCAAAAGCTTGAAGTTCTCGGCCGATCCCACGCCGGCGCCGCCGGCCACGATCACCCGGGCGCCCTTGAGGTTCACGGTCTTGGCGGTCCTGACCACCTCCAGCACTTCCACCGGAAGCTCCAGCCCGTCCAGACATTTGGCCTGATGCTTCACAAGTTCGCCGGACTTGCCGGGAACGGGGTCGAGCATCTTCATCACGCCTTCGCGCACCGTGGCCATCTGCGGCCAGTTGCGGGGATTGACGATGGTGGCGATGATATTGCCGCCGAACGCCGGACGGCACTGCATCAGCAGGTTTTTGAATTCCTCCTTGGTGGCCGGATCCGTGTAGTCGCCGATCTTGAGCTCGGTGCAGTCGGCAGTGAGACCGCACCTCAGCGCCGACGCGATCGACGGCGCGAGATCGCGACCCTGGAACGTCGCCCCGAACACGCAAATCTGCGGATGGATCTCATTTATGAGCTCGATCATCGTTTCGCGATAGCTGCGGTTCTGGTAGTTCCTGAGCGCCGGATCGTCGACGAGACGCACCTTGTCCGCGCCATATTCGAAGAGCTTGGCCGCGAGGCCTTCCACTCCGCTGCCCAAAAGCACCGCCGCCACCGGAACGCCCAGCGTGCCGGCCAGTTCCCGGCCCTTGCCCAAGAGTTCCAGCGCCACATCGCTCAAAACCCCGTCTTCCTGCTCCGCGTAGATCCAGACTTCGCCTTGACTTCTGTCCATTTCTTGACTCCTTACTTTAGCCGATGGTGTGATCTGCGATAAGCGAGCCCACAAGCCGCCCCATGTCCTCGTCGGTCGGCTGGAACTCCTGGAATTCGCCTCCCGCCAGCACCACGTTTACGATCTTGTTCACGAGCGTGGGCGAACCCGCCTTGCCGCAACGCGAAAGATCGCACCCGATATCGTCCAGATTCCACTGGCCGATGTCGAGCCCCTTCGCCTTGAGCGCCTCGTAGTCGGCATCGGCCGTCTCCCTGGGAAGCTCCATCGGCGCGCGCGCCTTCTTGTACTTCATGGCGAGGCGAGCCTGGAAAGGACGGAGCTCGCCGCACTTCTCCATCACCGTGAAAAGCGCCGGCAGCTTGGCCTTGACCTTTTCGGTGCCGGTACCGATATTGCGCGTGGCGTAGGCGAAACCGTCCTTGATCTCCAGACCTTCGAGATAGGTCACCAGCGTGGCGCCCAGCTTCTCGGCGATCTGCGGACCGGTCTGCGCCGTGTCGCCGTCGATGGCCTGGCGTCCGCAAAACACGAGGTCGGGGTTCAGCTTCTTCACCGCCTGCGACAGGATGTAGCTCGTAGCCAGCGTATCCGAAGCCGCCGCCCGGCGATCCGTCACCAGATACGCCTTGTCGGCGCCGCACATCAGCGCCTCGCGCAGAATCGTGCAGGCCGCCGGGAGCCCCATCGTGATTACGGTAACCGTTCCGCCATGCTGGTCGCGCACCCGCAAGGCCGCCTCCAGCGCATTCTGGTCTTCCGGGTTGAAGATGGCAGGTAGCGCCGCCCGGTTGATGGTTCCATCCGCCTTCATGGCGTCGCCGGTCACCTTGCCGGTGTCGGGAACCTGCTTGATGCAAACTACACAGTTATAACCCATTGTTTGTTCCTCAACGTTAACGTTTGCGTGACGTGACTTCGATCACGTTCACCTGGTTGCTCAATTGATGTTTGATCTGCTCCACTACGCTTTCGTCCGAGCAAAGAACGTCGATCTTCATCTTGGAGACCGTTCCGTCCTCCGTGGGACCCACGTTCAGCGCCTGGATGTTGTAGCCCCGGCCGGAAATCAGACCCACTATCCGCGCAAGGACGCCGGGACGGTTTTCCACGAAGCAATTGAAGCGATATGTTTCCTGTTTCATTCGAATATCATCTCCGTTACCGGCTTGCCGCCGGGAATCATGGGATACACGTTGGCGCGTGGCTCCACGATGACTTCAACCACCGAGGTTTTGCCGCTTTCCACCGCCGTGCGGATGGTGTCGTCCAGCTTGGCGGGATCGATCACCCGGTACGCCTCCGCGCCGTGGGCCTTGGCGAGCAGCATGAAATCGGGGAGATAGTCGTACTCGAGATCCTGATCCAGCCGCTCCATGTCGAGCCGCCCCCGGACCGACAGGATCGAACCGGCGTAGCGCTCCCGGTAGAAGAGCTGCTGCCACTGCCTCACCATGCCGAGGCAGCTGTTGTTGATGATGACGAATGTGACCGGCACCTTGTGCTCGACCGCACAGACCACCTCCTCGAACGTCATCTGCGCGCCGCCGTCGCCGACTACGCAAACCACTTTGGCGTCGGGCTTGGCGAGCCCCGCACCGATCGCCGCCGGGATGCCGAATCCCATCGTGCCCATGCCGCCGGAAGACAGGAAGTGCCTGGGCGTGTTGTGGCGGAAGAACTGCGCCGTCCACATCTGGTGCTGCCCCACGTCGGTCACCAAAAGCGCCGAACCGTGGGTGGCCTTGTCGATGGCCTCGATGACCGCCTGGGGCATGATCACCCCTTCGTGCATCGGCTTGTACGAAATCGGATGCTCCTGCTGCCAGCCGTGGATCTTTTCGACCCACTCCTGGTGCCGGTTCTGCTTGATCCGGCTGGAAACGGTGGTGAGAACGTCCTTGATGTCCGCGCAGATCCCCAGCTCCACCTTGACGTTTTTGTTGAGCGACGACGGATCGCAGTCCACGTGGACGATCTTGGCTTCCGGCGCATACAGCTTGATGTTGCCGGTAACACGATCGGAAAACCGCACGCCGAGGGCCACGATGCAATCGGCCTCGTGGATGGCCCAGTTGGCGGCCGCCGATCCGTGCATGCCCGCCATGCCCAGCGCCAAAGGACTGTGCTCGTCGAAAGACCCCAACCCCATGAACGTGGTGGCCACCGGAATTTCCGCCTTTTCCGCCAGCTTGGCCAGATCCGCCGCCGCCCCCGAGGTGATCACGCCGCCGCCGGCGTACAGCACCGGACGTTTGGCCGCGTTCAGGATTTTGGCGAACTTGGAAAGATCGTTGGGATTGGGCGCATGCTCCGGATGGTAGGCGCGCAAAGACACCCTTTCCGGGTATTCGGCGGCGGTCAAAGCCTGCTGGCAGTTCTTGGGCACGTCGATCACCACCGGCCCGGGCTTGCCGTGCGTGGCGATGTAAAAGGCCTGCGCCACGATCTCCGGGATTTCATCCGCGCTGTGGACGAGGAAGTTGTGCTTGGTGATCGCCCGGGTGATGCCCGAAGTGTCCGCCTCCTGGAACGCATCCGTGCCGATGAGCGAAAGCGGCACCTGCCCGGTTATCACCACCATCGGAACGCCGTCGATATTGGCGGTGGCGAGACCCGTGACCACATTCGTGGCGCCGGGACCGGAAGTCACGAGACACACGCCGGGCTTGCCCGTGGCCCGGGCATAGCCATCGGCCATGTGGGCGCACCCCTGCTCGTGCCGGCCCAGCACGAACTTCATGGGCGCTTCCGGCAGGCAATTGAAGATATCCAGCGCCTGTCCGCCGGGATAGCCGAAGAGCACTTCCGTGCCCGCCTTAACCAGCGAATCCACCAGCGCCTGTGCGCCCGTACGCATTTTTGCTTCTTTCATCGTTTCTTTACAGCTCTGTCTTGTTCTTTAAGATTACCGCAGTAGTGGTGATGGAGCGGCGCTCGATCAGGAAGAACGACCAGATCGAATTGTTGTCCACTTCCGATCTCACCCGGGTAAGCTTGGCCGACCCCACTTCCCGCGCCGCCAGTTTGAGCATATCCATATTGTCGTCCAAATTCACGTGGTCGTCGAACCAGTCGCGCTCGGGATCCCAATCCTTCAAAAGTCCCTCGTGCCAAGGCATGCCCGAGCAGATCGGCAAATGTTTGAACAGGAAATATCCCGTATTGCGACACGTCACCGAGGCGATAGCCGTCTCTCCGTACTCGATATCGTGCTGCCGGTAGGTGATGTCGCACCGCGCATGGCAACCGGAAACCGCCACCCCAAAAGCCAACGCCAAAACGATTATCGCCAAGATCCGTTTCACCGCGCCACCTCCTCCGCAACTTCTTCCTCCGCCGAATCTTCCTCCGCCGCAGGCTCTTCGGCAACTTCCGGCCGCATCCTGAGCACCGCCGAGCAGTCCACCTCGCGGGTGGGGAAGAACCAGTACGCCAGCCAGAACGGCACGTTCACCCAGTCCGTGGGCGCCGAACCGACATTGAACGGTTCGTAGTCGTCGTACTGGTACTGGATGATATCGGCGTTGTAGTGCCGGGCCAACGTCTCCATGAGCTCCATGAATTTATCCTGCGTGCAACAGTCGGTCAGCGTCGGCCAACCTTTCACGGTCTCGCGCTCCTCATCCCACGTTATGTCGCCCGAAGCGATATGCCACTCGAACAAGTTGACGCTCATAGTGCTTACCACGATCGCGATGTCGGAATTTCCGGCCTTTCCGGGATAGCCGCCAAATTCCAATCCCTCGATAGCGCCGGGATCGGTCTTCATCATAAAGGCGCAGCCGGAAAACACCAGCGCGCCCAGGACCAGCAATGCGATTCTCTTGGCCATAAGCCTGTTTTCTTTGTCTCTTTTCCTCGTGTTGGTGGACCCGGCGGGACTTGAACCCACGACCCGGAGATTATGAGTCACCTG
>CAMZDY010000025.1 GCA_947305585.1 uncultured Verrucomicrobiota bacterium | reverse complement strand
TTATTCCGGGGATTCGTAGGGCCGGATGCGCAAAGTGGCTCCGAGCGACTCGGCGATGGCGCGGCAACGCACCTGCTGCTCCGGCGTGGTGACCGGCGCATCCACGATCGTCATCACCACTTTTATCCCGAGACTGGCGGCGTTTTTCGCGAACCTTTGCATGGCGGGATAGGCCGCCTCGCCGAATTTGGGACGGCACACGGCCAGATATTCGGCCGGATCGTCAGTATTGAGCGAAATGGAAAGTACGTCCACCTTGCCCGCGAAGTCCGGCGCGGTGTCGCGTCCCCAGATGAGATCCGCTAGTCCATTCGTGTTGACGCGGATGGTCACGTCCGGATGCGCAGCCTTGAGGTGCTTGGCCGCCTCGAGCAGCACGTCCAACCGTTCGGTAGGTTCGCCGTAACCGCAGAAAACCACCTCTTTGAACTTGCCGTAGTCCCAGCCGTCCAGCGACTCCACCACCTCCTTCAAGGTCGGTTCGCGCTCCAGCCACAAAGGCGAGCTTCCGTAGATTCCCGGTCCGTTCTGCCGGAGACAGAACGTGCAGGCGCAGGGACAGCGGTTGGTGAGATTGACGTAAACGGCGCTGCGCACCTGATAGGTCACGGTCATCATACTAGATCCCCCAATACCTCTTCGATGGCAAGGCCGTCCTTGAGCGGCACCTGGTGCCGGATGCTGGCCTCGACCGCATGCGCCACGAACAGGTTGGCGGTGTCGACGGCGTTCAGGAAGCTCTGGCCGTTCATCAGCGCGCCCATCACCACCGAAGAGAACACGTCGCCCGTGCCGGACCTATCCTCGCCCAGCTTCGGCGTCTCCACCAACGTGGCCGCGCCGCCTTCATAGACGTAGTTGACGAGATTCGTTCCCCGCGCAATGCCGGTTATGACCACTTTGGCGTTATTGGGCGCGCTCAAGTGACGCGCCACCTTCTCGAGCACCGCGTCCGGCATGTCGGGGTCGTAGGGAATATCCGCCAAAACGCACGCCTCCGTCAGATTGGGGGTGAGCACGTCCGCCACCGACAGAAACCGGCGCATCGACTCCGCCAGTTCGCGCGAATAGGTGGAGTAGAGTTTGCCGTAGTCGCCCATCACGGGGTCGATACAGACGAGCGCTCCCTTGCCGAACGCGTCCAGAAAGCGGAAAACATAGTCGATCTGCGCCTCGCTCCCCAGAAAACCGGTCTGGATGGCATCGAACTTGAGCCCCAACTTGAGCCATTCCTCGATATAACCGTCCATGTGCTCCGTGTAGTCCGTCCACTTGAAACTCGGAAAGCCAGTATGGTTGGTGAAGATGGCCGTAGGCACCGGACAGCACTGCACCTTCATGGCGGAGAGGATGGGAATCGACACCGCCAAAGAACACCGCCCGAAACTGGCGAAATCGTTGATTACCGCTGCGCGTTTTTGCATCGTTCGAAATAGCGGAGACTGTCGCCCCGCTCTCCATAGAGTATTTTCTCGCCGATCGCCTCGAGTCGCCGGTCGAGACAGCTCCGGCACTGTCCGGCATTCTCGTTGAGGCAAGGCTTGCCGGCATAAAGTTGGTAGTTGGCCCGATACTCGACATCGGTCACATTGGGCATGATGACGTTGGCCCCGGCCAAAATCCCCTGCTCGCGTCCGTCGTCGGCCAGCGCCTGCAAGGCAGTGGCGGCTGCGATGTTGACTTGGGGGAGTGTGAGCCGCGTCGCCGCGATCATCTTGAGTCCCCACGCCAGCCGCGCCGCCTTCGTCATCGGCTCCACGCCCTTAAGCGGCGCATCGGGATGGGGGATGTACGGACCCATGCCGATCATGTCCACGTCTTCGTCGCGGAAGAAGCGGATGGAGTCGGCCAGATCTTTCACCGTTTCGCCCGGCAAGGCGCACATGACTCCCGTCCCCACCTGATAGTCGAGCTTCCTCAGCGTCCTAAGACATTCCAATCGTCGCCGCCAGCTGTGGTTCGCGGGATGGAGCTTCCGGTAAAGCTCCTCGTTCGCGGTCTCGATCCTCAGGAGGTAGCGCGCAGCTCCGGCATCCCGCCAACGCTTGTAGACGTCCGGCTCCTGTTCGCCCAAGGACAGCGTCACGCCCAGATCGAGCGCCGCAAGTCGCTTGAGCACGCGCTCGACCGACATCGTGTGCGCTTCCGACTCGATCTCGCCCGACTGGATCACCACGCTGGCATAGCCGAAACTCTTGGACTGTTCGGCCAGGCACACGATGTCATCCTCGCTTAATTGATAGCGCCGAACTTTGGCGTTGGACTTCCGGATGCCGCAATAAAAGCAATCCTTGGCGCATACGTTCCCGGCTTCGATGAGTCCTCGCACCGAAACCTTGGCGCCAATATGCTCCAGCTTCACCCGGTAGGCTTCGCGATAGAGGTCCGCCACTTCGTCCGCGTCCTCCAAGGCCAGCATTTCTTCAAGCGAGCGCATCGAACAAACGGAAAAATCCGGGGTAGCTCTTGGCGGCGCAGTCGGCGTTGTCCAGCTCCACCGGCCCCCCGGCGATCGTGGCGCCGACCGCAATCGACATGGCGATGCGATGATCGCCGTAACTGGTGAACGCGCCCGGCTTGAACGGCGCCGACTTGCCGTAGACGGTAAAAGTGTCTTCCGTCATCCGCGTTTCCGTTCCGAAACGCGCAAGCACGTCGGCCATGGCCGCAGTCCGGTCCGACTCCTTGAGCTTGAGCCGACGCGTTCCGGCGAAAAGCGTCGTCTGAGGCAAGGCTCCGGCCACGACGGAAAGGACCGGGAAAATATCGGGACAGCCGGAAACGTCGATTTGCTCGCGTCCGAGCAGTTCCGTAATCGCCTTGTCGGGTTGGGCGCTGTCGGCATCGAGTCCCGAAACGGACACTTCGCTCCCGAGCTTGTCCATCCCCAGCCAAAACGCCGCGCCCGACCAGTCCCCTTCCGGCTTGGACACGTCCACTTCCCCGAACCGCTGTCCGCCCGGAACGAGGAATCCGCCCTCGGCCGTCTCCTCCACCTCGATCCCGGCCGACCTCACCACCTTGAGCGTCATGTCCACGTACCCGCGCGACTCCAACGGCGAGGAAAAGCGGATTTCGCTCGGTCCCTTCAAGACCGGAAGCGCAAAAAGGAGCCCCGTCACGTATTGCGAAGAAACGTTGCCTGCGAGCTCGTGCACCCCCGGCTCCAGCTGGGCATACTCGATCATCGGCCGGCTGCCCAGACGCCCCGCCTTCTTGAATTCCGGACGGAACCCCAATGCAACCGCCACCGGCGCCAGAAAGCGCAACGTGGAACCGCTTTCGCCGCAATCGAGTATCGGCGAACGGTTATCCCCCGCCTGCGCCATCGCGTTAAGGCAACGCTTGGTGGCCGCGATATCGGCCGAGTCGGACGGATCCGCCTCGAATATGCGCTTCGGATCGTGCAGGAACGCCGCGATCAAAAGCCGGTGCAGATGGCTTTTCGAAACAGGCGCTCTCACCGCGCCGCGTCTTTTGCCGGGGAGGAGTGTCACGGCAGCTCCTTCCCTAGATCCAGCTTCACCGCCCGCACGTCGCCCCAACCGCAAGGCAAGGTGAAAGTTACAGTATCGCCCGCGCGCTTCTTGTCGCCCCGCATGATGGCGCGGAGACTTTCAAGCGTCATCCCTTCCGGCAATCCGGTCGGGAGGCCCGCCTGTTCGAACGTGCGCTTCAACTCCTCCACCCAGGCGTCGCGGGACAGCCCCAGCCGCACCGCCAGCCGCGCCTCCTCCACGCATCCGATCGCCACCGCCTCGCCATGCGACAGCCGGTAGCCGGATTCCTTCTCAACCGCATGCCCGATCGTATGGCCGCAATTGAGCAGCATGCGACGGCCCAGCTTCTCGAACGGATCCTCGCGCACGATCTCCACCTTCACGGACAGATTCTCCGCGATCTCCTTCGCGTTCGGCACCGTCCCCGAAAATTCCTGCTTGCCCCCGATCGCCCAATGCTTGATCATCTCCGCGAGTCCGCACCGCATGACTTCCGGCGGCAAAGTGGAGAGGAAGTCGGTATCGATCACCACGAGCTTCGGGCTGTGGAACGCCCCCGCGAGATTCTTGCCCTCCGGAAGATCGCACCCGGTCTTGCCGCCGGTGGACGCATCCACCATCGAAAGTAGCGTGGTCGGCACGTTGATCCAGTCGATCCCGCGCATCCAGGTGGCTGCCGCGAATCCTGTCATGTCGCCTGTCACGCCGCCTCCGATCGCCGTCACCCGGTCGCGTCTGCCGAGTCCCGCCTGCGCAAACGCCGACCACATTTTAATGATCGTATCCGGCGTCTTGTGCTCCTCGCCCGACGGCATCGCGAACACGGTGCCGGAAACGAGTTCGGGATGGTGTTTGAGCACGTTCTCGTCCGTCACCAGCTTTTCGCCGCACACGATCGCCGGGGCCAGTCCCGACCCCGCCAGCACCAGCGAATCCTCCAACATGAAATACCTTGCGAGCCGGATGGGGAACGATGCGTAATGGGGCGCGCGTTCCTTGGCCTTGTTGCCCAAAGGCCGCACCACCTCGCCCGCCAGAATCCGCTCCTCCAGCACCTTGTCGTCGGGGGAGTCGATGCATATCACCGCGCCGGACTTTTCCGCCAGTTCCCGGTTCGAGTCCTTGAGGAGCGTGCCGCCCCCCAGCGCCACCACGCACTTTTCCTCGATGGCGCACGCTTCCTCGAGCGCCCGGGTTTCGACCTCGCGGAATCCAGCTTCGCCGCGCGTCGCGAAAATCTCGGAGATGTTGCAGCCTTCGGCCTGACAGATCAGCTGGTCGGTGTCCACGAACTTCACGCCCAACGCCTTGGCGAGCGCCTGGCCGACCGTAGTCTTGCCGCTTGCAGGCGGACCGTAGAGGAAAAGTTTATTCATGCTCACGGTAGATCCTCCGCTGATGGATTGCCTGGTCGACCAACATCCGCCATCCGTTCTCCGCCCGGCCTCCCGCCTCGCGGCAACGACGCATCGCGGTTGTTTCCTCCGGATGGTACACGAGATCGAAAAGCGCCTCTTGTCCGGTGAACGAATAGCCATTTAGCGCATCCGCCCCGGAGTTGAGCCCCACCGAAGTAGTCTGGATGATGATGTCCACCGGGGCCAGATCTTCCAGCTTGCCCACCCGGAACCAATACTTGGACGCCAGCATCTCCGCCTTCTCCCGCGTGCGGTTGCAGATGATGGCGTCGCCTCCGAGTTTATGGACCGCATACGCCACCGCCTTGGCCGCGCCGCCCGCCCCGACGATGAGTACGCGCTTCCCTTCGAGACTTTCCGTCCCCAGAAAAGCGCACAGGGCCGAGGCGAATCCGGGCGCGTCCGTGTTGTAGCCCTTCCAGCCCTCCAAAGTCCGGACAATCGTGTTCACGGCCCCGATCGACTTGGCCGCATCGTCCAGTTCCCCCACGAAATCGCGCGCCGCCTCTTTGTGCGGCACCGTAACCGCCGAGCCCCGGATGCCAACTGTATCTGCGAACCGGATGAATTCGTCCAAGGTCCTCGACGGAAACGGCACCAGCACCTTGTCTTCCTGCTCGTTGCCGAACGCCAGATTGTTGAGCTCCGGCGACCCGGTGACCTCCAGCGGCCAACCCGTCACGCCGTACAGTTCCGTCGAATCCGTCAACATCCGGAAGCGATAGGTGCGCACCAGTTCGTAAGGCGTCAAATGGCCGAGCCGGGCGGTAGCGGCTCCCGGCACGCTTGCGAAGGTAAGCATGCTCCCCAGCCGGCCCGCGAGAATCCGCGTAACCTTGCCGAGATGCCCCATGGCGCAAACGATGTAAGGGAACGCCTTGAACGTCTGGAGCCTCCGGAAAAGCTCCGTCACATCGTCGGGGGCCAGCGGCATCATGGCCACTTTCGGAATTTCGCCCGTCTCGCCCTTGAGCCGGGTCAGCGTTTCGCAGATGCCCTTGACCGGACCCGCAAAGTCGTGGAGCGACCGGATGATCTTGGCCCCGTGACGCTTGACGGCCTGTTCCACCTCCGGATTGCGGAAATCGTCCTCCAAGTCCACGAACTTGAATCCCTGGCCCTTCGTCAAAATATCGATCAGGATCTTCGCGCGTCCCTCGTCGTCGCCGTCCGGCCACTTGCCGCCATCGCGTTCGCGCCGCAAAGTGAGGATTACGGGGATCCCGGCCTGGGACGGAAATTCGCCTACCGTCTCCATCTCCTCCCGGTTCGCCAAAAGATCGAGTCGCAGCTCGCACATGTCGATATGGTCGCGGTTCTCCCTTATCTGCCTAAGGTTCTCTTCCAATGTCTGGCCGGTAAGCGTGAGACAGATGCGCGGCGTGGCGGCTTCCGCGTCCAGAATCGCATCGGCCATCACAAGCGACGCAATCGCCTCCACCACCGGCACCGCCCGCAAGGCGATGCAGGGATCGTGCCGTCCCTTGATCTGGAGTTTCGTCTCATTTCGGGTCAGCAGGTCCACCGAGTCCTGTTCCTGATAGATGCTGGGCGTGGGGCGCATCGCAACCGTGAAGACCACGTCGGCCCCGTTCGTCATTCCGCCAGTAAGTCCGCCCGAATGGTTGGTGCGCGGCGTCACCTGTCCCGCCTCATCCAAGCCCAGCGCATCGTTGAACTCGCTGCCCTTCATGTCGGCCGCCCTATCGCCATCGCCGAACCAGAGCGCCTTCACTCCGGGAATGCCGAACACGGCCCCGGCGAGCATCGTTTCGATCCCTTCGAACATCGCCCAGCCGAGTCCCTTGGGCAGACCTTTCGCCGTGCAGACTATCTTCCCGCCGATCGAATCGCCTTCCGACTTCACGGCCAGGATTTCCTCTGCCGTCCGCTCCGCCCGGGCCTCGACCGTAATTCCTCGCTCGGACAGAAACTGTTTGCAGATTCCGCCCGCGATGCACATGGGCGCGGTCAGCCGTCCCGAATGGCACCCACCTCCGGCCGGAATCGTCCCCGTCTTCACCCACACCGGATAGTCGCTGTGGCCGGGACGCGGCACGCTCTTCACGGACGCATAATCGCCGCTGCGGCAATCGCGGTTGACGATCCTCGCATCGATCGTCTCCCCGTTGGTCGTGCCCGTCGCGTCCAGTCCCGACAGGAACTCCGGCGCGTCCGGCTCCTTTCGGGCGGTGCTGGTCTCGTCCCGTCCCGGCGCCCTCCGCTCCATGAACGCCTTGAGCGCCGCTTCGTCCAACCGGAAGCCGGACGGGAAACCTTCGAGCCGCATCCCGATTTCCCTTGCATGGGACGCGCCCCGGATCTCCAGCTTGAGCCGTCTGCCTTGGAACTTCGACCCCGTCATGACTTAAGCCCCCTTTTGGCGTCCGCGCCGGTCCGGATCCACGCCATGAGTCCCGCCTTGTCGCCGGCCTCCAGCAATCGGGCGAACTCCTCCACCCGGCCGGCGAAGCCCTTCGTCGCCGCCAGCAGATGATCGCGGTTTTCGAGGAAAAGATCGCTCCACGTTTCCGCGTCCATCGTGGCCACCCGCGACATGTCGGCAAACGATCCTGCCGTGTAGCCGGGCGTTTCCGGGGCGAGCGCGTCCTGGATGTAGGCGCCGGAAATCACGTGGCAAAGCTGCGAAGTGTAGGCGATCATCCGGTCGTGATGGTCCGGCGTGGTGGATACGATCGTCGTGAACCCGAGATCTTTCAATACCGGGCAAAGCTTGTCCAAGGGTCCCCGCCCCATGAACGGATACGGCGTCAGGATGATGGAAGCGCCCCGGAAAAGGTCTTCGTCCGCGTTGGCGAAACCGGCCACCTCCTTGCCGGCCATCGGATGCGCGGGGATGAACGTCCAGCCGGCCTTCATCGCCTGCTCGCGGAACGACTCGAACACCGGACGCTTCACGCCGCACACGTCGGTCAGGATCGCCCCCGGCTTGAAGCCGCCCTCGTGCGCCTCGATCCAAGGCGCGATCGACTTGGGCGGCAGCGCCACGAAGATGATGTCCGTGTCCGACAGGTCGGCCGGGTCGGAATGATGCAGCCCCAGCGTTTCGTAGCCGGCTTTCCGGGCGGCCTTCAGGAGCGAGCCGCCGATGAGTCCCATTCCAACCACTGCGAGTTTCATCGCCTTACAGCCTTTCGATTACCGCCTGGCCCATTTCCGAGCACTTCACGGTTCCGCCCAGATCTTTGGTCAGGATCCCGTCCGCCAGCACCCGGCCTACCGCACGCTCGATCGCGTCCGACTCCTCCGTCAGTCCGAAACTGTGCTTCAGCATCATGGCGGCCGACAGAATGGTGGCCAGGGGATTGGCGATGTCCTGTCCCGCGATGTCGGGGGCGGACCCGTGAATCGGTTCGTAGAGACCGAACCCGTCGCTCCTCAGCGAAGCCGAAGGCAGCATGCCGATCGACCCCGTGATCTGCGAGGCTTCGTCGGAGAGGATGTCGCCGAACATGTTCTCGGTCAGGATCACGTCGAAGTGCTGCGGCGCGCGGACCAGCTGCATGGCGCCGTTGTCCACGTACATGTGGTCGAGCTCGATGTCGGCGTACTCCTCCTCGCGGATGCGCGTCACCGTCTCGCGCCACAGCCGCGAAGTTTCGAGCACGTTCGCCTTGTCGATGCTCGTCACGCGTCCCCGGCGCTTTCTCGCCGCCTCGAACGCCACCCTCGCGATGCGCGATATCTCCGCCACCGAATACGGCATGAGATCGAGGGCGCTCTGTCCGTCCGCCGCCCGCTCGTGCCGTCCGAAATACACTCCGCCCGTAAGTTCCCGCACCACCAGAAGGTCGAGTCCCGAATCGATGATTTCGGGCTTGAGGGGCGAGGCGCTCTTAAGCGGCGCCCACACCTTGGCAGGACGCATATTGGCGAAAAGCCCCAGTTCCTTCCGGAGGGTCAATAGCGCACGCTTTTCGGGCCGCTGGGGTCCGGGCAGCTTGTCGTATTTGGGGCCTCCTACCGCACCCAGCAAAACCGCATCCGCCGCCTTGCAGGCCGCGAGACTTTCCTCCGGCAGGCAGTCGCCGCACTGGTCGTACGCCGCCCCGCCCACGAGATGCGTCTCCATCGCCAGATCGTGGCCGTATTTCTCCGCCACCGCCTTCAGCACCTTGACGGCTTCGGCCACGATTTCGGGCCCGATTCCGTCGCCGGGAGTAACCGCGATTTTCGCTTTCATCCTGTTCAAACCCTCTTGCTCATGTACGCCCCGAGACCCCCTGCCGCGATCAGCTCCTGCATGAACGGAGGAAAGGGTTCGGCCCGGAAAGTCTTGCCGGTGTCGCGATCGGTTATGGCGCCCGTCTCGAAGTCCACGTCCACCTCGTGTCCCGCTTCGATCGACTCCGCCGCCTCCGGACACTCCAGGATCGGGAGTCCGATGTTGAGCGCGTTGCGGTAGAAGATCCGCGCGAAAGTGGACGCGATCACGCAAGCCACCCCTGCCGCCTTGATCGAGGCCGGCGCGTGTTCGCGGCTCGACCCGCACCCGAAATTCTTCCCCGCCACCATGATATCGCCGGCCTTCACGCTTTTCGCGAACGACGCGTCGATGTCCTCCATGCAATGCTTCGCCAGCTCCTGCATGTCCGGCGTGTTGAGATAGCGCGCCGGAATGATCACGTCGGTATCGACGTTGTCGCCGTACTTGAAAACCTTGCCGCTAGCCTTCATGGCGCCGTTATCCTTCCTGCGATTGCACTGGCCGCCGCCACTGCCGGCGACGCCAGATAGATTTCCGATTCCACGTGACCCATCCGCCCCACGAAGTTGCGGTTGGTGGTGGCCACGCACTTTTCGCCCTTGGCCAGAATCCCCATGTACCCCCCGAGGCACGGTCCGCAAGTGGGCGTGGACACAACGCATCCCGCTTCCGCGAAGATTTCGAGGAGCCCCTCTTTCATCGCCTCCAGCCACACGCGCTGCGTGGCGGGGATCACGATGCACCGCACGTCCGGATGCACCTTCTTGCCCTTGATGATCCCGGCGGCGATGCGCATGTCGCCGATGCGTCCGTTCGTGCACGACCCGATCACCACCTGGTCGATCTTGATGTCGCCCACATCGCCGATCTTGCGAGTGTTTTCGGGAAGATGCGGAAATGCCACCGTCGGCTCCAGCCCGTCCAGATCGATCTCGACCGTGCGTTCGTACACCGCATCCTCGTCGGCCGCGTAGACCACCGGCTCCTTGGCGCCGTGCGCCTTGAGATATTCGAGCGTCGCCTCGTCCACCGGGAAGATGCCGTTCTTCGCCCCCGCCTCGATGGCCATGTTGGCGATCGTGAAGCGGTCGTCCATCGTAAGCGACTTTATTCCCTCGCCCGCGAACTCGAGCGACTGGTACCTCGCGCCGTCCACCCCGATCATGCCGATCAGATGGAGGATCAGATCCTTGCCGCTCACGTTGGGCCGGAACCTGCCCTTCACCTCCACCTTGATCGCGCCGGGCACGCGGAACCACGTTTCGCCCGTAGCCATGCCGCAGGCCATGTCGGTGGACCCGACCCCCGTCGAAAACGCCCCCACCGCCCCGTAGGTGCAGGTGTGGCTGTCCGCGCCGATGATGCAGTCGCCTGCCGTCACGAGTCCCTTCTCTGGCAAGAGCGCATGCTCCACGCCGCAATCGTGGCCCACCTCGAAGTAGTTCTTGATCGACTGCTCCTTCGCGAAACAGCGCATGGTGGCGCATTGCGTAGCGGCCTTGATGTCCTTGTTCGGCGCGAAATGGTCCGGCACGAGCGCGATCTTCTCGCGATCGAACACCGTCTTGCGTCCGAACTTGGGAAACTCGCCGATCGCCACCGGGGTCGTGATGTCGTTCCCGAGCACCAGGTCGAGCTTCGCCATCACGAGCTCGCCCGCGTGCACTTCGTCCTTGCCGGCATGGGCGGCCAGGATCTTCTGCGTCATCGTCATGCCCATCGGCTTCACTCTCCCTTGTCGTTCACCATCCGGTTCACCGCGCTCAGGAGCGCGAGGATACTGCCCTTGATGATGTCGGTGCTGACGCCGCGTCCGCGATACATGCCCTTCTTGTCCTTGATCTTCACGATCACCTCGCCCAAAGCGTCGCGATGCTCGGTTACCGCGTGGATCTGGTAGTCTTCAAGCGTGAACTTGTGGCCGATGATCTTCTCGATCGCCGCGAACGAAGCGTACACGGGACCTGTCGCCAGCGCCACCTCCTGCTTGATCTTGCCGCCCTTCGAAAGCGTGACCTGCGCCGTCGTGGACATGAGATTGCCCGAATTGACCACGAAGTTGTCGAGCTTCCATTCCGTCTTCGGTTCGCGCCGGACCGTGATCTTGCTTTCGGCGAGCGCGATGAGGTCGCGTTCGGCGATGACCTTCTTCTCGTCCGCCAGCTGCTTGAATTCGCCGAAGAGCTGGTCGATCTTGTCCTCCTCGAAATCGTACCCGAGCTCCTTGAGCCGCTCCGCGAACGCGTGGCGTCCCGAATGCTTGCCCAAGACGAGCTCCGTCTTCTTCACGCCCACCGATTCCGGCGTCATGATCTCGTAGGTCTCCGCGTTGGCGAGGACCCCGTGCTGATGGATGCCCGACTCGTGCGCGAACGCGTTCGCGCCCACGATCGCCTTGTTGGGCGCCGTCTTGATGCCGGTGATCGTAGCCAGCAGATTGGCCGTGCGCATCAGCTCTTCCGTCTTGAGGTTGCAGTAGATCCCCTTGTAGTAGTCGTGCCGCACCCTCAGCCCCATCGCGATCTCTTCCATCGCCGCGTTGCCGGCCCTTTCGCCGATGCCGCAGATCGTGCACTCCACCTGCCTCGCGCCGGCCATCACGCCTGCGAGCGAGTTCGCCACCGCCAAACCCAGATCGTCGTGGCAATGCATCGAAAGGATCGCCTGGTCCATGTTCGGCACCTTGTCGTGCACCGTCTTGATCATGCGGTAGATCTCTTCCGGCGTCGAATACCCCACCGTGTCCGGCAGGTTCACCACCGACGCTCCCGCCTTGATCGCGGTTTCGGTGGCCTTGCAGAGGAAGTCGAGATCGGTCCGGGACGCATCCTCGGCCGAAAACTCCACCTCGCCGCACAGGTTGCGCGCATACGCCACCATCTCCTTGATCTGACGGAGACAGTCGGCCCGGCTGATCTTGAGCTTGTACTTGAGATGCAGGTCGCTCGTGGCGATGAAGGTGTGGATCCGCGCGTGCGCCGCCGGCTTCACGGCTTTGGCGGCTGCGTCGATGTCCTTGACGAGCGCGCGGCAGAGCGAAGCGACCGTCGCCGTCTTGACCGTCTTCGAAATCTCGGTGACGGACTGGAAATCGCCCGGCGAGGCGATGGCGAAACCGGCCTCGATTACGTCCACCCCCAGCGCCTCCAGCTGTTGCGCCATCCGGAGCTTCTCGTCGAGATGCATGGAGTAGCCGGGCGCCTGTTCGCCGTCCCGGAGCGTCGTGTCGAATATCTTGATCTGTTCTGTTTTCATCGTTCTTCCCGTTGTCAGTCCTCGGCGTAAGCCCCGAGGAAGGTGAAATGTTCGATTTCCGGATCGTCCGCCAGTTCCGCCAGAAGCCTCAGCACCTGCTCGTCGCGCGGCGACGCGTCGAAGTCGAAAATGAAGCGGAACTCGAAGTCCATCCCCGGAATGGGACGCGACTCCAGCTTGGTGATGTTCACGCCGATCGCCGCGAACTTGGAGAGGATCGTCGCCAGCGACCCGGGCCGGTGCGGCAGGGACAGCATGATGGAGAACTTCCGCGCCTCCGGATAGATCTCGAGCTTCTTCGAAATGCAGATGAACCGCGTGTAGTTGTAGCTTTCGTCCTGGATGTTCTCGTCCAGGATGTCGAGCCCGTACAGCTCCGCGCACGCCCTCGACGCGATCACGGCGAGATCCCGCCTGCCGCTCGCGGCCAGTTCCTTCGCCGCCACTGCCGTATTGATGTCGGCCATGGCCTCCCAGTCCGGATGCGCCTTCAGGTACTTGCTGCACTGCGCCAGCGCCTGCGGATGGCTCTTGACCTGACGGATCCCCTCCGGTTTCGCCCCGCGCACGCCCAAGAGCACGTGGTTCACTTTGAGCCGGAGCGACTTCACGATGCGGAAATCGTGCTTGACCATCTGGTCGTACACCTGCGTCACCGTTCCGGCAGCCGAATTCTCCACCGGCAGCACCCCGTACGGCGCCTCGCCCCGGTCCACCGCGTCGAACACCTTCTCGAAACCGGACACGAACTTGATCGTCGGGTAGCTGAACAGATGGCTCACCGCCTGCTGCGCATACGACCCCTCCACGCCCGAACAGACCACGTCCGCGATCGTGGGGAACTTGTTGGCCGTAGTCGCCATGGCCGACTTGATCTCGCCCACCAGCTCCGGTTCGCCGCGCAGGACTATGCGCTGCCGCGCGCGCGAAATGGACATCAGCGTGGAAAAGAGGAGACACGCCCCGTTTTCGTACTCGGGACCCACCTCTCGCGCCACTTTCGCGAGGATTTCGCGTTCGCGCGCGGGATCGAACACCGGCGCTCCACGCTCCTTTTTGTTGGCCGCAACCTGCTCCACGATTTCGAGCCGCTGGCGAATCAGTTTCACCAGTTCGTCGTCGATCGCGTTGATTTCCTTGCGGATTTCTGCCAGATCTTTCACGGTTTTTCTGCCTTTTTCTAGTATTGAGTCTATTATTATATCATATTCCGCCC